>CAYSDI010000035.1:0-33474 GCA_964429745.1 uncultured Chitinophagales bacterium | reverse complement strand
TGGCGACCCATAGGTCATTTTGCTGGCAACAAAGGCCTGTTTTATCTCAGCTCCTACCATCAGATTTCGTTACTCCCAAATCCCGACGGGCTTAGCTAACCAGCGGTAATAGGAGGTTTTGGACACTTCTAAGACCTTGCACATCCTCCCTACAGAAAACTTGTCTTTGTGGCTGCTCATGAACCTGTAGGTTTTCCGTCGCTCTTGGAGAAGATGCTGATCGCCTTTATTAAGATGTCCCTTTCCATAGAGATGTACCGCAATTCCACTTTAACCCGGCTAAGCTCCTTTTCTGTATCGGTCTGTATGGCGCGGCCATTGCCAGGAAAACTATCGCTCCCGTATTGTTTCTGTTCCCTACGCCAGCGGTATGATAGCGTTGGTTGGATCCCTAGTTCTCATGCTACTACACGGGCATTACCCCGAATTTGGCTCAGTTCAACAGCTTTTGCCTTGAAACTGGCCTAATAACTGACTCTTGTTGTTGCAATGATGGAAAGTTGATGACTCTTGTACTTAACTTACCGTTTCAAATCCTATGGCACCCGCACTTTTCATTTTTTAATCTCAAAAAAAAGTTCGGATAGTTCTGAACGCTGACAACAATAAGCAGAATAAACTGTTAAAATTATGAACCTGAACACCTTTGTAAAAATTAGGTAAATTAAAAGAGCCAAACAAATGAACAAAATAAAATTGATTTTCGGGCTAATCGCAATAGCAAGTTTGGCGTCCTCATGCGACCCAGCAACTCGAGAGGTAAAAGAAGAAGCTAACAAAGAGGGTCCACAAACAAATGAACGTGTCCAAAAAGTTATTGATGATTTGGGCCTAGTGTATGTGGAAGAAGGTGCACAAAGTATTATTACGTATGACGAAGTAAATGCTGCACAGCAGGCTTGGTGTGACGCTTTGGTGAAAATTGGACAATTGAAAGAAGAAGGTGGCGATTATAAATCTTTTGCAGAGCAAGTGTTAACCGATGCTTACAATTACGACAATGGAAAAGTGTTTTTTAAACCAACCTTGGCTTTTGGCGACCAAACATTTAGAAACGACAAAAAAGGAGCATTAGCTTACTTTATTGGTGGCGACGCCGATTACCCTAATGATAAAGGCTTTGCATTGACACCTTGGGTCAAGGCTCGTTATGACAATGCTGGCGAAAATAACGAAGGGATTCAGATTTACGGTTCTGTTGCCATAACCATGGGGAATGTTTGGGTAACAGGCAAAGACGGAAAAGAAGTAATGGTAGATAAGACCTGGGTTTTCAAGAAAGGTAAAGATGAGAAATTGAGAATTATCGTCCACAAATCATCACTTCCGTTTAGTCCAAGTAAATAGAAATTTGATAAGGCTACAATTTCATTTTGTAGCCTTATTTTTATAAATCATCTTAATATAGAATAACAAAAATTGATAAAAAAATCACATCTACTTTTTATGCTTTTTACACTTCAATTTCAAAGTGTGAAAGCACAATCAACCACAGATTCAACATTGCTTAATAAGGAATTCATTAGTATAGACGAAGCCTTAAAAAATCCTGAAAATGTTTTTAGATTGAATTTGAGCAATCAAAATATACAATTTTCGGACTCAATTTGGTCAAAATTTACTAATCTGCAATATTTGAGTTTGAAAAATGACCATTTAAAAAAAATACCAGAAGGTATAGGTAATCTTAAAAATCTTAAAGTGCTTGATTTAAGTGGAAATGACTTCAAATTATTACCATCGACTTTTAGCAGATTATCAAATTTGCAAGAGTTGTATTTGAATGATGAAACGGATTTTGAATTTGATAAAAATATTCCTATTTTAAGTATGCTGCCTAATCTTAAATCGCTTCACCTTGAAAATGATGGTTTAAAAAAGTTGCCAAAAAATATCTTTCAACTAAAAAATCTGGAATCTTTATACCTCAATAACAATCAATTCAAACAAGTACCATTGGAAATAAAAGGATTACAAAACCTGAGATATTTGTACATACATGATAACAAGTTTAAGCTTCCAAATCGACTTAACCAAGATTCAGGCCTTGGCCCAAGAATTAACTTCTGATTTTAAGTAATATTTATATATTAACATCAAAATTATTCCTGCTGTTTTCTTTGGTATAGCGGTCTCTGACTTTTAACGCAACACTCCCTACTGTTTATAATGTTGGAAACTCTTTTTGTTTTTTGAGAAATATTAGGGTCTGAGGTTTTGGAATGTTGAAGAGAGCGGTTGCTCTTCCCCTTAATTCCCAAAACCCTGCTTGTTCGCTGTGGTTTCCAATCGCCAGCCACGTAGGTAAAAATCGTTAGGGCGATACCCCGCACAGCTGATGAAAGACTTCCTTGGGAATGTACCAATTTGCACTTTTCTAGAACGCTCGTTAAGTTGATGTTGCACCTCTTTCAACCGCTCGGCAGTAATAGCATTAAAGTCTGTGCCTTTGGGGAAGTAATCCCGGATCAGACTGTAACCCTCCCCAAAAACCGAGTCAGTGATAACCATATATTCACTAATCTTGAAGACTATGAAGAAGTCGCGTTTTATAGAGACCCAGATTATTTCGATACACAAAGAGTACGATTCGGGTCGCTCGGTTTCGGATCTGTGTCGGGAAAATGGCATTAGTCAGCCTACTTTTACAATTGGAAGAGCAAGTATTGGGTACTGGATGCTTCGCAGCTCAAGCGGATCAAGGAATTAGAGGAGGAAAATTCTCGTTTGAAACGGATGTATGCCGACGTGAGCATGCAACGTGATGCACTCAAGGATTTGATAGAAAAAAATCTTTAAGGCCTGGCGAAAAGCGCGATGCGGTGACCTATTTGAATGAAAAATATTGCATCAGCCGTCGTCAGTCCTGTCTATTGCTCTGTTTGAGTAGCTCGGTTCTTTACTACCGGCATCGCAGGCGAAATAATTCAGCTTTCATAAACGCTATCAAGGAGGTGCTGGGAGGTACTACCGGCTACGGAATCGGTAAGCTCTTTCAGAAGCTTCGCAAGCAAGGAAAACCCTGGAATCACAAGCGTGTTTTGCGAGTCTATCGGCTAATGAACCTCCATTGTCGTAAACGGACCAAGAAGCGCAGGATTACGCGAGAACCGCGACCCTTGGTGGAACCAGGTCATCCCAATGAAACTTGGTCTCTGGACTTTATGCACGATCGGATGACCAATGGTGCGCCATTCCGCGTGTTGAACATCATTGATGATTTTAACCGAGAGGTACTGAACATAACAGTCGAACGGTCCATTGGAGCCAAGCGTGTCATCCGGGAATTGCAGCAGCTATTAACAATGACCGACCGCATGATACCTTGTTGGGAATGACCCCAACAGAAGTCTTGTTGGAACATGGAAAACGCATAGAAGATAAACCAATGGAAATGTTTTCCACATTCAAACAAGATGACGATGATGGGGACTTTCTTTCTATTTTTAACTGATTCTGTTTTAGAGATGGCTACTATACACCTCAAAGTTAATTTCAATCATAAAAAATTAAAAGTAAATGTTATTGTTATTTATTTTTAATATTTATTTACACAAAGCTCTTCACTATCTACTTTAAAACAAAAGAAAAGACATGAGAAATAATAACCCCATTTGGTTCTTATGTAGCTGCATTTTGCTCGTAGGATTTGATGTTTCGGCATCTTCAGTTTTGGCTTCATCTTTTGGCTTCAACCCGACCAATGCTACAGATGCTTTCCAATCTGCAATTAACTCCCCGAATGATACGGTAATCGTCAATTTGCAGACGAGGGATTGGAATATTGGCCCGAGCTCCTTTTTCGATTTGACGGACAAAACCATCATTTTCGAATCCGGAGTTGTACTGCGCGCATTGCCCGGAGAATTCAACTTTATCTTCGCCAATCTGGTAAGGTTTGTCAACTGCAATGGAGTCACGATGATTGGTTACGGAGCATCATTTATAATGAATAAGCCAGAATACACGACTCTGGCCGATAGCGAGTGGCGACACACTATCAACATTATTAATTGCGAAAATATGGTGGTAAAAGGCTTGACGCTCCGTGATAGCGGAGGCGATGGAATTCACATTGGTGGAGATGAAGAATGTGGTATCAGTTACACAATTAATGCACTGATATAAGATGTACAATTTATCAATCACCATCGTCAGGGTATGAGCGTTATTAGCGTTGAGAATTTAACGGTGCGCCATTGCTTCTTGACCGGAACCAAAGGCACCTTGCCCGAGGCTGGAGTGGACATCGAGCCCCACGTACCAGATCACCGCATTGTGAACGTTTTGTTTGAAAATTGCTCTTTTACCAATATTGGTTGGTCGGGTATGGCTCTTGCCCTTTTTCAACTCAACAGTACTTCTCTACCTGTCTCAATCACCGTGTGAGACTGCTATATTAGAGACAATTGCAGGCCGGAGAATACCTATGCAAAGGGCGATATCAGCGAGTGCAGACGATGTAAGTCCCGTTCAGGGCAGCGTTCTGTTTGAGCGCTGCTTTATTGACAGGAGCGATTACGCGGCCTATTATTCCCGCAAAATGGCCCAAGCTTATGGCGTTTCCTTTACTGATTGTGTTTTTCGCGATGTAAGCCGTCTGCAAATACCGTTCAACAATCCGTTTTTTTTGGAAGTACCCGACTACTACGATCCCTCGGCTTCACTTTGAGGATATGAGTTCCATAATGTATTTTTATCTTATGATACTGACTTCTCTTTCTTCCGCGTTTATGGTTGGCCAACCCTCAAAGGTCTATCCGATATTTCGGGCAATTTCACGGTGGTGGAGCCGAATGGAAACGGCGTGCTGTCCGAGAACGTTGCCGATATAACAGACGTAGACTTTACCTATAACATTCAACCAGCATTGCCTTCTTTAGACGTGAGTGGCGAAATTTTAGCATCCACTGCGGTGGAGTGCGACAGTACCCTTGCAACGTATAGATTAGCTCGACAATCTACTCGCACTGACTACCCATTTGGAGTGGCCGTTGATACCAGCGGCTCTGCAACCTTTGGCGACGATCTTCACATTGTTCCTGGTGGCTGGGTCATTCCGGCTAACGAACTGGAAATTGAAAGATCATTTACAGCAAGGCAGGATGCACGTGTTGAAGATGTTGAAACCGCAGAGTTATATCTCCTTGAAAGTGATTTGTACACCTTGGAGTCAATTTCGGTTTTAAGTTTCAATTTGTACGATTGCCTTCTTATATCTACGGACGACAATTTGGCTCCTTCAAGAATCAACGTTTTCCCCAACCCCGCTTCCACACATCTATACATTTCAAATGAAGGTGATCCTTCTACTATCACAGTGCGGATATTTTCGGCCAATGGAAAGTTGGTGTTAGAATAATTTAATAGCAATACCATTAGCCAATTCGATGTTTCTGCTTTGCCTAGTGGACTCTACTTGGCAAATGTTTACGCTGAGAATCCGCCTTTACATACATCGGAAAGGATTTTAATTCTAGGCGAATGAGGTAAAGAGATCGGTGATCGTAGCCATCCCCCCAAAAAAACAAACCTGGTCATGGTATCATGACCAGGTCTATCTGAAGTCCGGTGCTGGAACAGTCCTGTCTTGGCGCAATAACCGCATAAATCAGGACAACGACATTAGCCGCTGGCCTCATTGGCCTTTAACAAAGCATGCTGTCTGCAGTTGATTAACAGCGTCCCGTACAACCAAGTGGTAGGTTCCGGTTTGCAGACCGGAAACATCACGGCTAAAGATCGGGTTGTTGCTTTGGAACTCCATGACTTTGGACATTTCAAAGGCTCAACCACCGGAACGAATAACTGTGATCGGGTTGTTGCTTTGGAACTCCATGACTTTGGACCCTTGTAGGTTGTAAACAGTCACTACTGCGGGCAGATGCACTGCATCTGCCAAACCAATCTGCAACTCATTGATGCAGGGATTCGGTTTCAGAGCAATACCCATTTGCCCCGGTGCGGCTTGATCATAGGTTGTAAAGTCAGTTCGCAAAACAGGCACTGCATACAAGTCTACGCGGTTACTTACAACAGGTGTTGAAGTCGCACCTTTTGCCAAGCCTCCAGCAAATACGCCCACTGCATCGTCCACTACCACGGCTGCAGCCAGAATTCTGGGTTGTGAGAGTAACTCACCAGTCCAGGTGGCAGTAGCAGGATCATAGATTACAACATAGGGAGAATAGGAGCTGGTTGCATCCTGGTAACCACCTCCAAAGTAGACCTTGCCATGAACAGCATCCATGGTAAAATTGCGAATGTTGGCTGGCAGGGCAAACCAACTCCAGGTATTGAAAAGTGCATCGTAAACCTGCACCCGGTTTCCATTTAGTGTACCACCGGCAAAATAGGCTTTGCTGCCATCAACGGTAGCAATCATGCCGCAATTGGCTCTCAGCAAATTGGTTGTTGATCAGGTTTTGGAAGTTGTGTTGTAGATGTCTACATTCTTTACAAGACCGATATTGCTGTTGAGGCCTCCTGCAAAAATCACCAGATCGCCCACTGTGGCTACGGCCATGTTCTGCCGTTTTTCAGAAAGCGTAGCAGTTGACCATGTGCTGGTGCTTACATCGTAAATATCCACGCGATCTGTCTCAAGGATAGTGTAGGTAATATCCCAGTACCAGCCTCCCGCAAACAGAATCTGCGTTCCGGCGGCTCCCACTGAAATGGTACCCCTGGCCTTGCTGAGTTGATTGACAATACGTGAACCGGTTACTGAATTAAAGATGTCTACTGTCCTATAAATGTATACCGGTCCAGAGATATCATCTCTGCCAGTTCCTCCGGCAAAAAATACGTAGTCGCCAGCGGCTCCTGCACCGCCAACTTCCCGTTTATTGGACAGACTGAGCGAAGTCCAGGAATTGCTGGTGCCATCGTAAACCTCTACCCGATTCGTGTACCGGGGGTCGGCAAAGTAGCCATACTTTGCACCGGCTAAAAATACTTTGTTTTCAAAAGACACTTTCTTAACCAATCCCCTCTAAAGCGGAAGTATCCCATAGGTGTAGGTACCGGACGACACGTTAAATACATCCCAATTTGTTCCACCAGTCAAGACGGCAGCCCCCGAAACCTGACCTGCCACCAATTGCGACGATGACGCGTTTAACGAGTCGGTGGTCCGTTGTGCATGAAGGCCCACAGCGGCCAATAGGCCGAAACACGTCAGTAAAATCTTTCTCATAGAAGTAGCTTTAAAAGGCTAACAATCCCCTCCCGTCTATCCATAACGCCATTCATTGCCAACCTCAAGGTGCGTATCTGAAAGCAACACCGGTCATTTCCGGAGGTGATACCGATCTGATGGGTTGATGACCAAAGGGTTGACCTGATGCTTTAGCTCAATACCAGGCAGAAGTGAAGGCTTCGCATATCCAGCTCGAGTGAAAAGGGAAGGCTTAAACCCCGATAATCCTAATTATCGTCTTATTAAACGATTATTGACAATATCGACTTATTAACCGATATTTGTGCCATGATTGCCATCATCACCGGCGACCTGGTCGGGTCGCGCCACGTCATGCGGCAGGATCGCTGGTTGAAGCCGCTGAAAAAGCTGCTCCGGGAATGGGGCCCTTCGCCCGGAATATGGGACATTTACCGCGGAGACAGCTTTCAGATACAAATAGACGACCCGGCAGACGCCCTGTTGACCGCGCTACGGATCAAGGCGCTCATCCGCAGTATCCCGCCGGACGACGCGGAGAAACGCAACCCCGTGCTGGATGTGCGCATGGCTATTGGCATTGGCGAAAAAAACTTCGCTGCGCGGCAGATTACGGAAAGCAACGGACCGGCCTTTGTGCGGTCGGGGGAGCAATATGAGCGCTTGCGCAAGGAGAAGGTGAACCTGGCCATGAGTTCGCCCTGGCCGGCATTGGACGAAGACCTGAACCTCTGTTTGCGGCTGGCGGGCATAACCATGGACGCCTGGACTGTAAATTCAGCGGAAATTGCCGCTGCCGTATTGCGACAGCCGGAGCAGACCCAGCAGCAGTTGGGCGAGCAACTGGGCATTGAGCAAAACACGGTCAGCGACCGCTTTCGCCGGGCGCACCTGCCCGAAATTCTGGCGCTGGAAGAACTTTACCGCAAACGAATCAACCAACAACGCTCATGAATACGCTTGCGGCACTGGTACTGGCTCATCTAATCGGCGACTTCCTGTTGCAGCCCAAAAGCTGGGTGCGTGCCAAAGAGGATCGCAAAGGGGCGGCATGGCAACTCTATGTGCATGTATTGCTTCATACCGCACTGACGTTTGCTGCCTTGGCCTGGACCGAAAGCCCGGCGCTTTGGCCCTTAGCGCTGTTGCTGGCTGGCAGCCATTTTCTTATAGATCTCATAAAACTTTATGGAAAGCAAGAGCGGTACAGTACCGCTTGGTTCTTCGGCGATCAGGGGGCGCACCTGTTGACTATCGCGCTGGTCTGGGTCTATAGCATTGAGCAAAATCCTGCCATCCTGCCCGGTCTGCTCAGCGGCAATACCATCATTTATGTTACGACAGGTTATTTCCTGATTCAACCGGCCTCCATAATCATGGAAAATGTTATGCGGCCTTGGTCCGAAGCGCTTGCGACAGAAAACGCCAGTTCCTTGCCAAACGCCGGCAAAATCATTGGAGTGCTGGAGCGCGTGTTGGTGTTTGGGTTCATCGCCAGCGGCCATTTTGAAGCCGTTGGCTTCCTGCTGGCGGCAAAGTCGGTCTTTCGCTTCGGCGACCTGAGCCAAGCAGGCCAACGCAAACTGACCGAGTACATGCTCATCGGCACGCTGATCAGCTTTGGGTTGGCTATTGCCATAGGAATGGCCGTGACCTCGCTCTTGGCTTAGTCTGCCACGTGAATGGCCGTTTTAAGGCTTGGCCTTCACGCATTGGTTCACCGCCTGCCAAGTACCGCCGTTGATGACGTTGGCACGGCCGTTGCGCTCCAGAATGGATTTGGCTTGGCTGCTGCGAGCACCGCTGCGGCAGAAAACGACGATATTTTCGTGGCCTTTGAACTTGTCCAGTTGTGCGGCGACGCGGTCAAGTGGTATGTTGACTGAGCCTTTGACATGCCCTTCGGCAAATTCCTGTGGGCTGCGCACATCCACTAAAAAAGCGCCTTCGTTGACCGCGGTTTGCAGGTCGGCATTGCTGGTTTGGCCAAAGAGGTTGAACAGAGAAGTAAGCATGGTAAAGAGGAAAAGGGTGAGTGATTTCATGGAATTGAAAACGGGGGAAAGGATTTTTTGCCCAGAGCAACGTTGTAACGCATTGCGCGCGCTCCGGCTCTGATGCTACAAGATTAGTGCAGATTTGCGGCCTGTTCCGTTACTTGGGTCACACAACAAAAACACGCTAAAGGCGACAGGTCTGACGCTACTCAATCTGCTCCAGGACCAGCGCCTCTATCCCCCGCTTCAATGCGGCAATTTATCGCGAAAATACCCGTATACCCAAGTACCGACGATGGCGCTGAATAACGTAACTAAAACTACGCTGGCTCCGTTGCCGATCTGTGCAAACAGCGGGCCGGGGCAGGCACCCGTAATGGCCCAGCCAAAACCGAACAACAATCCGCCGTAAATCTGGCCTTTGTTGAAGGTTTTGCTGGCAAGGACGACGGTCTCGCCCTCAATGGTCGTGATGTTGAAGCGCCGTATCAGCAGCACCGAAAGCATGCCCACCACCACCGCGCTGCCGATGACACCATACATGTGAAACGACTGAAAGCGGAACATTTCCTGGATGCGGAACCAACTGATGATTTCGGCCTTGACAAAGACCACGCCGAAAGCCAGGCCAATGGCCATGTACTTGAGGTTGTCGTACCAGCGGTGCTCAATCACGCTCTCGTTGACACACATGGTGTCCTGGTGCCTGATTTCTTCTTCTACACTCGGGGGAAATACTTGAGTACTCATGGCAACGAAAGGTTAAAGGGCTAGCAGGAAGGGGAGCACAAAATTGGCCATCAGAATTCCGGCCACCATGAAACAACAGGTGGCCACCAGCGAGGGCCATTGTAGCGTAGACAAGCCCATGATGGCATGACCGCTGGTGCAACCGCCGGCATAGCGCGTGCCGAAACCGATCAGGAAGCCACCCACCACGATCATCAAAAAGCCGCGCAGCGTTAACAACGCAGACCAATTGACCACCTGCGTGGGAACGAGTTTGCTGAAATCGGTGATGCCGTACTGCGCCAGGTCAGCGGCCAGCTTGGGATGCACCACCACCGGATCAGGATTGGCCAAAAACAGCGTGGCCAACGCAGCACCGACCAAAATTCCGGCTACAAAGAACAAGTTCCACAGTTCCTTGCGCCAGTTGTACTGAAAGAAAGGGATGTTAGCTGGCAAACAGGCGGCACAAATGTGCCGCAGCGAAGAGCTGATGCCGAAAGATTTATTGCCCACCAGCAACAGCGCGGGCACTGTCAGGCCAATGAGGGGTCCGGCAACGTACCAGGGCCAGGGATTGCGGATAAATTCTAACATAACATTTTAAATGTTGTGCAGATTGTTTATTATGTTATGGATACGGAGTTTTCAGAAGTACCCTTAGCGCAACACTTTGCTTTGACAGACAAAATTGGAGCGCGGCGCTTGGGTCTTGCTGATGGCGACAAAGCCTCCGTCAACTTCGGTGAAGTTGCGGTAGCCGCGAGCCTGCAAAATGGACGCGGCAATCATGCTGCGGTAGCCGCCGGCGCAATGCAAAAAGAAATGCTGGTTGGGTTGCACGTCGCGCACCCAATCGTTAATGGCGGCCAGCGGACGGCTGTGGGCTTCATCCACGTGCTCGGCGGCGTACTCGGTCTCTTTGCGAACGTCCAGCACCATGCTTTCACCGGCCTTGTATTGGCTGGCAAATTCTTCGGCTGAAATACGGTTGACGCTGTCCACTTCCAAGCCGGCTTTCTTCCAGCCATCAATGCCGCCATCCAGGTAGCCGAGCACATTGTCAAAACCGACGCGGCTCAGACGGGTAATGGCCTCTTCTTCTTTGCCGGCATCGCAGACCAACACGATGGGCTGCTTGACGTCTGCAATCATGGCACCCACCCAGGGAGCAAAGTCGCCGTTGAGCCCAATGTTGACGGATTGGGGCACAAAGCCCTGCGAAAAGTCGCCGGGCGAACGGGTGTCGAGCACCAGCGCGGAAGTTGCGTCCACCACAGCCTCCATTTCGCCCGGAGCAAGCGCCCGCATGCCTTTGGACAACACGTCATCATAGGAGGTATAGCCGGTTTTGTTCATGGCCACGTTCATGCCAAAGTAGCCGGGAGGCGGCGTGAGCCCTTCGGTTACCGCCGCGATGAAGGAGGCTTTGTCCGGCTGGTTGAGCGCGTAGTTGATCTCTTTCTGGTGGCCCAGGGTGTCCACGGTTTCTTTCATCATGTTCTTGCCACAGGCACTGCCGGCTCCGTGGGCGGGATAGACAGTGACGTCGTCGGCCAGCGGCATGATTTTGGTCATGAGGCTCTCGTAAAGCAGGCCTGCTAACTCTTCTTGCGTCATGCTCGCCGCTTTCTGAGCCAGGTCGGGACGCCCGACATCGCCGAGGAAAAGGGTATCGCCGCTGAACAGCGAATGGTCTTTGCCGCTTTCATCTTTCAACAGGTAACAGGTGCTCTCCATGGTATGACCAGGGGTGTGCAGCACTTTAATGCGTACTTTTCCCAATTGGAGTTCCTGCCCATCTGCGGCAGCCAAAAAGTCAAAAGAAGGCTGCGCAGTGGGGCCAAAGACGATGGGCGCACCGGTTTTGCGGCTCAGATCCAAGTGACCGCTCACGAAATCGGCATGAAAGTGCGTCTCAAGAATGTACTTCAGCTTGACACCATCGCGCTCCAGGCGATCGAGGTAGGGCTGCACTTCGCGCAAGGGGTCAATAATGGCAGCTTCGCCGTTGGAGGTGATGTAATAGGCGCCCTGGGCCAGGCATCCGGTATAGATTTGCTCGACGTTCATGGTCAATCTTGGTTGGTTAGCAACTTGATATGGGCAAAAGTAGACCCGACAGTTCCGCTGTTCTGTAACCAAAGTAACACAACAACGCGAGCTTTTTGAGGGTTCCCAGGTGCTTGTGTTAGGACCTAAAAGTAGCTCATTGCTGCCCCTACAGCCGATTAACGCGCTTGTGGCTTCTCTACCTGGCGCAATCGGACCGCCGCAGCCAGTTGTTCACCTACCGCGCGGCCCTGGGTAAGTCCCCTTTCGACCGCGGGCCTGAAATGAATGCCGCCGTACATGCGGCTAAGCGAGGCCTCCAACGCAGCCGCCTCAAACGAGGCAAAGGACCGCGCGGGTAGTCCAAAGGGCACTTCGACGCTGTCGGTGAAGGCACGCGCCCCGAGCATTTGCGTGAGCACAACTGCCGCTGCGCCAGAAGCCACGCTGTGTCCGCTGGGGTATTCAGGGAAGGGCGGTGTTTGCAGCAGTGGCACCCATGTAGCATCTAAAAGGTTATTGATGACTGTTTCGGGGCGGATATATTGGCTGCGGTACTTTTCTTCCCAACAGCTCACAAAGGCGTCGTGCAGCGCGAGCGCGAGTACCGTGTGCACCCAAAGCGCCTCCCGGTATGCCAGTCCGGCATCGCTGCAGGCAATGCTGGCAATGCCCATCCAATGTGCGCCAGGGCTGATTTTCTTGCTGCTGTAGTTGAAATGTCCCTGCACTTCAAGGTTAAAGGGATTGCAATCCCAAAAATTAGCGATTTGTTTTTGCTCTTCGCTCAGCGTGCTGCTGCTTTCATAGACCTCCAGCATTTCTGCATAGAAAGCACTCGTACGGGCTGTGCTGTATGGTGTGGGCGGGGCTGGCCTGAACTGCGAGGCGCTGTCCAGGGCAAAGGGCCGGATTTTGCCCCAATTAGGCTCCACCGCATCAAAGTATCCCGGCGCGGTGGGCATCCAACAGCCGGGCTCGCGGCTGAACTGGTAGCGCGGCAGGGAGCGGGTTTCGCGGTAGGCGTCAGCATTTCGGTACGGGCGAAGGGCATCGGCTACCAGAGCGGCCAACGAGTCGCTGGCGAGAAAGACAGCTTCGGAAAAACGGGGCTGCTGCTGCGCGCGAAAGGCGTTCTGTGCCTTGAGCAAATCTGCTTCTGAGAAAACGAGCTCAGCGCCCACCCGATAAAAGGCCAGGCTGGCACTCAGGCGGGGATCGGCTCCGGGGGGAACGCTGACTTGGAGGGCATCGAAGCCGTTGAGAAGGGTGGCGAGTGAGTGGCTTTCTGCGGCGGCGTTAGTTTCTGCCAACTTTTCTACCGACTTTTCTGCTAACCTTTCTGCCAACTTTTCTGCCAAAACATAGGTTTCCCAGGCAGCCAGGCAGGCATAAGCGTACGTGCGGGCGGCCAGCGGTGGTGAGAAGATGTCGTCAACCATAACATCTGTTATGTCGTTGAGGGGCTGGTAAAAGGCCTGGGCAGGAAGCAGCGGCTGTGTTGTTCCGGGCTCCCGGGACTTGTCCGTGCTGTGACAGCCCGCTGCGGCCAGCAGCAGCAACGCGCTTAAGCAGGTTGCACGGGTGGCAGCGCGCCCGCTGGGGTGGGACCGCAACGCGCTGATGGAGGAAGCAACGCGCACAGTGAGAAGCCAGCGCCAAGCGCTTGTGCTAAAGCTTTGGTTGGGCATACTGGAAGCTTTGAAGCGGTCCGCTGTTGTTGAGCACCAGCAGGGTGTTGCCAATCCAGGTGCAGGCCCTGGTATCACCGCGCAGGAAGAGCCCGCTTTGCGCGGGGGTAAGCGCGCGCCAGTTGCGGCCCTTTTCCTGAAGCAGCACCGTGCCGCGGTTAGCATCAGCAGGACCGGCTTCTGCGCGGTTGTCAAAAAAGTTTCCGGTCAGGACCAGGTCGGGCAAACCGTCGCCGTTGAGGTCGCGCGGGGCGATGCCCCAAATGGGCGAAAGTTGCGCTTCGGCGGGCAGCGGCAAGGCGCTGAATTTGCCATCCCCTTGGTTGTAAAAGACCGTGCTGCTGAAATTCTCCACCCGGTATTCCTGTGCCCCGCTCCGCTCCTGCTCGCTAAAAATAGTCTCATACGTAGCGCTGCCGTAAGGAGCATAGCGCGTGTACTTCTTCTTGAGCACTACGAGCTGATCCAGCAAATCGTCGCGCGACGCCATAGGATAACTTATGTTATCTATATAATAGGTTATTATTGGCTCGGTTTGACCATTCTGGTCAAAGTCCTTGACATACATGCGGACAGGCTGTTCGCTGCTGGCCTGGGCTTGCGCATTCCAGCCCCGGTTACCGGCCACCAGATCCTGCTTGCCATCGCCGTCAAGGTCTATGGCCTGAAGGCTGTACCACCAGCCGCTGCCGCCCGGCAAAGCCGACGGAGCCCGGAGCTTGCCCTGTTGGTTGTAGTAGACCAATACCGGCATCCATTCGCCAGCCACCACCAAGTCGGGCCAGCTATCGCCGTTCAGGTCGGCCCAACAGGCGGCGGTTACCAGACCGCCGGGTTGTGCGGGCAGTTCAGCAGGCTTGAGTATGCCTTTGTCGTTGAGCAGGAGCCAGGATTTTGCCGGCATGCCGTACTGCCCAGGCAAGGTCCTTGCCCCGACAAAAAGATCGGGGAAGCCATCGCGGTTGAAGTCGGCGGCGGCGGGCGCGGAGCCGGCTGCTGCCCCGGTAAAAGCGAGATCCTGGCCAGACGGCGTCAGTTGCCCCTGGGCATTGCCCAGGTACAACCGGTCAATAAGCGCTGGGTCGCCAGGCTTGTCTTCGTAACTGCCGGAAGCCACATAGAGATCCTCGAAACCGTCCTGGTTCACGTCAAACCAGACCGCACCGCCGTCTTCACTGGCGGCATCGCGGGCAAGGGCCGGCTGAGGTTGTGCTTGTGCTTGCAGCGATCCATCCGGCCTAACCTGGAAAACTGCTGCTGAATAACCTTTGGCACTTCCCACAAAAATGCGGTCAGCCAGCCCGTTGCTGTCCGGGTCGTTGACGGCGAGCACGGGGCCCTGCGTGGAACAGAAATGAGGCAGCAGGGGCTCCGTTTTCAGATCGATGTACGCGCTTTCGCGGTGGGTGAACGCCGGTGCCGGAGCATTCCGGAAAACAGGATCCGGGCGAAGGGTGGGCAGTTCTCCAGCAACAGCATTCGCGTATTTGAGAGTGATGCGCCGATCGGCGCTTTGGTCGCCGAGTACCTGCACCCTGCCGTCGGGCCAGCGCACCGACACCCGCTGCACACGCTGGTCGCCACCGAGGCCAAAATGCAAAACCGGCTCCACACTGGACAGAAACCCGCGACTGGGCATCATGAACTGTTCCTGCGTTCCTGCTGCCGTTTCTACCCGAACGCGCGCACCAACGCCGAAGCGATTCTTCTCTGCCCCCTCCAGGCGCACTTGCAACCAGTGCTGCCCTGCCCTTGCCGTATTTTCAAATAAAAAAGCTTTGTCGTCAATGTTGTTGACCACCAGGTCCAGGTCGCCATCGCGGTCCAGATCGGCGTACACGGCGCCGTTAGAGAACGAGGGGTATTGCACACCCCAGGCCTTGCTCACCTTTTCAAAGCGCCCGTTGCCTGTATTTCGAAAGGCGTAGTTGGGAATGCGAACACTGGGCAATTGCCGAACCAGTTGGCCCAGATCTTGCTCCTGGCCGAGTTTTTGGGCGGCTTCTTTGTTCTCTGGAGCGGTGTACTTCAGAAAGTCAAGGTTGGTATAATCGCGTTTGAAACCGTTGGTTACATACAGGTCGGTCCAGCCATCGTTGTCGTAATCGGCCAACAAGGCGCACCAGCTCCAGTCGGTATTGCTGATACCTGACCACTGGCCCACTTCGCGAAACTGCCCATTGCCATCGTTGAGTTGAAGGCTGTTGCGCATTTGCTGGCGGCCAAAACCAAATTCGACCTGCAATTGGTAGCGGTCATACCCGTTGGGGCCGAGCAGCGTTTTTTGACGGAGGTTTTCTTCCGGGAGCATGTCCAGCACCACCAGGTCCTGCCAGCCGTCGCGGTTAATGTCCTGCGCGTCGTTGCCCATGCTGAATTGCGAGGTGTGGCCAAAGGCGCTTTTCAGGCTTTCGCGGAAGGTGCCGTCGCCGTTGTTGAGGTAGTAGAAATCCTGCTCGGTAAAGTCCGTGCTGATGTACAGGTCCAAATAGCCGTCCAGGTTAAAGTCCGTGACCGCCGCACTGAGCGAGAAACTGATCGGAGAGCCATTGATGCCAGCCTGCGCGCTCACGTCGGTAAAGCGGTTGCCGTCATTTCGATACAGTTTGTCTCCGGCCAGGGGGTCGCGCTGGCTGCGAATCGCTTCGACATAAAAATTCTTGAACGCCTCAACGGGGTAGTTGATGAGGTAGCAATCCAGATCGCCGTCATTGTCGTAGTCAAAGAACACGGCGTTCATGGAATAGCCGGGATCGTCCAGGCCCAAGGCTTTGGCGGCTTCCGTGAACGTGCCGTTGCCGTTGTTGAGGTAGAGCAGGTTGCGACGCTGGTCTTCTGCAAATTTTCCCGAGCGGCAAATGTAGAGATCCAGGAATCCGTCGCCGTTGACGTCGGCCATGGAGCAACCGGTGGTCCAGCCTTTGGGGTAAAGCAATCCAGCCTCGCGGGTAGCTTCCTGAAAGCGCAACTTGCCCTGGTTCAAAAACAGGCGCCCGGGCAAGAGGTTGGCGGTGAAGAACAGATCGGGAAGTGAATCGCCGTTGAGGTCGCCGACGGCAACCCCTCCTCCGCTGTAATAGTTGTCATATAAAAATATATTCATTTCCGAGTTTTCGTCGAGCGGATTAGCAAAGTGAATGTTGCTTTCTTCGGCGGAAACGAGTCGGAAAAGAGGCTTTTCAGCAGGGGTGGAAGGGGCGATTGCCTCTTCGGCAGCCTGTTGGCAGGAAGCGAGCGCGAAAAAGAAGGCGACAGCGAGCCGGAAGGTGGCGGCGAGCCGGAAGGTGGCGGCGGGCAGAATCATGGCGACGAACAAGAAACGCATAGGCCTGAAAAAATAGGTTTCCAAAGATACAGGACAAAAAGAAGCCCGACCTTAAAAGGCCGGGCTCTGGGGGCGTTCGATCCAAAACAAAAGAAAAACTATATAAGTTAGAATAACTTGATTAACCAAAGCGACTCAAAACGACTCAAAGCGTGAAAATCATTCCTCTAAAAGACAATGTAAAGATGAAGTCTTTCTGGTGCTGGCAGGGTATTGGACAGATTAAGATTCCGATACCATTTTGTTAAGCGAATGTTAAGTGGAAGGCGTAACGCAGGATCTGGGCTTTATAGCATGGCAGTTAAGGGCATCGCTATAAAGCCCAGAGTCAAGGCTTGCCCAATTTTTAACGCCGGAGTTTACTCCTGTAAATGAGGGGGTTAAAAATTGGGCGTAACGCAGGATCTGGGCTTTATAGCGATGCCAAAAAAAAATGGGGGCCGCGGCACTAAGACCACGACCCCCCCGATCAGCGTATCGTTGCGATTCCCCCCGCGGTCCGTTTTGCGGTTCCGGGGTCTGGCTTTGCTCTGGTTTTACCGGGCAAGACCATGGTTAGGGGTTAACCTGTAGTTTCTGAGCGTGAAAGCCCCCCGGGCCGGCAATGGTCAACAGGTAGAGTCCGGTTTCAATGCCATCAAGGGCGATGGTGTAGCGGAACTGGCCGGCCTGCATGTCCAGGGTGCCGTAGTCACGGAGCACGCGGCCCTGCATGTCCATGAGCAGCACCTGCAAGGATTCTGCGCGGGGCAGGTCCATGTCTAACCAGACGAGTTGGCTGGCTGGGTTGGGGAACAAGGTCAGTCGGGCACCGCTGAACCAGTCGTTCAGGCCCAACCCCACAAAGGTGTTGATAGAGAGCGAATCCTGGTTGTCGCAAACGCCGGTGGCGCGCAGGCGCACTTCGTAGGAACCGGCTTCGGGATAGGTCCAGGAAGGGTTTTCCAGGCTGGAGGTGTCCGTATCGGTGGTAATGTCGCCGAAGTTCCAGAAGTAGCGAACCGCGCCGTCGGTTTCGTTGGTAAAGTCAACCGTGAGCGAGTCGGAAGAAGGACGGCCGTCGTAGGCAAAGTTGACGTTGATGGGCCCGCCTACCAATTCGCTGCCAGAACTATAAGGGGTAGATGAGGGGTCAAAGTTTGACCAACACAGGGTCCAGTCCAGGCTGTTGTTAAAAGGACCACTGTAGGTAACGCTGGTAAAGGCGGCGAGGGCTGGTGCGCTGAAGCTGGCAGCTCCTAAAACGGGTGAAACTGCAGTTGGCTTGAAGTCAGGAAAGGTCAGGTTGAAGGGATCCACCAACAAGATGGAATCGTTAGCCGGATAGGTCACATTGCCTTTGCCGGCTTCATCAAAAAAGCCGCTAATGTCCCAACCGCCGGATGCTGCCAGCTCGTTAAGGCAGCCAGCTACAAAGGTGTTGCGGATGTCAAAGGCATCGGCATCAGCCGCGGCCTGGGTGGCAGCGCCGTCAATGTTGATGCCGGTGGGGTAGCCCATGACGATGCTGTTGTAGATGCCCACGCGGGCATTTCCCCCGATGCGAATGCCGTTTTGGAAATCGGCATCAATGCTTGTGCCCGTGGTAACCAGCGGACCGGCAAGCAACAGGTTGCTGAACGTGGCCGAGGTGTAGGGAATGGCGGTAGAGCCGGAGGCGTTGTTGTCGGCTTCCAGGCCGTTGGCTCCGCTCTCGCCGTTTACATTGCCGTTGTCACGCAGACCAGCGGCAAACTGGACCCGACCGGAATAGCCATGCGTCAGGTCAAAATCGTCATCGGCATTGCGATGACTGAGCAGTTGGCTCATGTTCACCGTTCCGCCGCGAATGTCGAAACCATCTCCGGCACAGTTGGTGACTTGCACGTTTTTGAGCGTGGTGCCGGTACCCACTCCGGCAAGCGTCAGGCCGCCCAGGCGGACACCGCCTATCAGCGCTGCTCCTGCATACTCAATGCGCACTTTTTGGAGTGAACCGGATACATCAGCGCTGTTGATGCCGCCGTATTGGCCATCATTCGAAGCGTTGTTGACGGCGGAAAGCAGGGCAGTACCCCCTGCGGCGTTAATCGGGGATTCGCCAAGTATTACAATCCCACCCCAGTCGCCGGGGGCGCGGCTGCCTGCGGGCTCAGAGCTGGTGAACACGATAGCCGGATTGTCGTCTAACACGGAGTTGGCGTTAATCTGGCCTGTTCGGGTAATGACCAAGGTGCCCTTGGTGGCTTTGTCGCCGCGAATGACGGTGCCAGGGCCAATGATCAGGACTCCTTTCACGTAAATGGTGCCTTTGATCAGGTAAACATTGTCAGCGGTCCAGTTGGCGAAGGTGGTTATGTCCGCGGTGACTTCCACCACAGGACTTTGCGCTTGCAGGCCGCTGGCAAAGGCCAGCAGGGCAAGCATAAGGATAATTCTGTTTTTCATTACGCTGATGGTAAGGCTAAGGCTTAAAGAAATGTGGGAGTTAATTAATGCGCCAGGAAAGGCTCACGGAAAGGCCGGCGCCGGTGTCTAAGCGGCTGATGAGGGGATCAAGCTCTTCATCATAGCGTCCGTTGTTGTCGGGGTCGGCTGCTGTGCCGTCGCCGATGTCCCAATATTGAATGATGGGTGCGCGGAGCAGGTTTTCGCCCGTGATTTTGAGTTTCAGCCCTTCGACCAACCGGAAACTGACCTGGGCGTCAAGACGATTCTGAGGGGCTTCAAAAATATCCGGGTATTGCGCGTTGCCCAATCGGATACGGCGGCTACCGTAGGTGTTAAACAACAAAGTGGCGTCAAAACGGCCATCATTATCTAACCAGGTAAGACCGAAGTTGACGATCCAGGGGCTCTGGTAAAACAAGCCGCGCTCGGTGCTTCCTACCTGAGCAGAAATCAAACCGGTATCCAGTTTGGCAATGGAATTGATGTAAGCCAGGTTGGTGCTGAAGACCAATTGTTCCACGCCAATGAAGTCAAAGTTCTTGCGAACTTCTGTTTCAATGCCGATGTTGCGAGCGTTGTCTTCGTTAATTGGCGCTTCCTGCGTGCCAATACCGCCCCCCCCTTCGCCGGGAATACGCAGGTAGGATATCGGGTTGTCAAAGTACTTGTAAAACGCGCTGACGGAAACAATCTGCCCACCGCTTGGGTAATACTCAAAACGGATATCGGCGTTGTAGATGTCCGTTGGCACCAGATCCAGGTTTCCGCTAATGTTGGTGAAATTCTGGAAGTTGTAGTAGTTGAACAGTGCGCGCTCGCGGAACTCAGGCCGGGCAACCGTTTGAGAACCGGAAACCCGGATATTGATTTTATCGCTCAACGAGTACGTGATGTTGATGGAAGGCAAAATGTCTAAGTAGGTGGTGTCGTTGTTGATCCGATCCTGCCCTTCGTTGCCTCCTGCCGTTACTTCAGCCGTTTCGATGTTCTGGGTAAATTGCTCCATGCGGGCTCCCCAGACAATGCGAAGTTTTTGGCCAACCTTGCTGTCAAACATGCCGTAGGCGGCCACCAATTTAGAGGTGCCAATGTAACTATCTGACGCGTTTGTGATTTCGTCAATGGTAAGTCGGTCGGGCACCAGATTTTCATCTACAAATACCTCATCCAGCGGTGCCGTTACGATAGACGTGAATTCAGGGTCCGAAAAGAACAAGGTTGATGAGCGGTACCCAAAAATGCGGGCATCAAACTCGCGGTCCTTGGCCTGATAGTAGCCGCCAACTTTAAACAGTTGATTCTGGTTGCCAACCTGGAAAGGAATGCCCAGGTTGATGGCCGCAGATTGAGTGAATTCCTGCAGGGCGCTGCTGAAATGCCCCAAGCTGCTGAAGCTCGGAGCCTGGGTAACGGCCAGACGATAAAGGCTGTCTGTTTCACTGAAGATGTAGCGGCCAAAGCGGCTGTCCGGCTGGTCGCGTACGGTGCTGTTAAACCCGGCAATCCAATCGAGCCGAATGTTGCCCGCGCCAATGGAGTGGTCGCCGTTCAGCGCCATATTGGTGTTGCGACGGCTGATGAATTCGTAATAGGTGCGGTTTTCCGTGATCGTGTTCACGAAGTCTCGACCGCTGCGCTCAATGACGCGGTCCGTGGCGTTGATCGCATAATCGCTCCGCAAGTTGATTTTGTGCTTGCCTTTCAGTTTTAACCCAAGATTGAGCAGAAGCCCTGTTTGGGTGTTGAAGTTGTAATAGATGTCCTCATAGCGAAATGCGGAATCGCCGGCAAAGCTCAGGTAGTTCAATTCTTCGGCCGGACGCAGCGTGTTGTTGCCAGCGTAGGTCAGCCCGAAAATGGCACCGAATTCGTTTTCTTCTCCAAGGGCTTTGTTGACTCCTGCCGTTACCTGCAAATTGCGGTTTGGCATGGCAGAGGCCTGCTCCAATTTCCAGTTTCGGGGATACAAACGGGAGATAATGGCCAGCGAGTCATTGCTGGTGTTTCGCACTTCGCCCGGTGTGGCATTCTGGATGATGTCCGGAAGGGCACGGCTGCCATCGTCTACCCCTAACCAGTCCGTTCCGCCACCGGAATAGCTGGTAAAGTCTTTGAAGGTAGTACGGGTATCGATGCCTGTTCCCACCGTAATCTCTACAAAGTTTTCATCGGGAATATCGCGCGTGGCGAGCTGAATAATGCCTCCGGCAAATTCTCCGGGAAGATCGGGAGAAGCCGTCTTGGTGATGATCAGGTAGTCCAGCAGCGAACTTGGATAAAGGTCAAAGGCAAATGCCTTGCGGTCAGGCTCTGTAGAAGGAAGCAGCAAACCATTGACCATGGCGTTGTTGTAGCGATCCGAAAGTCCGCGAACAATGGCAAATTTGTTGTCCTGAATGGTCGTTCCGGGAAGGCGTTTTAGCACTTCGCCGGTGTTGTTGTCAGGGCTGCGGGCAATGAGGTCGCGGCTGATGCCATCCTGCACCGCGATGGCCTTCTTTTGCATGGTGTACACCGCAGCGACAGATTCAGTTTTGAAACTTTCCCGAATCACCACTTCGCCCAGCAATTCTGATGAGGAGGCCATGGTGGCATTCAGGTTGGTGACTTCACCCGCCTTAACCACAACATCAGTTATGGTCTTGGTTTGATACGACACGTAGCGAACAACCACATTGTGTGTGCCTTCGGGAACCGCCGTGATTTTATACCGACCATCTAAATCAGTGGCGGTGCCAAGACTGGGATCGCTTTCCAGAAAAATGGCTGCACCGATGAGGGGTTCCGCGTTGGCTTCGTCAATAAGGGTACCAGCAAGAGTACCCGTTTGAGCCATGCCGGGCAGGTGAAAGAACATTAATGCCAGGAGTCCGAGAATCCCGGTTTGACCAAATTTTCTATTCATTTCAACCAAGTTTACGCTGATAGGACGTTGGGGTATTCCATACGCGGTGCAAAGTTCACCGGGCAGTGTCGCCTTAGTTCAAAGCCAGTATTAAGAAAATGTAAAAGATAGTGCGTGTTTGTTTATGCTTAATGTTAAGCGAATGTTAAGCATTTGCCCGGGCGCCGGGTGCCCTTCGACCTAATAAATGGGTTCTTAACATAAAAGCGCCCGGCATTTCTGCCGGGCGCTCGCGGAACGTGAAAGCGTTTGGATGCTTGCGCATCTGCGTTGTTACTCCACAATCAGGGATACCGTCTCGGAGACCTGGCCCTGGAGGATTTCGATCATGTAAACACCGGCAGTCAGGTCAGCTACGTTGAAGTCAACGGCATTGGCACCGCTGATCACATCAGCCTGCTTGCTGGCAACCAGTTTGCCGGTCATGTCAACCACGTTGAACGTGGCCATGCCTGCATTCTGGGCGTTGAAGCTCACGATAGCGACGTCGCTGGCGGGGTTGGGGAATACGGTGGTTTCGATAGACACGAATTCGCCTTCACGGGCAACCGGAATAGAGAAGGTGTCACCAAAAGCGGTGAAGGGGGTCAACACCAGCGGGCTGGTAGTGCAAGCGCAACGTACCCGCCAGGTCCAGGTGGTTCCGGCACCAGCCAATGCAAAAGGAACGTTGGTGGTGTTGATCGGAGAGCCGGTGACGTTAACGCTGGGAGAAGGACCCGTGGGCAGGCGCTGACCAGCAACCTGGCAAGCTATTGTTCCTGGGGTGGGTACCCATTCCAGACGCACGCGGTTAGTCTGCACGATGTGAGACTGGCTCGTAGGAGCAGCCAAGCTGCTGGCTACGTTGTAGCTGGCGCCAACGGAACAGCCGTTGCTGCTTACCGTAACGCTGTAAGTACCAGGAGCCAAACCGCTGACGTCCTGCGTGGTAGCACCGTTGCTCCACAGGTAGGTATAAGCACCGCGACCACCAGCTGGGGTGATGTTCACCGAACCGTTAGCACAACCCGTGGAAGCCAAAGGCACACCACTCACCGTTGGGTTGTAGTTGATGCTGGCCAAGGTGGTGTAATCAACGCTGTTGGGGCTCCACTCTGCCCAAGAGGCGGTCCAGTCGTTGGTACCGTCAAAAGCGCCAATGTATTCAACGGCGTCAAAAAACGCGGGCAGACCGTCTAAATCAGGCAGGGTCAGGGGCAGCGAACCGGGAGCCGGCTGGAAGTTGGGAGCCGTGGCATTGTAGGCGTCAACTAAGCCGATGATGCCGATACCGGCAGCACCCAGGTCAACGTTGCCTTCAGCACCCATTTGCGTAACAATAGAGCCTGCGCAGTTGGTGCAGGTGTAGGCGGTGGTGTGTCCTGCCCAGATGTTGTTTTTAAGTTCCAACACGCCAGCTTCGTAGTCAGCCGAAGCGACGGTACCGTCTACACGGACACCCACTGGGTAACCGGTAATGATACTGTTGTAGATGTTGGTCTGGCTGGAACGGCGCAGGTGTCCGCCGCGCTGATACAAGCTGTTGATGACATCACCTGGGTTTTGGATAGGACCGATGTGGGTAAAGTTGGCAAAGGTGCCAGCAGTGCGGGGGCTGTTCAATGAACCCGTGGCATCGTTATCCGTTTCCCAACCGTTGGAGGAGCTCACGTCAGCGATTGCCGGGTCGCGACGGGAAACACCATACTGAATATTACCGCTGTAACCCAAGTCCGTATCCCAGTCGTCATCCAGCGCATTGAAGGCAATCAGGTGCTTGGCGTTAACTGTGCCACCGAACCATTCAAATGCGTCGTCGCCGCAAAAAGATACCTGAATGTAGTCAAGGGTGGTGCCGTTGCCAACGCCGCCCATGGTCAGGCCGTTGATTTCGTTGTCCAACGTGAACGCAATACCGCTGTACTCAATGCGCACATAGCGGAGGATACCGCTGTTGTCTGCACTGTTAACGCCACCGTAACGGTTTACATCGGTAATGGTGTTGCCAGTAGTTTTTCCAATCAGGGTGTTGGGAACACCCCCTTCAATGGTGTTGACGCCACCGGCCACGTTGATAGGAGCACGGCCCAACATGATTACACCACCCCAGTCACCGTAAGTGCGGGTTCCGACAGGCTGGTTGGAGGTAAATACAATCGGCTCACAGGCCGTTCCGTCGGCGGATAAGGTACCGCCGCGCATCACAATCAAGGTACCTTTGGTAGTCTTGTTGCCGCGAACAATGGTGCCGGGCTCAATGGTGAGGACCACACCGTCGTTAATGGCCACGAAACCATCCAGAATGTAAACGTTGTTGTTTGTCCAGGTTTCGCTAGTTTCGATGACACCTTCGGTGACCACAATATCCGCAGCATAGGCGGCTGTGGCCAGCACGGAGGCTGTCATTAAGGAGAACAGTTTTTTCATGATAGACGTCAATTTGGGGTTGTGAAAAGTTTGGGAATTCTGGGAGAGCGGAGTTGCCCTCTTCATTTCCTTTTACGCTGCAAACCTACCCGCATGGCGTTACGCTTGTTTTGGCTGGGTATTAAGGTTTGAGCCAGCCTGTGTTATGTAAAGGCTAATCTTGCGTTAACCCTCACCCCTGATCAATGACCAATGCTTAACATTCTGTTAATATGGCGAAAGGGTCCGGTGCTGCGAGCAGCCGTCCGGGCGTGGATTGCCCTGCTGTTCTTTGGGTTGTCTTGTGCCGTGGCGCAAACTCCATTTAACATTCGGGTCAGCAACGCACAGGCGGATGCGGTGCTTCGCGGTGTCTACGACCCGGCTGCTTATGCCGCCAGTGACGTGCAGGACGCGTTTGACCCTATCATTTGTGGGTTGGAAGCGGGCCTTTCGCCCGATACCTTGCAAGCTCTGGTGCAGCGCCTGCAGGATTTTGGAACCCGCAACACGTATGCGGATACGAGCTCGGCGGTTCGGGGCATCGGGGCCTCGCGGCGATGGGCCTATGATTGGTTCAGCAGCGTAAGTGCGCGCAATGAGGGCAGGCTTCTGGTGGCTTACCTGGATTTTGAAATGCCGCTTGCTGCGGAATGTGGCGCCGGGTTTTTCCGCAACGTGTTTGCCGTTTTACCCGGCCGCGATACGTCGGACGCATCCGTGGTGTTGGTGGAAGGGCACATGGACAGCCGCTGCGAGGTGCTCTGCGATACGACTTGCTATGCTCCCGGCGCAGACGATAACGGTTCGGGCACAGCGTTGGTTATGGAACTGGCACGCGTGATGAGTGCGTACACGTTTGACCATACACTCGTGTTTCTGCTCACCGTGGGCGAGGAACAGGGGCTGTTCGGGGCAGAGGCCTTCGCCCAGTATTGCAGCAGCGAAGGGATTGGGGTCAAGGCGGTTCAAAACAACGACATCACCGGTGGGGTGATCTGTGGGCCGAGTTCGTCGCCGCCTTCTTGTTCGGGCGAAGGGGTGGTTGATTCACTGTCCGTGCGGATTTTTTCTTCCGGGGTCATCAATTCTATTCATAAAGACTACGCGCGGTTTATGAAGACCATTTACCTCGAAAAAGTGCGCGGAGTGTCTTCTTCACCGATGGCGGTTCGGCTGATGTCGCAGGAAGATCGGAGCGGCCGTGGCGGCGATCACATTCCTTTCAGGGTGGCCGGTTTCCGCGCCATTCGCGTCTGCGCGTCGCACGAGCACGGCGATGCCAATACTTCCAGCCCTGCGTACACGGGCCGGCAACACAGTGTGCGCGACATCATCGGCGTGGATACCGACGGGGATGCGCAAGTGGATTCGTTTTTTGTGGATTTTCGCTACTTGCAGCGCAATGCGGTGTTTAATGGTGCGGCGATGGCGGCAGCGGCGCTGGGACCAGATGCGCCAACGTTGACCCTAACCGATGACGGTTTGGTGGTTCGCCTGGCCTTGCCGGCGCTGACCTCGGGCGAAAGGTACCGGATCGGTGTGCGCCAGTTCGGCAATGATTTCGAAGCGCTGTACGAGGTCAATACGGCTGCTTTTGACCTTCCCGGCATAGAGCCAGGCAACACCTATCGGGTCAGTGCCGCTTTGGTCAATGCGGCAGGCGTGCAGAGTTTGTTTTCTGCGGAGACCAACTTCTTTGCTTCGGCAAACACAACAGCCCTGAGCGCCGATACGGCTTTGCTCGAGCCGCTGGATTGCCTGGCACTGGGTTTTGACTGGCCTTTTGGGGCCGAGCCGGGCATTGCATCGGGGCAAGACCCTTGGTCCGGGATTTGGTTGTTTGCCCCCCGCCCCAATCCGTTCAAGGATCAGACGGTGTTTTCAGCCCGCTCGGAGCGGGAAGACTTGCGTGGCCAGGCGTTTTGGACAATGCACAACGCTGCTGGTGCTGAAGTCTGGCGCCATGGATTTATGCTCTCGCCCGGAGACTTTAGCGTTGTGTTCGCAGAGCCCCTCCCCCCCGGCCGCTATACCCTGTCGATCTGGCTCGGGTCGAAGCGGATGCGCAGTGTGGGCTCGGTGCGGGGGTAGTGCGGGGCTGACTGTCCGGGCGTTGCCACTGCATAGGTGCGGGGGCAGGGCAAGGTTAAGCGGCGCAAGCCCCGTTCATCCGGTCAATCCCAAACGGAGCATCAGCGGCGGCAACAAAATAAACAACCCGGCAACGGCTGCCGCTGTGGCGCAGATTAACACAGCGCCTGCGGCCAAATCTTTGACCCGGCCGGCGCGGGGATGTTGCTCGGGGTGCAGCAAGTCCACCAATTCTTCGATGGCGGTATTGAATACTTCCGCTGCACTGACCAGCCCAATGCAAAGGGCCAGCACGGCGGCTTGCAATAGGCTCACTTGCAACCACACGGCTGCAGCCAAAACAAGTGCGGCTATACCGGCGTGAAGGTAAAAGTTGTGGGTAACGCGAAACGCATGCAACAACCCTTGCCCGGCGTAGCGAAAGCTTCGCAGTCGGGAGGAAAAACGAAAGGGTTTATCAGGCATGGTATAGTGTTAATAATGGTATTGGCTACTCTTGGGCAGGAATGGGATGTTCCCAAAGCAGCTGCCCTTCCTGGTCAAAAACCTGGAGGGTGCAGACGCGGGCATCGGGTGGCCCGTGAACAGAAACCTTACCAAAGTTATGGACAGCGAGCATAGTGCCGGGCACCCGCTGAGGATTGTTTGCTTCCGGTCCCGTCAGCACCGAGGGGTGCGTTACTGATGTCAGCGGCGAACACGTAAAATCGTAGACCACCAGGTCGCCGGGAAGGATGACACGCTGCAATTCGGTATGGTGTCTGTCGCCCGTTAAAAAGACAACATTTTTAATGGTATGTTCCGAAATGAAGTCCAGAATTTCCTGACGCTCTTGTGGGTAGCGGTTCCAACCTCCGCCCTTGTCTAATAAATTCAGAGCCTGGCTGCCCACGGCAATAAACCGGAAAGTCCCCTTGCTCTTTAAAAGCTCGGCCTTAAGCCAAGCCATTTGCTCCGGGCCAATCATTTGGGGATCCGTATCGCCGTACGGCGTTGAATGGAAGCGGTTGTCGAGCAAAAAGAAATCCGCATCCGACAAGCTGAATTGACTAAACGTGCCTTTAGTTCCAGCAATTCCATTGGCCGGATTGGCCCAAAAATGGGTGTGAATGTAAAGCGCAGTATCCTTCAGCGGGAAATTGCCTTTTGCGTTGTTGGGGCCAAAGTCATGGTCATCCCAAATGGAGTACATGGGGCGGGAGCGCAGAAATGCGTCAATTTCGGGCACCTGCGCCTGCTTTATTCGAATCTCCAGCATTTGTTCCGGCACGTTCATGTGCTTCAAAAGATAATAAATGTTATCTCCAAGCCAGAGCATGAAATCGGAGGGCATAGCTTGCATGACCGGGTATATGGCTTCCTGCGGCCCGGGATAAAAAGCGCGAAAGGCTTGCGGCGGTCGCATGGCGCAGGAACCTGTCAGAAAAGTAAAGTCAAATCCTTTTTCAGCGGGAAACGTTCGGAAGGGCTGAGCGCCGGCCAGTTCGCCATCCAGGTTTACCTGCAGCGCATAATCGGATGCAGGGGTCAGCCCGCTGAACGTGTGCAGCAGGATATGGTAAGGTCCATGATCAAACATGGTGTCCGTATCCCAACTGCGCTGCACGACTGCCGTTGTGCCTCCAGCCTGCATGATGTTCAAGTCAATACGATCCGTTTTTCGGACTAACATCCAAACACGCGCACTATGATCGGTAACGTGCCCCAGCATGGGACCAGCGGCTAATTTTCGGGCTGCAGGAAAATCATCGGAAGAGGCAATTTGGCTGTTTCCGGCAAAACTGAGACCGAGAAAGCTGACCAGCAGCAATACCGGAAAGAATCGAAGCATGAGATTGGGCATGCTCAAAAGTAGCTCACTTGGCCGGCGCTGGAAAGACCGCCAAGAAACGAACCTTCGGAAAGCTCGCCCCCCTACTCCGCCCCTAAGCGATCCTGCACCTCGGCAAGTGTCGGGTAGCCGGGTGGTTCGGCGATTCGATGCATTTGAGCCTCCAGCTCCAAATCGGCAAAGAGATCGGCAGCCTGCTGCTCATCTACCTGGCCTTCGGGATCAAAGAGTGCGTGGCGAATGGCCTGGTAGACCACCAAGTGATGCCGCTTTTCATCCGCAAGCCGGAGCAAAATGGGATACTTCAACGACCAGGCCAGCGGGCCGGAATTGCGCAAAAGGATGCCCAGCAAAGGGTCAGCGAGCTGGGGCGAAGCCAACAGGTAGCGCCAGGCCATAGGGCCAAGGGTTGGCGATTCGAACCAATCCACGTACAGCGAATTCTCTGCCGAGGCCGCTAATTGAGCGTCTTCGGCCAACAGCGTTTCGGAATAAAACGCCAATACCTTTTCCATCACGGCCCGATCTGACCCGGATTCGGCTTCCAGCAAGATGACCACATTGCTGAACAACAAGGTGGAAGGGTGCAGGCGAATGATGGCAAAGGCCAGCGACAGACGCTCGGCCAACGGCAGTCCGCTGGTCCACAGTTCGCTAATGACTTCGTCAAAATCGCCGGCTTCCGGATCGCGACCGCTGAGCCAGTGTTCCAGATCCAACAGGGGATTATCCATAATAAAATTTACGGACACAGGCAGCAATGCGCTGCACGGTGTCCAGATCCAACTCGTAGTACATCGGCAGACGAAGCAAGCAATCCGAATAGCGCATAGCTTGTGGCAGCTCGCGGCCATCGTGGCGGTTGCGGTAAAATGGAGATTCGTGCAAGGCCTGGTAGTGGAAAACTGCGCGGTACCCGGCTTCTTTCAGCGCTTCGATTAGCGCCGTGCGCTGCTCCAGGCTCTCCGTGACCAGGTAGAACATGTGGGCATTGTTGCTGGCGTATTCTGGTATCCGGGGAAGGGCTACCCGACCCTGTTGCTCCAGCTCGCGCAACCCTTCGAAATAGGTGTTCCAGATGGCCAGGCGCTTGGCCTGAATTTGTTCCAGGTGCTCCAACTGCGCCCAAAGGAAAGCAGCGGTAAGTTCAGAGGGCAGAAACGACGAGCCGATGTCTACCCAGTTGTATTTGTCGGTTTCGCCGCGGAAAAAGGCCGCGCGGTTGGTGCCTTTCTCCCACAGGATTTCAGCCCGGTCGGTTCCTGACGGGTCGTTGACCACCAACATGCCCCCTTCGCCCGAAATGATGTTTTTGGTCTCGTGAAAGCTGAAGGCGGCGAAATGGCCCAAACCGCCCAGCGGCTTGCCCTTGTAGCGGCTTTCGATGGCCTGGGCAGCGTCTTCAACCACCAGCAGTTGGTGCTTGTGCGCGAGGGCCAGAAGCGGGTCCATGTCAACCGCCACCCCGGCATAGTGCACCGGAACGATGGCTTTAGTGCGCGGTGTGACGAGGGCTTCCAGTTGGCTGACGTCGAGGTTGGGCTGATCGGGCAAACTATCGGCAAAAATGATGTTGGCGCCGCGCAAGACGAACGCATTGGCCGTGCTGACGAAGGTATAGGAGGGCACGATGACTTCGTCGCCGGGGCTTATGCAGGCCAGGAGCGCAGACATCTCCAGCGCGTCGGTGCAGGACGTGGTCAGCAGGCATTTGGCAAAGCCGTAGCGCTCCTGAAAATAGCGGTGACAAAGCCGGGTGAAATGGCCATCACCGGTGAGCTTGCCTAAATCAACAGCTTCGCGGATGTACTCCAGCTCCTTGCCGACAATGAAGGGTTTGTTGAATTGTACCGTGTAGGCCATGGGCTGGTTGGTTATGCGCTCTGGTCTGTCTGCTCACCTGTGATGTAAATGGGCCGGTCTTTGGCCTGATCAAATGTGCGGCCAACATATAAGCCTACTACTCCGAGTACCAAAATGACGGCTCCACCCAAAAACCACACGGAGATCATCAGGCTGGCCCAACCCTCTACGGTGATTTTTCCGGCCAGTGCGCTAAACAGGGTTGCCAGGCCGGCGATAAAGGCCAGCGTACTCAAGAGCAGACCAAATTGTACGGTCAGGCGAAGGGGTTTGTCTGAAAAGGCCAGGATGGTATTGAGCGCTAAATGGAAAAGTCGCGACCAGTTGTAGGTGGTTTCACCGGCAGCGCGCTTGTCGTGCCTGACCGGATGGCTGACTGCAGGAAAACCTGTCCAGCGCACCATGGTGGGGAAGTACCAGGTTGGCTCGCGCAACAGCCGCACCGCATTGATGACCTTGCGGTGGTACAGGCCAAAATTGGCAATGGTATGGTCTTGCGGCATGCCGGTGAGGTAAGACAATACGGCGTAAAAGCTGCGCGAGGCCAGCCGCTTGTGCCAGGCGTGTTCGCGGATGCTGCGCTGGGCGAAAACGATAGGTGTTCCCTGCGAGTTTGCCAGTTGTAAAAAACCGGGGATTTCTTCCGGGCGGTCTTGTAAATCGCAATCCATGACCACGGTCCATTCGCCGCGGGCGGCGTCCAGTCCGGCCAGGATGGCGGGGTGTTGGCCAAAGTTTCGAGCCAGTCTAATGCCGCGTACTTCCGGGTAGCGTTTGGCGGCTTCCTTAATCTTCTCCCAACTGCGGTCCTTGCTGCCGTCTTCGACCAGGATGATTTCGTAGGTCAGGCCGAGGGGTTGCAAGGCGCCGCGGATTCGGTCTACCAGCATAGCCACCAGTTCTTCGGCCCGGTACACCGGGCTGACGACGGACAAGACAACAGGGTTATCCGAATGGCTGGAAATTGGCGTTAGGCGGGTCATGCAGCGTGTGCTAGTGATTGTGCATCGTGGCCATGACGATGGATTCTGCCGAAAGGGTATGGCCGGTTCAGCCAGGCAATTTCTCCATAACCAACACTCCAAAGCGCCGGTCAGGCGAAACAAACTTTTTCAGGATTTTGTAGTCCTTGCGCTGCAACGCCATCTCGTAGGTCAGCACCCCGCGCTGCTCCTGGTTGCCGCCGTAGTGGCTGTCAAACAGGACGATGGTGCCGGGTTTTGCGGTCTCCAGGTTTTCGACGCTGATGAACCGGTATTGCTCATTGAAACGCCGGGGAAGCCCGGAGAAATAATAGAACAGTGAATGGTTCATGAGTGTCGGCTTCTGGTCGTAGTCGGCATCGAGGTAGTATTCCACTACGTTCTGGCAGGTCTGGTCTTCAAGGGACATCGGTTGGGGTTCCTCGGTGGCTGTGGTGTGAACGATGGTCATTCCCCCGACAAGGGCAACGGCCCAAACTGCCGGGAGTTTGAAAAAGGCTGTGCCGGCTAAAATTAGCCCCAGCCCCAGGAGCACGATGAACTTTGACGGGTCAACCTCATCTGTGAACGCAGGAATCATGTTGTGCTTGTGCGAAAGAAAAGCCAAAACCAGCGCTGCGTAAAGGGCCAGGGAGCCGAAGACTGCTAGCATAGGAAGGGGTCTGTGGCCCCAAACTTTCTCCAGCCCGAGTACGGCAAAAACGGCGATGAGCGGGGACATAGCCAGCAGCGTGCGCAAAATGCCGTACACGTTAACCAATGTGAACCATTCAGATACGAAAAGACAGTACGTAAAAAAGTATACGGAGAACACCACGTAGATGACCATGTACTTTTTAAGGTGGTCACGGGCCTGACCGGGTTGAAAGAGGAAACCCAGGTAGCCGATCAGAAAGAAAAAGGTGGGCAGTGTGCCCATGGTTGGGGTGAACCAGCGCCAATAATGCCAGAAGCCAACCTGCGCATAGTCGTAGCGCTCGCTGGCGGCGCTGGCTGAATTGAACACCCACATGGGGTCATCGTGCACAATCCAACCGACAATGTTTAAGGCCACTGGCGTCCAGCCCAGCAGAAGAAAGGGCAGCCACTGCCGTTTCATCAGGAAGGTGAGCCCGATGATGAGCGTGATCAGTGCGGTTTCCTGTCGCAGGGCAAAACTGTACGAAAAGAAGAACGCCGCCCACAGGTACTTTTCTTTCACGTACATCAACGCTCCCAGGCCAATAACTACCGCGGTTAAAAATTCGGAATAGTTGCGGAAGGCGGTCTGGTAAAAGAAAGGTTGAAAGCCGCATAAAACCACGGCAGCCAGCGCAAAACGCAGCTTGTACTCGCGGGCGATGAGGTAAGCGATGAAGCCCCCGGATGCGGCCAAAATTGTCGTGAGTAGCGTAACTGCCCATTCGCCCAACAGCGCCGGAAGCACGTAAAATATTTTGAAGCCGGGCTTGGCCCAAAGCGTGACGATGTTGGCCGGGTCGTACCAAAACTCCTTCATGTTGAGGAAGTGCGCGACTTCGTCGTGCTGGTAGAACCCCGGCGACATGGCGCCAAAAATGTGGTAAGCGACCGCACAAAGCGCACTGAGCGCCAGGGCCACCGTCATTTCCTGCTTGTTGCTCAGCACCATCTGAAATTGCGCTTCAGGCTTTTGCAGCCGGGCCACCAAAGTTCATCGGAATGCCGGAAACGGCTTCGCTGTCATGAATTTCGCCGTGCACAGCTTCATACTTGGCGATGTTTTCGCCCAAAGCGCGGAGCAGCCGTTTGGCGTGCGATGCCGTGAGCAAAATGCGCGACTTGACTTTGGCTTTGGGAACGCCCGGCATAACCCGAACAAAATCAATGACAAACTCCGTGGAAGAGTGGTTGATGATGGCCAGGTTGGAATAGGTTCCTTCGGCTATTTCTTCGGTCAATTCAATATTGAGTTGACCGGGTTGAGACTTGGTTTCTGGAGAATCTGCCATGCGATAAAGTTAAGGCTTTAAAAAGAACCCGCCCCC
>CAYSDI010000034.1:1550-33708 GCA_964429745.1 uncultured Chitinophagales bacterium | reverse complement strand
GTATGCGCACCGTGTTTCGCTTTGCACTTGAGGGCGGGCGGGTTCGGGATTTAGAGGTCATCGAACTGGGGTTGCGCGGAGCGTTGACCCCTTAGCTGGTATCCGAAAAGGCCTGATTCCCGCTGCGGCAAGCGCTCAGCAAGTGGGCAGTCCGCCATAATGGCCGAAAATTCGAGTCCGTCTGGCGAAAACTGCCATTTTGGCTTCTCCCTGCTCATTTGCCGTGCCTTACTGACTGATTCCGACCTGAATAATGGCCTGGCACAAGGATTGATCAATGGGTTATGCGCTTCGACGCGTTGCGCAAAACATCAACAAAAAACCTAAAAAGCCATAATCATGAACCTGGTAAGAATCAAAAAACCCCACACAGAACTCGCTCCTTTCTTCACGGCATTTGACGAATTTTTCACCCGTCCACTCAATGAACAAGTGTTCAATAACGGGGGAAATGCTTTCCGTCCCGCCGTCAACGTCTTGGACAGCCCCGACCATTTTACCATCGAATTGGCCGCTCCGGGCCTGAACAAATCAGCCTTCAACCTGCACGTTGAAAAGGATACGCTGACCATCAGTGCCACCTTGGAAAACCGCAGCGAAGAAACCAAGCCCAACTACACCCGCCGCGAATTCAGCTTCAACAGCTTCAAGCGCAGTTTCACCTTGCCCGAAAGCGTGGATACCGAAAAAATTTCGGCCAACTACGAGAACGGGATCTTGAAAGTCCGCCTGCCCAAACGCGAAGAAGCGCAGGTCAAAGCGGCCCGCTCGATTGAAATTTTGTAAGGAAAGGACCACGGCCCGCGTTCCTTAAAACGCTGAGGTATTATTGAGTTCCCAAAACGCTATTGCCGACTATTGTTTAGGTGTTTTCATGGTTGACCGCCTCCCGCCTCGGGGGGCGGTCCTTTTTTTTGCAGCATGCTGACTCAACGGTAAGCGGGGCTCGGCGGAGCGAGGCTCGGCGCTGCGAGGCTCGGCGCTGCGGAGCGCGGTGGAGCGGCGGGGCTCGGCGGCGCGGGGCTCAGTGCGGCGCGGCGGAGCGGGCCCTCGGTCCAAGTTCAGTACCCCAAAATGTCCATCATGGCCTCGGGTTGCTGGGACTCGCTAAAGACTCGGAAAATCTCCGTGCCGTTTGCATCGCGGTTAATAATCAAATGCTGAGGCGAAGGCAGCAGGCAATGCTTGAGCCCGCCAAATCCGGACAACGCTTCCTGGTAAGCACCCATGTTGAAAAAGCCAATGTAAAGCGGTTCACCCATTTCTACTTCAGGCAGGTAAACGTCCTGGCCGTTGACCTCCTGGTTGTAATAATCCATTTGATCGCAGCTCTGGCCGCCGATCTGAACGCGTTTGACCGGGTTGAGCCACTTGTTGATGGGCAATACCAAAAAACGCTGGCCAATACCGTAAATATCGGGCAGCGTGTTCATTAGCGAGGAGTCGATCATGTACCAGGTTTCCCGATCGTTCTGCTGCTTTTCGCGCACCACGGAGAACAGCAACGCGCCGCTCTCGCCTACTGTAAACTGGCCAAATTCCGTCCAGATATCGGGTTCGGGCACGCCTTCGCGGCGGCAAGAATCGGCAATCAGGCCCACCATTTCGCCGACCATGTACTCGTAGTCGTAGTTCTCGGCAAAATCGAGGGAATGGGGAATGGGCATGCCACCGCCGATGTTCATGGCTTTTAGGGAGGGGCAGATCTTCTTGAGTTCGCAGTAGAGCTTGAGCGCTTTGCGAAACTCGTTCCAGTAGTACATGGTGTCCTTTACCCCGGAATTGATGAAAAAGTGCAGCATGACCAGTTTGGACCGGTGCTGCGGCGAAATGACTTGCTGGTAGTAGTCGATGATTTCTGTAAAGCGTATGCCAAGCCGCGAGGTATACACGCCGAACTCGGGCTGCTCTTCGCTGGCAATGCGCAAGCCAATTTCAAAGTCACCAATGATGGCGCCAAGGTATTCGTTTAGCTCCTCCTTTGAGTCGAGCACCGGAATAATTCGCCGGAAACCCAAATTGATCAATTTGGCAATGCGCTGGGTGTAAAGCGGAGCCTTGAACCCGTTGCAGATAATAACTTTGTCTTTGTCAAGCTGCTTGCGCAAATACAGCCGCTCAATAATGTCAACATCGTAAGCAGAGGAGATTTCCAGGTGCGCATGGTGCCTAAGCACTTCCTCCATGATAAACGAAAAGTGCGACGACTTGGTGCAATAGGCGTAATGGTATTGCCCTTGGTAGCCGCGCTCCGCCATGGCCTGGGCAAACCAGCCCCTGGCCTTCTCGATCTGTTCACCGATTTTGGGCAAATACGTCAATCGCAAGGGGGTGCCGTACTCTCGAATGAGGGGCATCAGGGGCAATCCGTGAAAGGTCAGGTTCCCATTATCCAGATTAAAATCGCTCTGGGGGAAAACGAAAGCCTGCTCAATCAGGTCTATGTACCGGTTCTGCATGGTTGGTCCGTCGGGGTTTCGCTTAAACGGTGCAAAATACGCAATGCAAGCGTTTAGACAGACACCGGGCAGGATTTTTGGAGCGGTGTGAATAAGGTAATTTCGCTGATTCAATGAAAGAACCCAACTTGGATTCCGTCCTTCAACAGGCCGTCGCCCGCGCGGTGGAACACTGTTTTGGCAGCACCGTTGACCCGGCCGCCGTTGCTATTAGCCATACGCCCAAGGAATACCGCGGGCAGTTTACGGCCGTTGTCTTTCCCTTCGTGCGCCTGTCGCGGAAAAGTCCGGAGGAAACGGGCCGTTTGCTCGGCGAGCAATTGCTGATCGAATTGCCGTTTTTATCGGGCTTCAACACGGTAAAGGGCTTTCTAAACCTGGAACTCAGCGATTCCTGGTGGCTGGAAATGCTGACCCATGCGCTGGCCGATCCTGGCTATGGGCACGGTGCCCCTACTGGCCAGGTGATCGTGCTGGAGTATTGCGGTCCAAACACCAACAAGCCTTTGCACCTGGGACACATCCGCAACATGCTTTTGGGTTGGTCCACGGCTGAATTGCTGGCAGCCGCCGGCCACCAAGTTCACAAAGTGAACATCTACAACGATCGCGGCATCGCGATCTGCAAGTCCATGGCGGCTTATCTGCAGGTCGGCCATGGCAAGACACCCGAAAGCACCGGAATCAAGGGCGACCATTTTGTGGGCAGTTTCTACGTGGCCTTCAACAGCATGGTCGGGGAACAAAGCCAGCCCTGGTTAGACCAAGGCACGGAGCGCCGCGAGGCTGAAAAACAAACGGCCATTTACGCCCTGGCTCATGACCTGCTCTTGCGCTGGGAGGCTGGCGACGCAGAAGTTCGTGAACTCTGGAGCCGCATGAACGGCTGGGTTTACCAAGGGTTTAGCAAGACCTACACAGCGCTCGGCGTGGATTTTGAACGCGATTACCTGGAATCAGACACCTACCTGCTGGGCAAACGCCTGGTGGAGGAAGGCTTGAAAGAGGGTGTTTTTCAGCGCCATGAGGATGGCTCGGTCCGCGCTGATCTGACAGCCGAAGGGCTGGACGAAAAACTGCTGCTGCGCTCCGACGGCTCATCGATGTACATCACCCAGGACCTGGGCACAGCGGAGCTCCGCTTCGAGGATTTTAGCATGGACCGCAGCGTATACGTCGTGGGCAGCGAGCAAGACTACCATTTCAAGGTGCTCGAGGCGCTTTTGCGCCGGCTCGGCCGCAGCTATGCGGACGGCATTTTTCACCTGTCATACGGTATGGTGGACCTGCCCAGCGGCAAAATGAAATCGCGCGAGGGTACGACCGTTGACGCGGACGATCTGGTGGCGCAAATGATCCAGGAAGCCCGCGAAAAGACGCTGGCGCTTGGCAAGATTGAAGACTTTGCCCCGCAAGAAGCGGAGGCGCTGTTTCGTACGCTCGGGCTGGGTGCGCTCAAGTATTTCATCCTGAAGGTTGACCCGCGCAAACGCATTTTGTTTAACCCGGAGGAGTCCATTGAGTTGCAAGGCAATACCGGACCGTTCATCCAGTACACCTATGCTCGCATTCAGTCTATGCTGCGCAAAGCTGATGCTGCTGATCTCACTGCCGGGGCAAGGGCCGATGCGGGTCTGGCTGCTGCCGTTCCAAAACTCAGCCGGGCGCTCGAAGATCCGGAACTGGCAGTCTTGGCCCTGATCCAGCGTTTTCCTGCGGTAATCCAGGAGGCGGCCGCGCATTACAGCCCGGCGGAGGTGGCCAACTACGCCTACGAACTGGCCAAAGCGTTCAACCAGTTTTACGACAAGCTTTCGGTGTTGCGCGCCCCTGAGGCCCACGATCGACAATTGCGTTTGGCCATCAGTGCGCTGACTGGAGACACGTTGCGCAGAGCCTTGGGAATTTTGGGCGTTGACGTACCCGAGCGGATGTGACTTGAGTCTATGTGTATTCCCGTCAAACGAAAAAGGGCTGAACCTGGCGGTTCAGCCCTTTTTTTGGCTTTTCTGGCTCCGCTCAGCGCACTAGCCAGACCCCCGCTTTGCAACGCTTACCGCGCAATCACCAGGGGCTTGTACATGACCTGACCATCAATGATCAGCCGCACTTGGTAAAGCCCGGCTGCTGCGGTAGTCAAATCAATGTTCCACAGTTTGCTGCTGGTTTTTTCGCCACCCAGCGAGAGCACGAGCTGCCCAACCGGGTTGTAAATTTCCACGCGGATGTCGCTGGCTTGTTGCAGGACAACCTGGAGTTGTGCATCGCCAGAACTGGGGTTCGGGAACAGCTCAAAGACCTGCAGCCCTTCGACCCAGCCAAGACCGGATGCTTCGCCCACTTCAATGGAAACGCTGGTTTCGCAACCGGCAGAATCCGTTGCGGTAACGGAGTAAACACCAGGAGCAAGCCCGATGGCACGCTTGGTCGTCTGACCGTCGCTCCACAGGTAAGTATAAGGTGCTTTGCCCCCGCTCACCACCGCATTGATTTTGCCGTTGTTGGCCCCGAAGTCGGAGTCTTCAGGTTCCAGGGTTACCACCAGAGGCAAGGGCTCGCCGATGGTTTTTTCGGCCATGGCCGAGCAACCGTTGGCGTCCGTGACCGTTACCGTGTAAACGCCTCCCGCTAAACCGCTAAGGTTTGCCGAGGTAGCACCTGTGCTCCATAGATAAGCATATGGAGCTGTACCGGCACCCGGAACTACGGTAAAGGCACCGGTACTTTCACCCGCACAATCCACGTTGGTCTTGGTGCCGCCGATGTTTATTTCGTTAGCGATGAACACGTCAATTTCATCTGTGGCCAAACATCCCAATGGATCAGTAATGGAAACCGAATAGGTGCCTTCCGTACTAACCGTAATGGTTTGTGTGGTAGCCCCCGTACTCCAGGAATAGCTGCTGGCCCCTGCACCGGCATCCAATACTCCCGAGGTGCCGAAACACAAGGTAGTATCTGCCGCCAGACCGATGTCGTAGGGCAGGTCAACACTTATGGTCTCCGTAATGGCAGCTGCACAAGACGTTGGGGAATAGCGGTAGGCCTCCAGCAACTGGGTGAAGTTGGCGAAGTTGGTTGCTGGTGTAGAGGTAAAGGCCTCTGTTCCAGCGGCATTCTCGATTCCCTGGGTGCGGCTGCCGCCATCAGAGCTGATTTCGGTAACCTGGAAGTCCAGGATGTTGGAGCCTTCGTACAGGATAGCCTGGGCCGTCATCGTTAGTGCACCAGCAGATGCAAAGTGAGGCAGGTTGCTGTAAGTAACAATCCAGCGGCGGCTTGGCGAAGACCCTACCGTAGCGTATGTTATGCTGCCACCATCATTTGGATTCCAGTCATCCCACACCAGTGCGATCAGATCATTAGGCTCTGTTGCGGTGGGAAGCACTTGAGCCAGCGTTGGATTCAAATCAGAAGTGAACGTCAAAAATCCGTTGGAATGGATGATGATGTTGCTGTAGGAGTTCCCGAAAAATTCGAAAGGAAATCCGATGGGCACGGTGATGTCGTCATCATCACCCAGCGTTACCGCAATTGGTAACGCAACCGTTTCCGGCGCATAGGGAATGGCCGCAACACTGTAGTTACCCGTGGGGATAAACGTATAGGTAATGTCCGTGCTGTTGCCTGCCCCAACCAGTGCCGGGTCAAACTCACCCGTTGTTGGGTTAATGATCCCAGTACCTGACCAGGTGCCCCCGGGAATGAGCGGTGAGGGCAGATAGGTACCTATGCCATCGCAATAACTGGTGGCAAAGCCCGTGGTAATAACCGGGGGAAGGACCGACGAGACCACAGCGAAAGCGGTGTCATTCGCAGCGTTTGCATCGCCTGCAAGAACCGTATACGCTTTGATGCTGTATACGCCCGTGGCGGCAAAATCAAACGGAACAGTGAACACGTGGCTGGCTGCGGTCAACCCGGCCAACCCTGCCGGATAGGTGTCGGTCACAATAACCGCACCATCCACTTCCAATACAGCATCAAAAGCTGGTGCAGCCAAGCAGGATGCGTTGAACAGGGTCACCTCCACGCTGGTCAAACCAATTTCGCAACCTGAGGCGGGGTTTTCCACCGAAGCAACCGAAACATCAATACCGTTGTCTGAAATGCTGAAGTCATCAATGGCCATGTCAGAGAGAAATCCAGGACCGGTCAAGCCAACCAGTCGAAAGCGGACCGTCTGGCCGAGGTATGCGTTGAGCGAAACCGTTGCCTGAAACCAGGCATTGCCCTGATCGCCGGACAAACTCCAGATAGACGTCCAGATTCCTGTACCCGGATCAATTTCCAGGCTTAGGCTACCCTGGTTGGCACCCAGCATGTGGTACCAAAAACTGACCTGGGGGCAAGTCACCGTGCTCAGATCGAAACAAGGCGAAACAATAGAGGCAGCCTGGCCATTGCAACCAGACGATTCGGTAAAGAGGTAACGACCAGAACCAGAAGTATGGTCGCCAGCCGAAGGACCTGTTCCGAACGAAGGCGTGGTCAACAGGTTGGTAATGCTCCAATCAATGTCGTCACCAGATTCCTGAGTCCAGCCTCCGGCAACAGAGCCAGCGCAGGTAAGATCAAGGGCACAACCAAAAAGAGCATCGCCACAGTTGCTGAAACCATCAAAGGATTCCGAGTAAGGGAAGGCGCTGATGCCCGCGTAGTTCTCTACTACCAATGCCGCACTGTCATTGGCCGTGTTAGCATCACCGGCAAGGTCCGTCCATGCAAGTACGTCGTACAAACCGTCGGCACTCAAATCTGCTGTACCGGTAAAGGTGAAAGGTGCAGTAGCCCCAGGAACGAGGCTCAGCGCGCCGACGTTCTCTGTCGTGACAGGTCCGCCGTTGACCGAGAAGGAAACGTCAAAGCCAGTAACCGGGGTTGATCCAAAGTTTTCGAGGACAACACTGACGCTGGCTGCTGAACCGGGGTCACAACCGGGGAAGGGTGCCGTAATGGCGCTCACCCCTGCGTCATCCGGCAGCGGATCTTCTATAATAATGTCATCCAGAGCAATGTCTCCGCGAAAGGTGGTGATGCCGTCCAACGGGTCAGCGCGAATGAAGCCCTTCCACCGGAGGCGAATAACCTGGCCACCGAAAGCACTTAAATCAACGAGGGTGTCCCGCCATGGGTCGGCCTCCAACAACTGTTGCTGTTTATCCAAAATGACCAGTGCGGTGGACGTTGATCCTGAAATGGCCTCCAGAACCAACGAGTCGATGGAGCCCCCTACCATGTGGTAGGCGTAACGCACCACTGGGCCAACCGCCGAGGTCAGGTCCAGGCACTGCGTTTCTAAAATGGCTACATCGCCGACTACTGATCCAGAACTTTCGATATAGATGTATTTACCAGACCCGCCAGCATCGGCATTTGGTCCTGTACCCGCGGAAGACGTTGCCCCCAATTGGACCTGCCACTGACGATCATCCGCCGTGGAATTGGCTAACCCGATGGTAAAGGCAGTGGCTCCAGTGGTGTAAACGTCAAAGTCGTCTTCAATGGGCAACGAAACTGGTGCCGGAATATTCAAAACAAGCATGGAGGAATCGTTGCCATTTTCGCCATCGCTTCCCAGATCCGTATAAGAAGTTACGGTGTAAATGCCTGGCAGAGAAAAGTCAACAGCACCCGCAAAGGTGTAGTTTGCAGAACCGCCGAGAGCCAATACGCTCAGCGCACCTACGTTTTCGCAAGCCGAGAACAAACCCGTAGGACCATCCACGATGTAACAGACGGAGAATCCTGTCTGATCAGATGAACCAAAGTTGCCGATCTCGACGGAAATATTTTCCGAACTGCTTAGCAAACAGCCTCCCAGAATGGGTGCGAGAATATCCGTGACCCCTAAATCATCGCCGCTGATCTCGCGGAAGGTGATTTCATCCAAAGCCATGTCCGCAGTGAAGGTGAAGCCGTCGGAGCCCACCTTGATTTTACCGGTGAAGCGGACTTGTACAACGGATCCTGCCCAAGGGGAAAGATCCACCAGCGCATTCAACCAAGGATCAGCGTTGGCAAACTGCTGCTGGCCAACGAGCTTGAGAACTTGCGTGGCTGTACCAACGCCATCCACTACCTCCACTCGCAGGAAGTCAATAGCCGGACCAAACATGTGGTAAGCAAATTCCAGAACCGGAGCTGATGTTCCCGTCAGGTCAATGCAACGGCTGGTTAACACGGCAGAGTCGCCGGCGACGGAGCCAGAACTTTCAATGAACAGGTAACCTCCCCCACCGGCAGCGTCGGTAACAGGACCGGTACCTGTAGAAGGTGTTGTGCCAAAGTTTACTTCCCATTGCCGCTGATCATCCGATTCGTTAGTAAAGTCGGGGAAGACCGTAGTGAGATCCGGGTAAGAATTAAAATTTTCGCTGTAAAGGGGGGTGATCAGGTTCAAATCCAAAAGGACCAACGTTGAATCATTGCCGGGGATGCCGTCACCAACCAAAGCAGTGTAGCCCGTCACGGTGTATTCGCCGGATAAGGAAAGGTCTGCTGTGCCAGTAAACGTGTAATTGGAAGAACCGCCAGCAGGCACGTTTAACGCCCCTACGTTTTCGCACAGGCTGACCAAACCTCCGGGTCCGTCAACCTGGAAGCAGACATCAAAACCCGTGGCATCCGCTGAACCAAAGTTCTCGATGGTGACTTGCACAGGTTCTGCTGCACTCAACGAACAGCCGCCCTCTATGGGTTGCAGTACTGCCGTAACACCCAGATCATCCGAAGGCGGGGTGAACAATACAAAATTGTCAAAACCGAAGTACCAGGACCAATCGTCGCCGTCATCATAGGTAATGCGAACCTGGAAACCCGGGTTGGCGTAGGCGGTTATATCAATAGATGCGTGGGGGTATGGAGGGCCACATGTCCAGGCACCGCAATCGTTGATGTCCAGCCTGCTAAATACATTGACCCAGCTAGCGCCGTTCCAAACTTCAATAGAAAAGCCATCGCCGATAGCGGGACCATATTCTTGAAAGTTGTAATCAAAATCGAGCAACACGAGCGGGAGCCCCGTAATGTCGACAGCGGGAGAAGTTAATTCCACCCGGGAGAATGCTGCTGCACTGCCCAGAAAATCGTCGTCAAACAAGACCATGCAGGTTCCGTCCAGATTACCGGGGTTAAACGCATCTGGTGAGTTGAGAACAAACAACCAGCCACTGATACCAGAGCTAATGTTTTGGCTCCAGCCGGCTGGAAGCGCACAGCTGTTAAAGTTCTCGGACTGAATGATTTGCGCCTGAAGCCAGGGTGCCATCATCAGTGCGAGAATTAGGGTATAGTGTCTTTTCATAAAATTGCTTTTAAATGTTGTTCAGGTTGACTAAAAGATTGTCCGGATCGAATCAAAAAAAAATAGATCTCCGAATGGAAAGTAAGAAATTTGTTGGATACAGAAAAATCAAGGAGACATAAGCGAGGAAAGCGCCTTTAAACAAGGGCTCTTTCCCCACTTATACCGTAGATTCCGGTAGATTCGGTGATTATACTATTCCAACACAATGCTTCGCGAGGCCATTCTGCCGTCTACAACAAGCCTCAACGTGTATTGTCCCGCAGCCATGCCCCGCAAGTCAAGGCTGTCATCGGCTTGCACAACGCGCACCAGCATCAACTGGCCAGCGGCATTAAAAACACCGAGGTTGCCCGCTTGGCTAACTGCCATTCCTTGAACCCGCATTTGCACCCAACCGTCTGATGGGTTGGGATAAAGTTGCCAACTAGCTGCCAGAGTAGGATCGTCCAGGCCATTGGCAAAAATTGATAGGGTCTGCTGTGTCATATCTGAACCGCATGAATTGCTGGCAATGAGCGTGACTAAATAATTGCCAGACCCAGGGTAAATATGGTTCGGATTTTGGTCGGTCGAAGTGGCGCCGTCACCATAACTCCAACTCCATGAGTCCGCACCGGGCGATGCGTCTTCAAACTCCGCGAATGCACCGCTCTGAACAAAGGTGAAACTCGCCTCAGGCTTTCGCTTGACAAGGACGGTTACGCTGTCTTGCGCAAAGCAGCCGCTTGCGTTGGTAACCAAAACCGAGTAGGTTCCTGATGCCGTTGCTACGATAGACGGAGTAATTTCCCCCGTATTCCAAGAATGGGAGGCCAGCGGATTGGCCGCATCGAGCACGACGCTGTCGCAGACTTCCTGGTCCGGACCCAACTCCACGGTCGGAGAAGGAATTGCGGTAATATTAATGCCGTCTGTACCGGTGAAACCAAAGCCATCGGTAACCGTGACACTGTAAAAACCAGTGCTGCTCACCTCAATGGACTGCGTCGTGGCGCCGTTACTCCACAGGTAGCTGTCACCGGGATTGCCCGCGTCCAAAACATAGCCGGCGCAAGTGGTCAAATCAGGACCGAGATTAACAAAGGGCATCTCCGCGATGATCACATCATCCACGCCAATGCCTTCAAAAGCCGTCCCTGATGAGCCTGAAGCAAAGGCAATGCGCAGCACTACGGAGGACTCCCCGGCCAATCCGTCCATGGCATGGCGAGCCGTTATCCAGCCCCCTGAATTGCCCGCCCAACCGTTAGCGGTGGTGAGTCCAGGTTCCTGATCGCCGGGATTTGCTTGAATGTTATTGAAATTATACCAACCGTCCGGATCGCCGAAGTCCCCGACGTTTCGCCAGGTAATGCCCTGATCAATGCTCGTTTGCAAAACAGCGCCGTCCTGAGCGATAACAATGCCAGCTTCGGTTCGATAATTCAAGCTCAACCGGAGACCAGGATTGTCCAGTGCACTAAAATCCATACAGGGCGAAAGGGCGGTTGAGCGCTCGCTGTTGTTGTAAAAACCATCGAGGTTGGTGACCATAGCATTTATTCCGGAAACCGGAGAAGATATTACGGTTCCTGTTGGGACGCCGATCTGCCAGGAGTTGTTCAGCCCTTGGCTGGTCCAGCCCGGTGCTCCGCTTTCAAAATCCTGCACGTAGGGGAAGGTGGCAACAGATAGAATGTGTGTTCGCTCGGCCATTGCCATATCGTTTGCAAGGTTGTCATCGCCAGGAAGACTGGTCCAGGCGCGGATCAGATAATCGCCCTCTGCGGATAAATCGGCCGAAGTGGCAAATGTATAGACGGCCGTTTCGTCCAGAAAGAGGGAATCTGAAAAGTTTTCTGTCACTACGGGTTCGCTGTCCACCTGGTAATTGATGGCGAAACCTACTTGATGAGCCACACCAATGTTGCCAACCTGTACGGATACCGTTTCGCCCGAACCTAAACCACACGCGTTTTCAGGCGACAGAACGGCAAGCACCGACAAATCATCTTGCGCGGGATCGCGGAAGCGAATTTCATCCAATGCAATGTCGCTTTGGAAGGCGGAGCCGGACCCGGTTGGGCCGATTTTTCCAGTGAAACACACGCGGACCAGTTGGTCATCAAAGGCTGATAAATCTACCGTGCTGGTCTTCCATGGGGCTGATTCAGAAACCTGTTGTGGACCGTTCCAAACTTGAGCCGCGATGGTGTCAGCACCCTGCAAGACTTCAGTAGTCAGGCTGCCCACTGCAGCACCCGCCATGTGGTAAGCGTAGGTTACGTTAGGTCCTGTGGAGCCTCCTGACAGGTTAAGACAAGGTGTGCAGACGCGGGCTTGCTCCAGAAAAGTTCCAAAAGAACTTTCCATGTAGAGGTATCCCCCACCCCCCGTCACGTCGTCGTTTGGCCCTGTATCCGTTGAAGAGGTTGGCCCAACATTGACTTCAAAGACCATGGCAGCAAGGGGGTCATTGGTCAGGAAATCCATCAGGCTGGTCCCGACCGGGTAGCTATTAAAATCGTCTGTTAAGGGAAGGGTAAGGGATGGAAAATGCACTGCGGTTCTGCTGGCGATATCATTCGCCGGCAGGGCATCTGTAGCCAAAAGGACAAATGCGTCGACGGTGTAAATACCTTCCATGGACAGGTTGGCAGGGGTGACAAAGAAAAAGGTGTCGGTTTGGCCAGGCAGAAGCGCGAATGACCCCACGTTTTGGGTAACCGAAGCAGAGACAGGCCCAGTTATGGAATAGCCCACATCAAAGCCCGTGAGTGGATTAGTGCCCAGATTTGTCAACCGGATCGCAACGGTTTCCGAACTACTGACTCCACAACCGCCAGTAGGGGACAAAATCGCATCCGTCCTAAGGTCATCAAACGGCGGAATGTCCAAGACTTCTATCCCGTCCATGGCCATATCAGAAGTTATGCCTGAGCCGGTCAAGCCTCTCAGACGCAATCGAATTGTGCCTGAATACCCGAGCAAGGGTTGCGTCACTTGCGTCCATGGGGCCATGCTAGATGTTTGGTCCTGACCGCTTCGGGTCCACAGCTCGGTCCAGGAAGCGCCGTCGTCTTCGCTAATGTCAAGCGAAAGCGAACCCATGGTAGCCCCGAACATGTGGTAATAAAACCGGACTGCAGGCAGGCTAAGAGCGCTGATGTCCAAACAGGGTGAAACCAGGTTGCTGGTGCGCCCGGTGCACGCGCCAGAAGATTCCGTATAGAGGTAAAGACCCGTGGCCGTACCCGGAATCCGGTCCTGGCTTGGACCTGTTCCAGCCGTGGCGGTGCCTCCAAAATCAATCAACCAGTCGGCATCATCCGTTTGGTCTTGGGTCCAACCATTGGCCACGGCTGCCGAGCAGTCCGATGTGCAAGTAGTTCCGCAAACAGAAAAGGATTCAAAGTCTTGGACCAACGGAAAGCCCGTAAATGCCGCGATATTCTCAAGCGTCACCCCCAACGAATCGTTGCCGGGAACTACATCTGTGGACAGCGCCGTAAAAACCTGAACGGCGTATACGCCGTCAGCGGCCAGATCAGCAGGAGTTGTAAACGTATATGTTCGAATACTGTCGGCTGGAACCACAAGAGATCCTACGTTCTCCAGAGCGTTTACGGTTCCACCTGGACCGACTATCCGGAAACCCACATTAAAACCCGTTTGAGGGGCAAAACCTTCATTGACGATAGCTACTTGCATCAGCGTGGTTGAACTGAAGTCGCAGGAAATCAGCGCAGGGAAAAGCAGACTTTCCATGCTCAGGTCATTGGGCTGCACATCCTTAACCAACAGGTTATCCAGGGCGATGTCTGAACTAAAGGAACTGCCTGTTGTCCCGACGGTACCTGTTAAGCAGATTTCTACAACCTGGTCAATCCACGGGTTTAAACTAACAGCGGCGAGCCCCCAGGGATCGGTTTCCGCAAAATGCTGTTGTCCAGTTAGCGTGAAGACAGTAGTTAGGCTGTCGGTGTTGCGCACCGTTACATTCAGCGAGCCAACGGCCGCACCGTTCATATGATACGCAAAATCAAATTCAGGCAAAAAGGTTCCGCTCAAATCCAGGCAGCCGGAGCAAATTCTGGCCTGATCCCCGGCTATTGAGCCAGAACTTTCCATATAAATGTATCCGCCACCTCCGTCACCGGCATCGCCGCTTGGCCCGGTACCGGCAGAGGAGGTAGGGCCGTAGTTGACTTCAAAGCCAAGTGCGGGCAAAGGATTGGATTGCCATGCGGCGAAGGCCATGGTACCGTCCGGATAGGCGTTGAAATTTTCTTCAAATGGACCAATGCTCAAATCTGAAGCGGAGGGAAGATTGGTCACCACTACAAACAACGTATCGTTAAAAATTTGGCCATCGCCGACCAAGCTAGTCCAGGTGCGCAGGGTATAATCGCCGTCTAAAGATAGATCAGCAGGCGCGGCAAAGGTGTAGTCCAGTGAACTACCGGCCAGTACAAGTGCAGCGCCGATGCTCTCTGCTACTGTGGCCATTCCCCCGGGACCTTCCAAGCGGTAGCCCACTTCGAAGCCCGTCTGATCTGAGGTGCCAAAATTGCCAATCCGCACCGTGACGGCTGCAGAGGCGTTGTCACCGCAAGAACTCAGAGGGGACAGCACTGCACTGATGCCCACGTCGTCGGGAATGGGGTTCAGGATGGTGAGTTCGTCCAAAGAAATGTCTGCATTGAAGGCCGATCCGCTGATTCCAATCTGCCCGACAAGGACGAGTTCAAAGGATTGGCCTAAAAAAGGAGCCAACGAAAGCGTATCGAAACGCCAAGGATCAGAATTCGAGGTTTGCTGCGGTCCGGTGAATCCGCCAAGTGGCACTAACGTTCCCCCTGTGTCAACTGAAACCGTAAGAGAACCTATGGCGGCGCCGAACATGTGGTACGCATAGAGGAAAACCGGGGCTGTACCCGTGGGGAGTGAAATGCATCCGGAACGCAGCACCGCTTCATCGGTATAAGCCATATTAGAGGCTTCCATGTAGAGGTATCCGCCTGATCCATTGGCGTCGCCTGTCGGACCGGTAGCAAGGGAGGGTGTAGCGCCAAAGTTGACCTGGAAGGGCTCATCTCCTGCCGGGTCATTCGCCCATTGCACGAACGTAATAGCCGCGTCTGAATACGCATCAAAGTTTTCATAGTCTGGCAAAAAAACACCCGGAATATCCAGGCTGAGCGCAAGCGTATCATTGCCGGGTGCTGCATCAATGGACATGTTCGTCCAAACTTCAACAGAATAGATACCCGGCAGGCTAAGATCAACAGGTGCGGCAAAAGTAAAATCCAAAATTCCAGCGCTTGGGACAACCAGTGCCCCAATGTTCTCGGTGGCCGCAAAAACTCCAGTAGGTCCGGAGAACCTAAACCCCACATCAAAACCGCTTTGGTCCGTCAGGCCCGGGTTGGCCATGCGCAACGTCACCTGTTCCGTGGCACTCAAGCCACATTCAGCCAGGGGCGCAACGAGGGAATTGGCTGCAACGTCCGCAGCGACAGGATTTTCAATCAAGAACTGATCCAGGGAAATGTCGGAATTAAACGCATAGCCTGTGGTTCCGATCTGGGCTTGCCAGCGCAACTCCACCCTTCCCCCGCTGTATGCATTTAAAAGCAGGGTGTCATAACGCCAGGCCTCTGCATTGGAAACTTGTTGCTGGCCAACAAAGAGGGATAACGTATCGATGTGCGAACCTTGATGAGCGGTGACCAGCAAAAAGCCAGTTCCATTCCCATACATATGGTAGGCATAAATTCCACGCGGTGCGGAACCAGCGCTTAAATCCAGACAGCCAGAACTAAGGACCGCAAAATCTCCAGCTACCGCAGGTGAGGAGGACTCGATGTAAAGGTAGTTTCCTATTCCGCCGGTAGCTGCAGAAGGGCCTGTTGCAGCCGAAGGGGTAGCTCCGGTCCAAACCCGATAATCCAATGCCCCGGAAGCCAGGTTGACCAGGCCTGAAGTGAAAACCGTGGATGGGGCTACATACGATTCAAACTGGTCTGCTAAAGGCAACGTTGCCGCTGCTGCAGAAGATAACAAAACGGAGAGGGAGTCATTGCCAGTGTCAGTATCTCCGGGCAGCAATGTTCTGGAAGCTATGTTCCAGGAGAGGCCCCCGGAAAGATCCGCTACCGCGCCAAAGGAATACTGCACAGTGGTTCCAACTGCCAGAGTGCCGGAAAAGGTCTCAACCGGCCCTGCAACCCCATTGATGAAATAGACTAAATCTATTGAGGTCAAGGGGTCTAACCCGTAGTTCGTGATTTCTACCTTGATGGCTTCCGATGAACTGAAACCACAACCACTGGTAGGTGAGAGGAGCGCGGAGACCCCTGCATCCGAACCCAAAAGCAAGCTGGGAAAACAAAATAGGGCAAACGCAAGCGAGGTGGGGATGCGGCACATAAAATAAAACTTAAAGCATGAAAATAGAAAAAAAGCCCGCCAATCTTTGAGATTGACGGGCTTTAAAGAATAGAAGTTATGAACAGAAGCAGCGTTACTGCTTAAACACCCTGGCTAACACCGATTGTTCAGCGGAGCGCAATTCAAGCAAGTAAGGGCCTTCTGCTAATGCCGATACGTCAATGGAAAAGTTCCAACCGCTTTGAGCAATAAATTCACTGCCCAGCGCCACTTGGCGGCCACTGACGTCGTAAAGTAACCAGGTCAGCTCTTCAGCAGGTGCGATGCTGCCGCTGATTTGTATCCAATTACTAGTGGGGTTAGGGAACAGAACCAGATCCTGGCCAAGCTGCGGCGCATTCAGTCCGGAAACAACGATAGTTATTTGCAGCGTGATCACACTCATGCCACACTCGTTCTCTGCCGTAAGGGTAACCTCATAGGTACCTGGACCAGAAAACTCGTAACTGGGATCGCGTAAACCCGAGGTGCCAGCACCGTCCCCGAAGTTCCAATCCCAAGCCGTTGAGGCAGGACTGGCATCGAAGAAGTAAGCCGTGTTGCCCGAAGCCGTCCAGAGGAAGTTGGCTGTTGGCCCGTCTATAATGTTCAACGTAACATCATCGATTGATGGGCAACCATAACCTGGTACGGAAACCGTAACGGAATAGGAGCCTGAGGTTGTGACATCAATGGTTTGGGTTGTGGCACCCGTGCTCCACAAGAATGCCAAACCGGGATTGCCGGCGTCAAGCAGCGCACCTTCGCAGAAATCGCGGTCGATGCCTAAATCCACAGTTGGGAAGTCAATGACCTCAACGACAATGGTATCCGATCCACTAAATCCATTGGCATCCGTGACTTTGCACCAATAGGTGCCGCCAACAGAAACCGTGATGGTGGGGGAAGCAGCCCCGGTAGACCACTGATAGGTGGTGCCTGAAATACCCGGACTCAGCACCACTGAACCACCCAGACAGAAGGCCGTATCCCCTCCTAAGTCCGGTGCGGGTGCATCCTGGATGCCAAAGTTGTCAATACCGATGCCATCAAAAGCTCCAAAACCGTCTGAGGCAAAAGCAACGCGCAAGCGAACAGCTGAAAGACCTGCTAATCCATCCAGGTTGTGCTGGGCACGTACCCAGGTAAATGAACCATCGCCTGAGCCCGAATTACCAGACCATCCCGGAGCCGGGAAGGGCTCGTCACCAGGAGAACTACCAATGCTGCTGTAGTTGTACCAGTTGATAGGCTCCCCAAAGTTGCCGACGCGGGCCCACGACAATCCTCCGTCAACCGTGTACTGCAAGATGGCGCCGTCTGTTGGGCCAAAGAAGAAACCCGACTCCACTTCCCACCAGATGTCTAAGGCAACTGCCGGGTTGGACATGGAGCTAAAATCGTAGCAGGGGCTGATGATGAAGGAGCGTTCGTTGTTGTTGTAAGCACCATCCAGATTGGTAACCCAACTGTTTGAACCAGTTTCAGGCACAGCCACGATGACCGGTCCTACGGGCAGACCTAATTCCCAACTTGATGCCGTTCCACCCGTGGTCCAACCATGAGTCGGAGATTCAAAGTCTTCACTGTACGGGAATGTGGAGATTACAGGAACGTTAGTAACGCTGGTAGTAATGGTATCGTTAAACGTGGACTCGTCTCCAGCCAAGGCCGTCCAAGTCTCTATGGAATACGGACCAGTGGCGGAAAGATTGGCCGGTGTGGCGAAGGTGTAGGTAGCTACAGAAAGCGCTGGGATCGTAGCAGCAAAGGTTTCTGTTATTACGGCACCACCGTTAACCCGGTAGCGAACAGGGAAGCCGCTTTGAGGAGCAGTCCCTTCATTCTCAATGGTAATGGTGACCGTTTCGGAAGAAGACAATTCGCACCCGTCCACTGGATCAACCAGCGCAATGACGGCCAGGTCAGCGGCCGGCTTGTCGCGTATAATAAAGTTGTCAAAAGCAATGCCATCTTGAATTACGCTTCCGTCTGATCCAAAGTTTACGCGGAAACGAACCGATGGTAAACCTCCTAACCCAGTGAGGTCTTCTTTGGCGCGTAGCCAACCTCCAGAGCCAATACCGCCCGAGTTAGACCAACCCTCTAAGAAAAATGTGAAATCCAGACCGAATAAGAAACTATTGTTGTACCAATTCTCTCCGGTTGCGGTGAAAAAAGAACCAACGAGATTCCAACTCAATCCATTGTCCGTAGAGTATTGAATGTTTGTACCATCATAAAATCCTTCGGCATCCCACCAAATGTCAAGCAACAACTCGGGAGCCAATAGCGAACTGAAATCAAAGCAAGGACTGAGAACCCAGCCTTCCTCATTGTTGTTGTAAGACCCCGTTAGATTCGTCATCCAGCTATTGACGCTGGCGGGCGTCGAAGGAGGTGGCGTGTTTATCACAAAGCTGGCAGGCGTGCCAAGTGCCCAGGTGCTGCTGGTAACGTTGACCGCTCCCCAGCCTGCAGGTCCGGATTCGAAATTCTCCACATAAGGAAAGGTACTAACCGTCAGAACATTTTCAATGTTGGCGACTATCGTGTCATTATAGGGGGCCAGATCGCCTGCAAGGTCTGTCCAGACCTCCAGAACATGCGTGCCTGGTGAGCTAAAATCTGCCGACGTGGTAAATACAAAGTTGAACTCTGCTCCGACCACAATGGTGCCTATGAACGGCTGCGTTACTACGGTTCCACCATCAACGCGATAATTGACGTTGAACCCACTTTGGTCCATCGATCCTGTATTCTCTACCAAAGCTTCAACGGTCTCCGCACTGCCTAACCCGCACTCCGATAAAGGAGAAAGGATGTCTGTAACGGAAACATCAACAGGGGGTTTGTCAAAAACCCGGAAATCATCAATGGCGATGAAGTGTTCAAACCAGCCGTTGTCTGATCCAGCTCTAAAACGAACCCGGATGTCTGAACCATAGGGAGCGAGGGAAATTTCCTTTTCTTGCCAGTCATTAATCTCCGTTCCGATGGGGGGAATGACATCCTCAAACCAGGTACCGCCTGATTGAATGTCCACATGGAGTTCATTTACAAAACTCGGAATTGCCCCGTCGTTGACCTCGTGGCTGTGGTACCAAAATGACACATAAGGAGAAAAAAGCGGTGCAACGTTGATGCAGGGGCTGGTTATTTCAATGCTCTCCTGCTCTCCCCAGTCGCTGATGTAAGAAAAGAATCCAGAACCCGTGGTATGATCAGATGTTGGACCGGTACCAAAAGGCCCAGGGGATGCTGTAAAAAAGAACCAATCGTCAAAACCACCATCGTCAGGATCGTTGAACCAACCCGGTGGTGTGGAAAATCCACTGATATCAAATGTTTCCAGATAGGGGGCGGCAATGCTGGAAAAATTCTCTACCGAAACGGTGCTGGTATCATTCGTTGGGAATCCATCTCCCAAAGCAGCGGTCCATGCGCTAATCTCGTGAAAACCAAGGCCGCTCAAATCTGCTGGAGCAGCGAAGGCAAACGGCAGCGATTCACCGGGATTAATCGTACCGGTAAACGTCTCAGGGCCGCTGACAGCTCCATCAACGGAGAAGAACATATCAAAGCCGGATTGTGCCAGCGTACCCGTGTTGGACACCGTTACGTTTAGAACTTCAGCGGCACCGAGACCGCAACCACTGAGTGGGGACACAATTTCCGAAACGTTCATGTCAACTGGCGGCGGTTGAATGAGCAGAACGTTATCCACTGCAATCCACCAGCCGTAGCAGCCAAACCCATCATCGTAAATCAGACGAATCTGGAAAGCCGGGTTGATGTATGGCGAGAGGTCCAAATCTGCATGGGGGTAGGCGCCCGAAATGGCATCGCAACCCCAAAAACCGCAATCTGCCGTATTGATGAAGAAGACTTGAACCCAGCTGGCCCCGTCAAAAACTTCAACGGCAAAAAACTCCGTGCCACATCCGGATAAAAAATTGTAGTCAAACTCCAACTTGACCACGGAATACGGGGATAAGTCAACCACCGGGCTGGTCAGAATGGAGGTGAAAGCGGGCGAAGCGTACCCGTTGGCATCGTCATCGACGAACGCCATGTTGGTGCCGTCAATGCTGCCAGATCCGCCGAAAATATCAAAATCAATTCCAGAAAACCACCCGAGACCTCCTCCGCCGGATTCTGTCCAGCCGCCGAGTCCTGAATCAAAGTCTTCCGCTAAAATGACCTGGGCTTGAAGCCCGCTCAAGGTCAAAACAACGGTACAAAAGAGCGTAATGATGTGTTTCATGGTTGGCTACTTGGTGGAGGATCCTGACGTGACTTAACAGGATTGCTTTAAACCTAATCCATTCAAAGATAAGGAAGCAAGGGATTTTTAAGAAGTCCTTCTCAAATTTGACCAAAACTGTGAAAAACCAGTGACAAAAGATGGCAAAAAGGCAAAAAAAATCCTTCTTAACGGGAAAATGCAGAAACGGGCTGCCCAGCCTTTCCATCGGGGCCATACGTGTAAAAGCCTTCCCCGGATTTGGCGCCCAGCTTGCCCGCAGTGACCATATTGACCAGCAGAGGGCATGGCGCGTACTTGGGATTGCCTAAACCGTCATGCAAGACTCTTAAAATGGACAGGCAAACATCCAATCCAATGAAATCAGCCAGTTGAAGCGGACCCATGGGATGGGCCATGCCCAACTTCATGACCGTGTCAATCTCCGCTGCGCCAGCCACCCCTTCATGCAGGGTAATAATAGCCTCGTTAATCATGGGCATCAGAATCCGGTTGGCCACAAAACCCGGAAAATCCCGCACCTCAACCGGGTCCTTACCCAGCGTGCGGCTCAGGGTCATAATGCTCGCGGTTACCTCATCCGTGGTGGCATAGCCGCGGATCACTTCCACCAGCTTCATGACAGGAACCGGATTCATAAAGTGCATGCCAATGACCTGTCCGGGTCGCTGGGTTGCCGCGGCAATTCGGGTAATGCTGATGCTGGACGTATTGGAGGCCAATACCGCATGCGCGGGAGCCGCCGCGTCCAGTTCAGAGAAAATGCGCAATTTCAGGTCAACGCGCTCCGTGGCTGCTTCAACCACCAGATCTGCCAGCGAAACGCCTTGAGCCAGATTCGTGCTCGTTTGAAGCCGGGCCAGGGTATCCGCCCGGTCTTGTGCGCTGATTTTTTCTTTGGCCAACATGCGGTCCAGGTTGCGCGAAATGGTGCTCATGCCCCGCTCCAGCGCAGCGGCATCCACGTCGACCAGCGTAACCGAAAAGCCGTGCATGGCAAATACGTGGGCAATGCCGTTGCCCATCGTTCCGGCTCCAATGACGGAAATAGCTTGCATTGTTTGGGTTTTAGAGGCGGTTTTAAAGGCGGTTTTAAAGGCCCGAAAGGTAGTTTTTCGGGCGAAGGGGTTGCGGTGCGAGAAGCAGCCCTTCCACCGATTTAATTGAGCCCGGCTTAATACTGTTCGTGCTCGTTGGGAAAATCACGTGATTTCACATCGGTAATGTAGTGCTCAACAGCAATACGGATATCCTCAAAAAGGTTCATATACCGCCGCAAAAAACGCGGGTTGAAATCTTTGTTCAGGCCGAGCATGTCGTGAACCACCAGCACCTGGCCGTCCACCTCCCCCCCCGCCCCGATACCAATGACCGGGATGCGAAGCGAACGGGCCACTTCCCCCCCCAGCCCCGCGGGAATCTTCTCCAGGACCAGGCCGAAGCAACCCAATTTCTCCAGCAATTTGGCGTCTTCCAGCAGGCGCTCAGCCTCTTCTTCTTCGCGGGCGCGCACCGAATAGGTGCCGAATTTGTAGATGCTTTGGGGCGTCAGCCCGAGGTGGCCCATGACCGGAATTCCCGCCTCCAGGATTTTGTTGATGGCCTTGCCTACTTCGCGACCCCCTTCGAGCTTAACCGCGTGAGCGCCGGCTTCTTTCATGATCCGGATAGACGATTCCAGCGCCTTCATGGGGTTGCTCTGGTAGGTGCCAAAAGGCAGATCCACCACTACCAGCGTGCGCTGGACGGCGCGAACCACCGACGCAGCATGGTTAATCATCTCCTCCAGCGTAATCGGAAGGGTGGTTTCATGGCCGGCCATCACGTTTGACGCCGAGTCCCCAACCAGCAAAATGTCAATCCCGGCGGCATCCAGAATGCGCGCCATGCTGAAATCATAAGCCGTCAACATAGAGATTTTCTCCCCATTGTCCTTCATTTCCTGAAGCACATGGGTGGTAATCCGTTTGTAATCGTTGCCTTTTGCTGTTGACATGCCGGGGGAATTGCTGGGTTTGCTCATGCAACCCTGTTGCGATAATCATCCAAAAATAGACAAATCGAGCGGTCCGGGACCGGTTGATTCCAGTGCAGCCCGAGGCATCGATCTGCCGGGTAAACGGACTGAAAATTTCTTAGCTCCCTCCTGGAGGGTTTGAAGCCAAACCGGATTCTTTTGTGGTAAAAAGAGGTAGAACCGGGCTAATTTTGCACTCGGTTCGCCCTTGCGCGCCTAAATAATCCGCCACTACGATGAAAAAGATCCTATTAATTATTTTTGTTGTCATTCTGGGCGGAGGAGCATTTTTTGGTTATAATTATTATAAGAAAAAAACTTCTGTAAAGCAATTCGTTATTCTCGAGTATCCGCAAGGCACCAGCAATACGCAGGGAATGTTGGCCATTCTGGCTATTAAAAGGAAGGAGTTCCAGGATCCGCGCAACTTTTACGCCAATACAAAACACTACGAATACCTGAATAAGCAGAAGCCGCCTAAAGACTTCGAGGAGCACCTGAACTGGGACAGACGTCGTGCCCATCAAGCGCTGAACTGCGGCAAGGCGGAAGAGTCCATCGCCATTGCCAAAGCTGCGGTGCAGCGTATGGACGCAGAGAAGTATACGGGCGAGGAAGCCCTTCCCCTGTTGGAACAACTGGGCATTTGCTACTTCCGACTGGGTGAATTGCAAAACTGCCTCACCAACCACAACGCCGAATCCTGCATTTTGCCATTTAGCGACAACGCGGTACACCGCAACCAGGACGGATCGCGCAGCGCTATTGAGGTTTACACCCGCATTCTGGAAATGGACCCAGAAAACTCCCACGCGCGCTACCTGCTGAACCTGGCCTACATCACTCTGGGCGAATACCCCGCCGCAGTGCCTCCAAAATACTTGATTGACCCGGTTAAACTGACCCAGGGTTCTGACCTGCCTCGCTTCAAGAACATTTCCGCAATGCTGGGGGTGGATTGTTTTAGCACCAGCGGCTCCGCCAACATTGACGATTTTAACGGGGACGGTCACCTGGATATCTTTTGTTCTGGTTTTGGCCTGACGGAACAAGCCCGGTTGTTTTTTGCCGATGGAAAAGGGGGGTATAAAGAAGTGACTGATCAAGCCGGACTCAAGGGCCTTCCCGGCGGGCTCAATACCACCCACGCTGACTACGACAACGACGGCGATCGCGACCTGTTTATTTTGCGCGGCGGTTGGTGGAACCGCTTTGGTCATGTGCCCAATTCGCTGTTGCGCAACAACGGCGACGGCACCTTCACGGATGTGACCAAAGAGGCCGGTATCTTAAGTTTCTACCCGACTCAGACCGCCACCTGGGCTGATTTTGACAACGACGGCTGGGTGGATGTTTTCATCGGCAATGAATCGTCAAAATTCACCAAAAACAACCCGTGTGAATTATACCGCAACAACGGCGACGGCACCTTTACCAATGTGGCCAAAGAAGCCGGAGCGGCCATCAAAGGCTACATCAAGGGCGTCAATGCAGGCGATTACGACAACGACGGGTCTGCGGATGTTTACATTTCTGTTTACCACGGCGAAAACTTTCTGCTGCACAACACCACTAAAAAAGGTGGAAAGATTTCATTTGAAGATGTGACCACCGCAGCGGGAGTTTCTAAGCCGGTAGACAGTTTCCCCGTGTGGTGGTTTGATTACGACAACGACGGACGCCTGGATTTGTGTGTGTTGAGTTTCAGCAATTCACCTGCAATGAACAACGCCGTTGCCGAAGAATTCATCTCCGGAAAGCTTGAATTTGAAACTTCCCGCATTTACTGGAACAAAGGCGACGGCACTTTTGAAGACCGGACAGAATCATTGGGCATGAACACCATGCTGATGAGTATGGGCAGCAATTACGGCGACCTGAACGGAGACGGTTGGCTCGAGTTCTTTGTCGGTGTAGGCAACCCCGACCTGACTGCGCTTTTCCCCAACCGAATGTTCCTGAGCCGCGAAGGCAAGCGCTTTGAAGACGTCACCATGGACGGTGCCTTTGGCCATTTACAAAAAGGCCATGCCATTGTTTTTGCCGACATGGACAACGACGGCGACCAGGACGTCTATGCCAACATGGGCGGTGCTCTGGAAACTGACTTTTTCCAAAATGCACTGTTCGAAAATCCCGGTTTTGGAAACAACTGGGTCACGCTGCGCATGGAAGGCAAGGAAAGCAACCGCGATGCCGTTGGCGCCCGGCTTAAGCTGACGCTGCGCGACAGCACCGGAGCCACCCGTGAGTTGCACCGGCACATTTCGTCCGGCCCCAGCTTTGGCGGCAGTTCCTACCAGGAAGAAATTGGATTAGGCAAAGCCGATACCATTGCCCAAATCGAAATTTTCTGGCCCAGGACCGGCCAAACCCAGCGCATTGACGGGCTTCCTAAAAACAGGATTCTGCGCATCGTAGAGGGCGAAAGCACTTGGCGCGAAGAAAATGTTCCAGCGTTCATTTTCGGTGGTGTCCGCACGCCGATGACAGTGGCTGATTCGCTGGTGTTATCCTCTGAATCTGCAAACCCGCCAGCAAACAATAACCACCACGACCACCAACATTGACGCATGCGCACCCTGCTGCTGATCGGCACAGGGATGCTGTTGCTGTCCTGCAGCAACGAAATTGATCTATTCGGCCCGGCTGAGGAAACCCCCGTGGTATGGGCGCTCCTGAATGTTCAGGATAGCTTACATTATGTTCGGTTGCAGCGCAGTTTTCAATCCGAAGGCGTCAGCGGACTGATCAGCGCTGCTGACCCCAATAAGATTTATTATCCTGAAGACTCCGTTGTTCTGAAAATGGGCGAATGGATTGGCGGACTCGAGCAACGCAGTTGGAATCTGGAACGGGTTATCGGCGACAGCATTGGGCTGCCCAAAGAGACCGGGTTGTTTGCCGGAGAGCCCAACGTGCTCTACCGGTTTAAGACCGCCCTGGACCCCGATGCGGAGTACCGGCTTCGCGTTGAGCGCATAGGCCCTTCGACCGAATACACGGCCAGAACCACCCTGGTGAAACCCTTTCCGGTTTACTACGCAGGCAATCCGGACGTACCCATCGACTATGCCGATACCGGCAGTTTCAACGTGCTGTGGGCCAGCGCATTTGGCGGTCGGCTCTACGACGGATTTTTCCAGGTTCGCTATGAGGAATGGCAGGACGGTTCCTGGCAGAGCAAGACCGTGGAATACCCCATCTTTCGCAATCGGGTGCTGCTGGCGTCTGAGGGTCCTGTGCTCATGCAGGTCAAGGTTCAGAACTTCATTTTTTTTACAGGCTTGCGGAGCAGCCTCGCACCCCTCCCCCCCGGCCGGCGGCGATTTACCGGGCTTGATCTTAACATCCTGGCTGCCGGCGAGGAGGTCTACCTGCTGTACCTCAACAACCAGGCGCTGCTCGGCATTGCCGCACTCTACATCACTCCTACCTACACCAACCTGGTCGGTGGTTTGGGCATTTTCAGCAGCCGCAGCGTCGCCTCGTCTACTGACCTTCCGCTTACACTGGCCACCCTGGACTCGCTCGCCTGCGGCGGCATAACCCGTTCTCTGGGCTTTGAGCGGCCCGATGCAATTCCTGGCTCGGAAACTTGTCCCTGATCACCGAACTACAGAGCGGGCTTCGCTTCAACCTGCCACGCCGTTCGCCTCCCCCAACCGATTCTTGACAGCTCCGTGACGCTAAACCCGGCCTCAGAAACTGCTGCTGTGCCGGGAAAAGCGGTATTTTCGCCCGGCATGAAGAATTTTCGCTTCGCAGCAGGCATGCTCCTGCTGGGTTCTGTATTCGCCGCGGGCGGCTGTTCCACCGACCTGGACCTCAACGCCGATTTCGTTGAAACCCCGGTGCTGTTCGGTTTGCTGGATATTGCCGAAGACACCCATTTCATCCGCATTAACCGGGCTTTTTTGAAGGAGGGCGAAAGCGCGCTGTTGCTAGCGCGAGACCCGGCTGAAATCTATTACGGCCCGGGCTTGCAAGTGCGCATTGAGGAGTACAACAACGACGACCTGGTCTCCACTAATCAGTTGCTTCTCGTAAACGGCGACAGCTTGGGCCGGGGCAAAAACCTAGGCACCTTCGCCGAAGTTCCCAACTTGCTCTACCGCTACGTGGGCACGCTCAACCCGGACCGCACCTACCGAATTGTGGCGGAAGATCCTGCGCTGGACATCAACATCAGCGCTGAAACGGCCGTGTTGGATGATTTCAGCGTGATCCGCCCCACCCCCACCCCCACGCTCTCCACCTCGCTGAGCTTCGCCTCCTTGGCTGATTACCAGGTGCGTTGGAACAATGCTCCCGGGGCTAAGGTCTACGAAATGCACATGCGTTTTTACATTAAGACCGTGGATGCCAACGACGTCACCTTGGAGCTCGGCGATACCGTGTACGACTGGGAGGTCTTCAATCAGGAATTGGTTGACAATCCGGATCTGGCCACGGCCCTGGACTTCGACATTTCCCGTCCTGGATTCTACAGTTTTCTGCGCGTCGCCGCCAATCCGGAGCCGGGCGTTATTCGCATCGTGGATTCGGTCGATTTTCAGTTCTACGCCGGCGATCAGGAAATGTACAACTACATCTTGTTTGGCAGCTCGCAGCTCGGCATTACCGCCGACCAGATCAGCGCTACCTATACCAATGTCGAAGGGGGACTGGGACTTCTGGCCAGCCGGCACCTGGAAACCACCCCTAAGTACAAGTTCAACAACCAGACCCTGGACAGCATCGCGTGCGGATCCATTTCTGGCGGCCTGAACTACGCTTCCAGCGGCGATTCGCCGTTCTTCCCCTTTTGTCCCTAAAGGATCTTTCGCAAACCCTGTTCGCCCTTTTGACGTGCCGATTTGGCGCATCAACCGCCCCTTTGTCAGCCTAAAAGGCTGATTCTGCGTGAAAATGTCACATTATTGCCCTTGGCACAACCCTTGATCATGGGCTTGTGTCGGGGTAAAATTGTTCCCGGCACCTATTTTATCCGCAGAAACTTTCCGAGAGACATGAGCAAAATTATCGGTATTGACCTGGGCACTACGAACTCTTGCGTGGCGGTCATGGAAGGTTCGGAGCCCGTGGTTATTCCCAACGAGGAAGGCCGCCGAACCACACCTTCTGTTGTAGGCTTTTTGGACAATGGGGAACGCAAAATTGGCGACCCGGCTAAGCGCCAGGCCATCACCAACCCTACCAAAACCGTTTCGTCCATCAAACGATTCATGGGCAACCGCCACTCGGAGATCAGCCGGGAACTGTCCATGATCACCTACCAGGTGGTCCGCGGCGATAATGACACCGCCCGCGTTCAAATTGGCGACCGCCAATACACCCCGCAGGAGATTTCCGCCATGGTGCTCCAAAAGCTGAAAAAAGTGGCCGAAGACTACCTCGGCCATGAGGTGACGGAAGCCGTGATCACGGTTCCCGCTTACTTCAACGATTCCCAGCGCCAGGCTACGAAAGAAGCGGGGGAAATTGCCGGCTTAAAGGTTCGGCGAATCATCAACGAACCTACAGCCGCCGCGTTGGCCTACGGGCTGGACAAACGCAACCGCGATATGAAAGTGGCGGTGTATGACCTCGGCGGTGGTACGTTTGACATCTCCATCCTGGAACTCGGCGACGGCGTTTTTGAAGTTAAATCCACCAACGGAGATACTCACCTGGGTGGCGACGACTTTGACCACGTCATCATCAACTGGATGGCCGACGAGTTCAAGCGCGAAGAAAACATCGACTTGCGCAAAGACCCAATGGCCCTGCAGCGCTTGAAAGAAGCCGCGGAGAAAGCCAAAATTGAGCTGTCTTCCACGTCTGAAACCGAAATCAACCTGCCCTACATCACGGCTGTTGACGGCGTGCCCAAACACCTGGTCAAGAAACTGAACCGCGCCCGCTTTGAGCAGCTCAGCGACGAACTGGTCGAGCGCACGATTAAACCTTGCGAAAGTGCCTTGAAGGACGCTGGCTACAGCAAATCCGACATTGATGAGGTGATTCTAGTAGGCGGTTCAACCCGTATTCCCCGGATTCAAGAGCGGGTGGAACAATTCTTTGGCAAAAAACCCTCCAAGGGTGTGAACCCTGACGAAGTTGTGGCCATCGGGGCTGCCATTCAGGGCGGCGTGCTTTCCGGCGATGTCAAAGACGTGCTGTTGCTCGACGTAACTCCTCTTTCGCTCGGGATTGAAACCATGGGAGGCCGATTTACCCGCCTGATCGAGAGCAATACCACCATCCCGACCAAGAAGTCGGAAGTGTTCTCCACGGCGGCTGACAGCCAGCCTTCAGTAGAAATTAATATCCTTCAGGGCGAACGCCCCATGGCCAATGACAACCGCTCCATCGGTCGTTTCCACCTTGACGGTCTTCCTCCTGCGCCGCGCGGGGTACCCCAAATCGAGGTCATCTTTGATATTGATGCCAACGGTTTGCTCCATGTAAGCGCCCGCGACAAGGGCACCGGCAAAGAGCAGAGCATCCGCATCGAAGCCTCCACCGGTCTTTCCGAAGAGGAAGTGCGCCGCATGCGCGACGAAGCCAAGGCCAATGAGGCCACGGACAAAGAATCCAGCGCCCGGGTTGACAAACTCAACCAGGCTGACGGGCTCATTTTCCAAACAGAAAAGCAGCTCCGCGAGTATGGCGACAAGCTGCCCGCTGATAAAAAAGCGACGATAGAAAGTGCCGTCGAGCGCTTGCGCGAAGCGCACAAGTCACAGGATTTGAATGGCGTGGATGCCGGCATGAAAGCGCTGAACGAAGCCTGGAACGCCGCCAGCGAAGACCTCTACAAAGCCAACCAAGGCGGCCCCGCACCTGGCAGCACCAACGGTGGACCGCAAGGCGGAGCCGGCGGAACCTCCAGTGCCGCTCAAGGCGAGCCCGCTGAAGACGTCACCGACGTGGAGTTCGAAGAAGTGGACGGTAAGTAATCCCGCTGCTAAACAGACGAAAAAAGAAAGCCCCGCTGCGGATCCGCAGCGGGGCTTATCATGGTTGCTTTCTGTACTCGTTTATGCTTGTAGAATCCGGGGATTCAGGCTGTTCGGGTTAGGTAGAGATTCGATCCGCTGATCGATCCGCTGATCGATCCGCTCATCAGTCAGCGCATTTCTTAGCGCAGCACGGGCACCTGGCGGGTTCCTAAATGCTGGCCGTCGGGTCCACTGAGCCTCAACCAGTACGTTCCAGAGGGTAGTTCCGCAACCGAGAGCGAGGTTGTGCTGTTGGGAGTAGCGGAGAACCCATACTGTTCCTGAACCAGTCGGCCAGTGTTGTCATAAAGTTGAATCATTGTGGCACCTTGTAGGCCCTGACCAGCCCACTGTAAGGTCAAGTCTGAGCTGGCGGGTATCGGATACAACTGGAAACTGCCGCTTGCTGCCGGATTTCCGGCAAAGCCCGTTGAGGTCTCGATTTTCGGACCAAGTTGCAAGTTGTCCAAAATCAGATGGCTACCCAACGAATAATCCTCGGTGTAAGGCTCATTTCTAACGCCAGAAAAAATTGCCAATTTGATTTTATCTGGCTGAAAATTTGAAAAGTAGACCAATTCCAGGTTCATAGGTTGGAACTGGGCCACGACATCACCGCTCTGGTACTCGCCGTATGCAATGATCATTTTTCCCCCGCTTGGAAGACTTTTAGACAATTCTACCACGATGCGAAACGAATCCTCTAGTACCGGGTGATATTGGTAATAGGCGGTTACAAACTCCGGACGTTCTTCAAAAGGAAGCCCGGGAGTAATAATAGAAAGGTCGGAGGGGTTTATGTACAGCTCGCCTAATACCGCCATACCGGGTACGAGGTAGCAAACGGAGGAGTCGGCAGCGCAGAATTTTCGGGTTTGCGCCTTCATCGCGTAGCTGCCCTCAACCTCGCTCGAAGCGCGCACCACGGTGTAGTCTTTGTAGCCCAGTAAATGGTGGATCTCGTTGAGCGAGGACCATTGGTAGGGGTTTTCAAACAAAGAGTCGGTTGACTCCCAGGTTTCAAAATCCCCGAAGGGAATTTGAGCCTGAAGCGCCGTTAAAGGAAGGGCGAGGAAGACCAACGCCCGTGCAGAAATTTGCAACATGGATGTCCGATTGAACATGTGTCAAAACAGTTTTACCGCAAAAAATACCCCCTTGTTGCATGTCGACTGTTTAAAGCTCCCTGTAAATACAAAAGAAAGGTACGCCTTGTTTTTGATGAAACAAGCACTAATCCGAAATTAATTAACAGATTATCAGCAAGTTGCATAAATCACAGAAGATCGGTTAACGAGCAATTGGAACCAATGAATACCCAGAAAAAAAAATTCGTAATGTGGAAAACTTTGTGACTCAACTTGATATAGGCGGGTCATTGCCTGGGGGGTTAAGGGACGCCCTGATACCATTCCCGGATCAATGGAAGCACGGCCTTTCCTTGTGGCGTATAGTCCCGGTCGTGTTCATGCAAACGGCTTTCCTTGTCTAAGTACCACTTCCAGAGAAATCCCCCGGCAAACCATTCTTGTGGCCAAAAAGTTTGGAAAAGCGCCTCATAAGCTTGTTTTTGAGCCACTTCATCGGCGGGCAAATCGGCCAGCTGATTTTCCAACTTCCAGGTTTGCCACGTGCTGCCCGGTACACTAAGGTAGCCGTACTCTGTAAACAAAACAGGTTTGCCCACCTTCTCCTGCACCGCCTTCACGGCTTCAAGATGCGGTTGCCAGGCAGCCTTGAGCTCTTCCATCGAAGGCTCCGGAGTTGGCAGCAAAGGGAAGTAGGCATTAATGCCGATGTAGTCCAGTTGCTCCCAAAATGGAATGTTGCCAAAGTTGTCCCAGTTGGAAGCATAGGTCAATGGACCATCGTACACTTCCCTGACCTTGACAATGAGCTCGTCCCAAAATTTTGGCCGCTCGCGGACTGCACGTTCGGTTTCCGTGGAGATGCAGAATAGCTCTGCATCCAGCGAGTCCGCCAAACGGGCATAGCGCAAAATGTAACGTTGGTAGGCTTCCTCCCAGCGCTGCCAGTCCTCCTCGCGATCAAAGCCGTACTCGCCTATCCACCCGCTGTGCACCACCCAAACATGCGGCTTGATCATAACCTTCATACCGTGTTGCCTTGCATGGCGCACCTGAGCCACGACACCTTCAGAGCGCTCGCCCCACCATTGCCGCGAAACATCAAAATGAACGGCAGGGTCACTGGCAAAACAGAACGCGTAGGGAATGACACTGACCCAACCGGCGGCTGTTTCGGTTTTTAATTGTTCAAAAACTTCCGCTCCCACCGGTTGCGGCGGTGCAGTCAGCGAGACTCCGTTCATGCGCGCAGGAAGTGCTGTTCGGCCGTACTCAACCCCTTCAGGTGTTCCCTTGTGGGCGGCCAGTTCCCCCGCTTTGTCGGGCGAAGGGTTCGCTTCCCGAGCAGCCCCCGGCTCTAACCAGGTGGCACCAACGGGCGACAACAACCATCCCGCTAATCCGGCGGCCGTCATAAACATTAAAGCTCGTTGCCAAATCCGTGTACTTTTCTTCTCCATACCAGCGTTTATGCCGTGTTCTGATGTTCCTGAACTGGTTTGGCAGCAAAGGAAGTCCGTTATCATGACTCCAAGGATTTTTCCTATCCAGCCTATTTCTTTCTTCCGTCAAGCAAGACAGGTCAGTGAGGGTCCGCGGGCTGTTTTCGCCGGCTTTTATG
>CAYSDI010000034.1:0-1450 GCA_964429745.1 uncultured Chitinophagales bacterium | reverse complement strand
GCCCGGTTTTTATGGGCCCGGTTTTTATCCACCAAAAAAAACTACCGAAAAGCAATTTTGGGTGCCCGATAGTCTCGCTCTGCTGTGGTTGGCTCTGTTTTTCGCCCTTTGCTCCAACAGCAACGCCCAAACAGGCCCAAAAGTTGGCGTGAGTGCTGGATACGCAGTGCAAGAGGCACAAATCCCGCAGTCTATGGCCGATCCTGCCCTTCAGGCGCTGCCCGGCCACAACGCCTACGTTGGGCTTGATCTTCGGTTTCCTCTCTCAGACGATGCCGAACTGAGAACCGGGTTCCGCCTGCGCAACCAAACTACGACCGTGTTGTGGAACCTGCCTGGCTCTGAGGAAATGCAGCGCGATGATTTTTCGGTGGTCGAGATCCCGCTTGGGTTTGGGTTAAAGCGCGCCTTGGGCCAGCGCTGGACCATCCGCCAGGTATACGCGTTCGAAATGCAAGTGCTCGGCAGCGGATCGTCTACAGAGCCCATTTCTCCCTTAGGCCCTGTCTTTCAAGTATTGGCACAACCTCAAAAACACATTCGGGCAGCCCTGAGCGTGCAGGGAGAATTGGGCTATTGCACCTCCTCCAATTTCTGCGTCGAACTACATGCCTCCTACCACCAGGGAATCACCGGCTCGCAAGAAGTAGCCGCAGCTGTGCTTCGCAATCCGGATCAATACTGGGTTTATCCGTTGATGCAAACAGGCAGTTACTTTTCTACGGGATTGGCGCTATCGCTTCCAGCGGGCAAAATTGGCCGCAGACCTGAGGGTTCGGCCGGGCTTTAGCGCGGGAGCTAAAAAAAAAGCGCAGCGAACCAATCGCTGCGCCTTCCCTCTAAAAATGAAACGACAAATGAAAACGAAAAATGAAACGACAAACCTACTTTTCGGTGCAAAGCAATTGAATCGCTATGACCTTACCGAAAATAAGCAAGCGCTTGGATTTATCCGCTGTGCTGAGCTAACCTTAACATAGAATTAACGAACTTTGACATATACAGGATGATACCATGACAAATCCGTGGCATGATTTAAAAGAATAGCCCAAATCCAACGCTAAACGAGTTCCCTAAATCAGGAGGGCGGCTATAGCAGCGGTCATGAGGCAGGCAAGGGTGCCGCCTAAAAGCGCTAGAAGCCCCAGGCGGGCCAGTGTGCTTTGTTGCCCTGGAGCCAGCGAAGAAATTCCCCCGATCTGGATGCCAATCGAGGCAAAGTTGGAAAAGCCGCAAAGGGCATAGGTGGCAATCACCACGGAGCGATCGCTTTGGAGCGCGCCACTGGCTTTCATTTCGCCCAGCGTCGCGTAGGCAAAAAACTCGTTGAGGATGGTCTTCTCCCCGAGCACCTGGCCAACCAACGCCAGATCGCCTGGATGGGCACCAAGGAGCCATGCCACCGGTGAAAAGAGCTGCCCCAACAAATACTGCAAGGTCAGACCATCGT
>CAYSDI010000033.1:0-34654 GCA_964429745.1 uncultured Chitinophagales bacterium | reverse complement strand
GCCATGCTGGCTTTGCCTTGATGGAACTCCCGGAAACTATGGCGCCAGCCTAATCAACCGTCAGAATGCGCAGCTCAACCCGCTGGTTCGCTGCCCGGCCTTCTTCGGTGCTGTTCTCTTTAACCGGCACTTCTTTGCCGTACCCCACGGCGATGATACGAGCCGGATCAGCCCCTTGCCCGATCAGAAAAGCTTGCACAGCCCGCGCGCGTTTTTCGGAGAGCTCCTGGCAAAACGACTGGTCGCAGCGATCGTTGGTGTGGCCGGCAATTTCCATTCGCAGGCTGGGATGGTCCTGCAGCAAGAGGGCTACCCGGCGCAATTCTGCAAAGGAAGACGTTTGCAGCTCATTGCTGTTGGGGGCGAAAGTCACACCGGGCAGCGGAATAATTTCACCGGCCCGGATTGGGACCATGAGGATGTTTCGCTCCACCTGTCCGTACTCCGGCAGTTCCCGCAAATCCAGGATTTCGGTGAGCGCGTAATAGCCCGGTGTGCGCGCAAAAAATCGGTAGGCTTCACCGCCGGGCAAAACGATCTGATAATGACCCAGCGGCAATTCCGAAGCGGCCTCGCCTACCTCGCCGCCATCGGCTTCGCGGGCATAAATGATGCGGGCAGCCAGCGGTTTTTGGGATTCCCGGTCCAGGACGCGTCCATTGACCACCAAAACTTGTTCAATTTGGTCGCCTTCCGGTTTGAGTCGGATGCGGCCAATGTCTTCGGATTGGCTGGCTGGATTGAACGACGTGAAATAAGCGTACTCGCCATCGGCCTGCAGCGAAAAATTGGCATCCCAGCCGACGCTGTTGATGGCCGGGCCAAGGTTTAGTGGCTCGCTCCAACGCTGCCAGGTGTCATCCAGGCGCTTGCTCACAAAAATGTCCGAACTGCCAAAACCGTATCGCCCCGTGGTCGTGAAGTACAGGGTGCTGCCATCCGGGGCTAAAAAGGGCGTGGTTTCGTCGGCAATGGTGTTGATGCCCCGGCCCAGGTTGAGCGCCGGCGACCATTGGCCACTCCCGCTTTGAAAGGTCACATATAAATCCTTATAGCCATACCCGCCCTCCTGTTCCAGCGAAAGCAAAATGGTGCGTCCGTCAGCAGCCAGGTGAAACGCGGCGTACTCGTTCTGGTTTTGCAAGCCGGGAATGTCAAGCGGCTGAGGGCGGCTCCAGCTTTCTCCCTCCCGGCGAGCCAGGTACAAGCGCTCGCGCTCGTCCGGGTTCTCGTAATTGGCCGCGATCAGAGCCAGGTTGTCGTCCGGGCTAATGCCGTTAAGGTAATTGTGACCCGCATCGTTGAGGGGAGCACCGGCGTTTTTCGCCCGCTTCCAATCGCCGTCTTGCTCGCGCGCTGAAACCCAAATGTCATCGCGCAGGCCTGAACCCGCATTGCGCGGGTGGTTTTTGCGCGTAAAGTACAGCCGCAGACCGTCTGGCGAGACGATGGGATGCACTTCGGCGTAAGCGCTGTTGATGGCCGGACCGAGCCACTCCCGGGCGCCATCGGGCTCTACGTGAGCGAGGGCTATAGAAGGCTCCACCGGCTCCCGGCTGTCGCTGATGGCCACAGCGTCCAGGTGATTAAATCCGGCTGCGCGGGCCGTGTTCAAGACAATGCGAATGCCCGTGACCTTGTAAGGCGTAGGATCCAAGAAGATGCGGTAAACGCGGTGCGCTTGCCCGGTAATTGTCGGTCGAAGGACTTCGTGAACCATCCACGACCGCACTCCGCTTTCCAGAAAAACGCGAAAAATGGCACCGGGATGATGGCTCTCTACGATGGCAATTTGCTGCACTGCCGACAATCCTTGCGTGAAACCCAGGCGAATGAAGGCTTCGCCATTGTCCATTTCCAGTGGAGACCAGGCCTGGGGCGCTGGCTCTTGCAAGTCAGGAGGCGTGTCAGGCGGTCCCGTGGCCTGCCAGGCCGAGTAGTACGGCGTACTGTATTCGCTGGAGAAATCGACCAGCGTGTCCGCCCACAGGATGGTCTGGCCCTGAGCTCCCGGCAGGATCCACAAGCCAAAAAGGAGCAGCCACAGGCAAGCCAATCGGTTCATGGCGCGTTCACCATCCGCTCGTCAGTACTTCGGCCAGGTGCAGCGTGCGGATGGGTTGCTGTTGGCGGCTGGCATAGCCTTGAAGGTGCATCAGGCAGCTCAAATCGGTGGAAATGATCACCTCTGCCTGCGACGCCGCGGCGTTAGCCAACTTCTGGTCGGCCATTCCGGTTGAAATGGATTCGAATTTTACTGCAAAAGTCCCGCCAAAACCGCAACAGGTTTCCGAATCGGCCATTTCCACCAACTCCAGGCCCTTGACTTTGCTTAAAAGCCGGCGTGGGGCTTGTTTGATGCCGCACTCGCGCAGGGCTCCGCAGGCATCGTGGTAGGTGGCGCGGACCGGCAATTCTGCTCCGAAATCGTCAAAGCCGAGCACATCCACCAGGAACTCGCTCAACTCGTATACCTGGTGGCGCAGCCCTCGGTACTCCCCGCGCAGCGGCGATTCCTCCAAAACCTTTTCCAGCGTATTGCGCACAAAGCCCACGCAAGAACCCGAAGGAGCAATAACCGGCCTTTCACCGGAAAAATCGCGGATGAATTTCTCGGCAACCACGCGCGACTCAGCCCAAAATCCCGCATTGCAGGCCGGTTGACCGCAACAAGTCTGCGCCGGGTTGTAAAAAACGGTGCACCCGGCTTTTTCCAACAATCGCTGGGTTTGAAAGCCCGCTTGTGGAAACAATTGGTCGACAAAACAGGGAATGAACAATTCTACTTCCATAGGATGAGGGACAAACTTTGTGCAAAGGTGAATCAAAGCCCCTTGCCTTTTGCCTAAATTTGCGCCTTGCATTGCCTTCGCCTACCGACGGCATTGCTAACGCTCGCAAAGAAACGATCCATGAAAACAAGCATTACCATCCTTTTGTTGACCCTCGCTACCCTTGTCCATGCCCAAAACCAGGGCACCAAGTTTGGCTACATCAACTCGCTGGAGCTCATCAACCTTTTGCCAGAGTCGCGGAAGGCAGATTCCCTGATGGAGGTTTACCAGAAGGAAATCCAGATGCAGTACAACATTTATGGGCAGGAATACAGCGCCAAACTTCAGGAATACGTGCGGGTAAAAGATTCCGTTTCTGAATTTGTGGCCACTTCCCGGCTTTCGGATCTTCAGGCACTTGAAAAACGCATTAAAGAATTCGAAAGCGGGTCACAAACCATGATGCAGCGAAAACGCGAAGAGCTGCTGGCACCGGTGCTCCTCCGCGCCCAAGCGCTGATTAAAGAAGTTGCGGTCGAAAACGGTTACCGCATGATTTTCGACATTTCGACGGGCTCCCTGGCCTATGCCCCTGATGGGGATAATGTGCTCGGGCTTTTGAAAAAGAAGCTCGGGCTGGAGTAACCTGTTATCGCTCCCTGTCTTTTTCACGCAGCCAATGAGCCCCCATTGCCAACAGTTTGGGGAACAACACAGGCATCGGCAAGCCTACGACGTTGTAATAACAACCGCGGATGGCCAGAATATGGGTCAGGCCGATCCACTCCTGAATTGCGTATCCACCTGCTTTGTCATAGGGCCTGAATTGCTCCACGTAATAGCGCATAGAGGCTTCGGTTAATGGGGCAAATTCCACCTCGGTACGGGAAAAAAACGCTTCTTCCTGCTCCTGGCTACGGATGACCACCCCTGTGATGACTTCGTGCGTTTTGCCTGACAACTGACGCAGCATGGCCATGCCTTCGGTAAGATCTGCGGGCTTGGCCAAAAGCTGGTTGCCCGCCGCGACAACCGTATCGGCGGAGAGCAAAATTTCGGAATCGCGGAGCAGGTGCGCGGAGGCATCGGCTTTTCCCCGGGCAATGTGCAGGGCCACTTCTGCCGGACTCATTCCGGTGGGCACCTGTTCATCGGTATCTACGGCATCGGCCCTGAAAAGCAATCCGGACTGGCGCAGCATCTCCTGGCGGCGCGGGGATTTGGAGGCGAGCAAAACGATCTTCATGCAGAAAAGGTAATCCAACCTAATTGTCCAGCCAAAAGGGCCATCCAGGCAATGCCCAGGGCCATAACAATTTTGGCGGTCTGGCTGGCCTGGTGAAACGATGAGGGGTCGCCAGCCCGGTGAATTTGCCGGGCCAGGACCACGTAGCCGGCCAAAATCAAGAGCCCCCACACCCGCAACACCGGCCAATGAAAAGGCGGCAAGAACACCAGCAAGGCTTGACCCACCAGAAGAGCGTACAAGCTGCGCTTGCTGGTGGAAACGTTCAATACCAGGGCAGCAGTCCGGGAACCGGCGCGCTGGTCGCCTGGGCGATCTTCCAGATCCTTGACCCATTCCCGCGTCCAGGTGGACAGCCCGGCTAAAAGGGCGAAATAGCCCAGCGTTACTCCAGTTATGGTTCTGGATAGGGAATCTTGCGGCGAAAAATACAGCGCAGGAAGCAGCACGGTCAGCGACACCAGCAGCGCCACGGCAAGGTTTCCGGCTAAGGGCCAGTGTTGCAAAGAGCGAGAGTAGGTCCACAAAACAAGCGCGGCTGCGCCGGGCAACGCCGATACCCATCCCAACTGGCGGGTAAGGCCCAAGTTCAAGCCGATGGCGGCGCCGGCAAGGGTCATCAATCCGTAAACGATCCAGGTCAGGCGCAGCGGTAGTTCGCGGCCCACCGGATTGGCGCCAGGTTTGTTGATGGCATCCGCCTCGCGATCCAACAGATCATTGATCATGTTTCCACCGGCGCAAATCAGCAGCGTACTTGCCAACAGCAAACCAAAGGCAGTGGCCTCTGTTGCCAATAGCGGTAAAGGCTCTTCGTGCAGCAAGACCAGGACGGCAAAAGCCGCGACTTGGGCAAAAGCCAGAATGAGCAAATTTAAGGGCCGTATGATGCGGAAAAACGCGGCGAACATGCGAGCAAGTTAGGCAAAGTGGCTGGGCAAGCCGGGGGTGCTCAGGGCCGGGCCAGATTGAATCATGCCAAGGTGCTCAGGGCCGGGCCAGGCGCTGAATAGACGCGGTCAAGAGACGGTAGAGTGCTGCCAGTTCGGGTTGGTCGCTCAGCGCGTTCAGGTGCCGGTCCAGGGTGGCTACATCGCCGCGCAAGGCCGGACCGGTTTGCAGCCCACGGGGGTCCGCGATGGTGGCTTTTCTGGCCGTTTCAAGCAACAGCGGTTGGAGCATGGAAAAGGGCAAATCCCGGGCTTCCATCCACTGAGCAGCGAGCGCAAAAAGATGGTTCGGGAAATTGTTGACCAGAACTGCGGCCAAATGCAATTGCGCGCGCTGGGCATCGCTGATGCGATGCACCGGGCCGCCGAGTGCGAGGGCCAGGCTGGCCAAGCGATCCTCTGCCTGTGGGGTACTGCCCGTCAGGCAAATAGGAATTTGGGTAAAGTCAGGGGCAATTCCATAGGAAAAACTCTGCACCGGATAAAACACACCATAGGGTATGTTACCCTGACTCAAGGTCACAGAAGACGCAGAACCTGAGCAGTGTACCAGCATGGGCGGACGAGCGGAGTCTGGTGGATTTGCATGATCTGCAATGCGCAAGGACACCGCTGTGGCAACTTCGTGCAGCGCATCATCGGGAACGGCTAAAAGGTAAATGGTAGCAGTACAATTAAGCTGCTGCAGCGAATCAACGCCTTGAGCGTTTATGGCGCGGCCCATGGCCTCGGCTTTTTCAGTATCCCGGCTGAACACTTGTTCAATGTCAATGCCCGCGCGATGTAAAGCAGGCAGCAACGCGGAAGCCAGCTTGCCTGCCCCCACCCCCACCAGGCGCTCCCGACCGACGTCGGTCTCCAGGGGAGAATCATAGAGGTTCATGCCGCCGATTGATGCCGCTTGTTCAAAGCTCTGCGCCGCACAATGCTGACGGCGATGCCAGAAAAAAGAATGATGGAGCCCAGCCAAACCAGGCGAATCTGCGGGAAAATAATGGCCTTGAGAATGATCCAGTCATTGGCGGATCGGGGCTCCACCGTAGCCAGCTCAAACTTTCCGGTTTCCGGAGTGACGTTGCGGAACAACACCTGCAAGGGCACGCCAGCAACCGCTAACGGTGGGCTGATCAACCGCCCTCCGGCAATACGCAATTCGGGAATAGCTTCAATGGAGCCGGCACTGGATTCAACGAACAAGCGCAGCCCTGCTCGGATGGTGTCGCCAACGGGCGGTAGCGAAACAACACTCTCCACGCGAATCAAGCCTGCGCCGAAGTACACCGTGTCACCGAGCTCTACTGCATGGGTATTGATTTTGGGACCTTGCTGCGGGGCCTGTTCTTCATTGGGCACGGCACTGACGTGGGTGAACAGGTCGCGGCTGAGGTAATGCTGCGTGGCGGGGTTGGGCGAAAGTTGGCGGGTCTTTTTGTCGCGAAGCAGGTACGGCTCCAGCACGAAGGATTCGGTGGCCCTTCCCTCGGCATCAAACGTTTCGTACTGCACGCGGTAATACGTGGCATCGCCATCGACGGTATCGCTCAGGTAAGTAACCTGGTAATCGCCCATGCGCTGGGGCATGCCCTGGTAGAGCAAAATGTTCTCCTGCTTGAATTGCAGATCAAACGCTTCGCCGTAATCGATGCCCAGACTGTTGCGGGAGATGACTTCCTGCCGGGCACCGGAGATCAGAATACCCACCAGCATGATGCCGAATCCGGCGTGCGCAAGCGAAGCCCCGGACAGTTGCACTTTGCCGCGCAAGGCAGTAAACAGGTACATCAGGTTGGCCGATGCGGCGAACCAGCCGGCAAAAAGCAACAACAATTCACTGTTCGGCGCCTGAAAAGTTCGCCCGCCTAAAAAGCGGAGCTTGGCCTGCACGGTCCATTCAAAATCGACGGACCAGGCACTCAAGGCGCTAAAAACCAGCGCAACCGCAGCGGCGATGCCCATTTGCCGCCAAAAGCGCGGCATGTCGCTGCGGTGGTAGCGCAGGAACTGCCCCACGCCCATCATCAACCCAAGACCAATAGCTACCCAAATCTGAATGGAATTGTAATAGGCTTCAGGCTGGGCAGGTGTGGGAATATTATCCGGCAAACCGATGCCGCTCCAGCTGTTGATCCAGCCCAACAGGGCATTGATGGCGGGCACGGAGGTGACGAAGATGATTTGAAGCGCGGCGAAACTGAGCACGAGCGAGCCCAGGAACATCCAGAATTCGCGGGAGTTGGCTGCTTCTTCGGTGGCCTTAGCCGGAATTCTGCGCCAGTGCAGCACGAGCATGCCTATCGATAGAGAAGCGATGGCAAACAGAAAAAGCAGCAGGTGGTTGTTGAGTCCGGCATCAACGAACGAGTGCACAGAAGTATCGCCCAAAACACCGCTGCGCGTCAGGTAGGTGCTCAGCAAAACCAACAAAAAGGCAATGATTACCAGCGCGAAACCCGTGCGCAGGGACCTTCCGGTGGCCTTGAACGACACCATAGCGTGGGTTCCGCCGACCAGCACCAACCAAGGCACCAATGAAGCGTTTTCCACGGGATCCCAAGCCCAGAAACCGCCAAAACTCAGCGATTCATAGGCCCAGCGCCCGCCCATCAGAATGCCTGCTCCTAATACCAGCACAGAAAACAGCGCCCAGGGAAGGGCTGGCTGCACCCAGCGGCGGTAGTCGCCAAAGCGAAGGGCCGACCAGGCAAAAGCAAAGGGAATGGCCGCCGATGCAAAGCCCAAAAAGAGCACGGGCGGGTGAATGACCATCCAGTAGTTCTGCAGCAGCGCATTGAGGCCAGTTCCGTCCTGGATAAAGCGCATGTAGTCATCAAAGAGGAAAACCGGATCTGCAGTGAGCACGTCTTCCAGCAAAAGGAAAGGACTGGTGCCCACTTTAGTGCCTAACACATAAATGCCGGCCAGAAAACTTAACAGGAACACTTGCAACACCGCAATGACGCTTAACACCCGGCCTTGCCAGGGGCTTTTAGCCACAATCATAACCACCCCGAGCACGGCGTGCCAAAAGGTCCAGAGCAAAAAGCTGCCCTCTTGCCCTTCCCAGAAGCAACTGAGAATGTATTTTAACGGCAAGTCCGTAGAAGAGTGCTGCCAGACGTAGTGGTACTCAAAATGGTGGCCAAAAATCATGGCGAATAACGTACCGACAATGCCCAGCACCGCTACCGTGTGCAGCACCCATGCCCTTCGCCCAATGCGCAACCAGGAGGCATCGCGGTCCTGGCCGCTACGCCAAAACGCAATAGCGGCTATCAAGGCAGCAACCCAGGAAAGCAGGACGAAAAAATGGCCCAGCTGGCCAAAAATCAGGTTCACCGGCTGGGCTTCGGGAAGCAGAGATTCCATCAGCAGGAGGTGAATTCAGAAACGGTGTAGAACATTTACTGCATTTCGGCAGCGGACGTGCTGCTTTTGGTCAAATCGTCTTCGACGTATTTGGAAGGGCACTTGACCAAGAGGTCGGTGGCGTAAAAAACATCTTCTTTCATTTGTCCGGTCAACACCACTTCTTCGCTCTTATCAAAATCGTAGGGCATGTCGTCGTAGCAGATGACCTGCGCTTGGCGGCCGCTTTTGTCGGCCATCCAAAAACGAAAACTGTTCGGGTCAACTTCCGGGTTGTAATCCACGGTTTTTCCGGGCACGAGGGTACCGCTTACGCGCACAATCCGGTCGGGTTGATCGCTGGCCAAATCAAATCCGGCGTGTTCTGCGGAACGCGAAAGCATGGAGGCCAGGGCAACAAAAGCACCCGCAAGTAAAAAAAGAAGGGCGATGTGGGTTTTTTTCACCGAAGGGTTTTTAGGGCGAAAAGTAATTGAGGGTCGGCAAATGCTTAGAAGTCAGCGAGATAACAGCGCCGAATGAAAATAGTTCCGCTCAAAGTTACCCCATTTTGGTATATTCACCGGCTTAAATAACCTGGGTTATGCACGCTCTTGGCAGACACATCCTGGTCGAGTATTTCGACTGCCGGAATGAACTGCTCAACGATGTTCCTTACATCGAGCAAAGCATGGTTGCCGCGGCCCGCAAGGCGGATGCAACTGTGATTAATTCCACCTTCCACCACTTCTCGCCATTTGGCGTTTCGGGGGTAGTAGTGATTCAGGAAAGCCACCTGGCCATTCACACCTGGCCGGAGTATGGCTATGCCGCGGTGGATTTATTCACCTGCGGGGATACCGTAGACCCCTGGATCGCTTACAACGAGCTAAAACGCCTTCTCGAAGCGGGCTCTGGCTCCTCCATAGAAATGCTGCGGGGTCAACTAGGCCTCATTCCCGGCACCCGCCAGGAGCTGGAAGCGCATCGCGAAGACCACGCCGTACAGTTGGGCAAGCCCGCAAACGGCTATTCCCCCGGTGAACAGGCTACTTCATTGGCGCCCAAATACAGCCGCAACGTCTGGTTTACCGAACGCAGCGAAAACACTGCGCATTCCTTCCGCCACACCGGTAAACAACTCTACCGCGAGCAAAGCCCGTTCCAGTTGGTGGAAGTATATGACACCTACGCCTGGGGCAAAACGCTGACCCTGGACCGCATGGTCATGACCACCGAAAAGGACGAGTTCATTTACCACGAAATGATCGCGCACGTGGGGCTTTTCAGCCACCCGAACCCCAAGCGTGTGCTGGTCATCGGCGGCGGCGATGGCGGTGCCGTGCGCGAAATTCTGCGCCACGAAGGCCTGGAAAAGGTGGTGATGGTAGAGATTGACGAAAAAGTTATTGAAGCATCCAAGTTGCATCTGCCGGACATTTCTTCCGCTTTTAACCACCCCAAATTGGAGTTGATCGTCGGGGATGGCATTGCGTACGCAGAAGAATGTACGGATGACGCGTTTGACCTGGTGCTGGTGGATTCCACTGATCCGGTTGGTCCTGGCGAAGGCCTTTTCACCGAGAGCTTCTATCGCCACGTGCACCGCATTCTTCGCCCTGGAGGCATCCAGATTACGCAGAGCGAGAGCCCGCACTACGCCCCTGCCCTTTTCCGCGATATCTACGCCTGTTACCGCCAGGTTTTTGGCAACGAGCATGTGCATTGTTACTTGGCCCATATTCCTACGTATCCTTCCGGGATGTGGAGTTTTTCCTGGGCCATGAAGGGCGAAGGGCACCCGTTCAACGGGCTGGACCGAGACCGCGTTGATGCCTTTTGCCGCCAACACGGCTTGAAATACTACAACGCCGATATTCACCAAGGAGCTTTTTGCCTGCCCACTTTTACCCGGGAAATGGTCGAAAATGGAGCGGAAGTTGTGGCGACTGCCGCAGCATCCGAACTGACTGCATCGTGACGCGCGAGGAAAAACTGGCGGCTTTCGATCCCAACGGCATCGGAGCAGCCCAGGCCCAGATTTTTGGCCTTCCGTTCAATTACCCGGAGTCGAAGGTGGTTTTGCTGCCTGTTCCCTGGGACGCTACCGCCTCGTACCGACCCGGCAGTGCCGCTGGTCCGGAAGCTATTCGACAGGCTTCTCCGCAATTGGATTTGTTTGATCCCGATTACCCGCTTAGCTGGCAGGAAGGTTTTTTCATGCTCCAGGTTTCGGCGGAATGGGCACAACGCAACCGCAAGACCCGTCCGCTTGTGGCCGAGTACATCCGGATGCTCGAGAACGGCGCTCCGGAAGATCCGGCGCTGTTGCGGCGCGTTAACGACGAAACAGAGGCCTTGCGGAAATGGGTATTTGAACGAACCGCTGAGACGCTGAATGAAGGCAAAATACCTGCTGTGATGGGCGGCGATCACAGCACGCCGCTGGGCGCCATACAGGCCGTGCTGGCCCGCCATCCTCAGATGAGCATTTTGCAGGTGGATGCCCATGCCGACCTGCGCATCGCTTATGAAGGTTTCCAACATTCGCACGCCTCTATCATGTACAATGCGCTCCAGGCAGGCGTCAGCAACTTGGTGCAGGTGGGCCTGCGCGATGTTTGCCTGGCCGAAAAGGAGCTGATCAACCAGGACCCGCGGGTGCACGCCTTTTTCCAGCATGAACTTGACGCCCGGCGCTTTGCCGGGACCACCTGGGGCGAATGTTGCCGGGATGCCGCAGCTGCCCTTAGCCAGGACGTCTGGATCAGCTTTGACATTGATGGACTTGACCCCTCGCTTTGCCCCAACACCGGCACTCCGGTTCCGGGTGGGCTGAGTTTTGCCGAGGCTGCGTACTTGCTGGGCGAAGTGGTCCGTTCCGGTCGCCGCATTGTTGGCTTTGACCTGAACGAAGTTTCGCCCGCGCCCAATGGCGAAGACGAATGGGATGCCAATGTCGGTGCGCGCGTTTTGTACCGCCTGTGCAGCCTTGCCTGTTTGTCGCAAAGAAGCTGAACTAGACGTTAGGGTGCTACTAAAAACTCCAGAAACAAGGCATGTTCAATTTTTAACACCGGAGTTTACTCTTGTATATGAGGATGTTAAAAATTGGGCACACCGCAGGATATGGGGTTTTTAGGAGGACCCTTTCATTACTGCCAGCCGAGCAACAAACGATCGCGACCGCTGAGGTCTTTCTCAACCCTTCCTTTCAGGCCGGCAGCTTGCCAGCGAAGCAGCGCAGCGCTTGCGGTAAGGGCACTGGTTTCCAGGTAGGCCACGGGCAGCCCAAGGCTAGCGTGTTCTGGTTGCGGCACGGAGGTTGTGGAAGGTGCAGGCGCCGTTTCCCCCGTGTTTTTTGATGGCAAATGCGTTTGCGCAAAATCGGCGAGGGCGCCATAGAAAGCCAGTGGATCCTGTGCCGGTCCAAAGAGGGCCAGGTGCGGCTCAAAGTTGCTGACCCGGCGATCGAGTTCGGGCATCTCGCGGGGATCGATGTAAGGCGGATTGCTGAGCAAAAGGTCAAAGTCCGGGAGGCTGGCCCGGAATGCGGGGTCCAGAAAATTACCTTGCAAAAAGTTGACGGCTATGCCCAAGTGGCTGGCGTTGTGGGCGGCCAGAGCAAGAGCATCTGAACTAAGGTCAAGCGCAGTGACCGAAAAGCCGGGCAAAGCGCGTGCCACAGCCAGCGCAATGCAACCGCTTCCCGTTCCGACTTCCAGAACGCGAATGGTTTTGCCTGCTGGCGTGCCGAAGCGCTGAGGCCCGGCGATAGCCTGCCAATCCTGAATAACCCGGTACACCCATTCCTCCGTTTCCGGTCGGGGAATGAGCACGTTGGCGTTGACGGCAAGTTTCATTCCGGCAAAATGCGAGACGCCAGTCAGGTAAGCCAGGGGCTCGTCTCTTTCAAGCAGGCGGCGTGTGAATTCCTCCAGGCGAAGGGCTTGTTCCGCGCTGAACAACGCTTCGCTTTCTGCGGGACGCTGTTGGTCAAAGGCGTCTTCAAACAGCGCTCTGGCGGTAGCCCGCGCCTCGCCCTGACCCCAGGCTGGAGCCAACAGCGCTACCAATTGGCGGTAGGCCTGTTGAACAGTTAGGGGTGCCGTCTCCATCACGCCCGCAAAGGTAGGCCCTATCTTTGCGGCTGTGAATGCCGCTGTAAACAACGATCTGAGCCAAGACGAACGCTCCATGCAGCGATGCCTGGACCTGGCCTGGCTGGGGCGCTGGGCGGTGCGAGGCAACCCCATGGTGGGTGCTGTACTGGTGGCCCGGGGTGTCGTCATCGGTGAAGGCTACCACCGCGGCTGGGGCCTACCCCACGCAGAAATTGAAGCGCTGAATTCAGTAAAGCCTGAGCAACGTGCGCTGATCCCCGAAGCCACCCTTTACGTGAACCTGGAACCCTGTTCACATTATGGCAAAACGCCCCCTTGCAGCGACCGCATTGTCCAGGAAGGGATACCGCGTGTGGTGGTTGGTATGACTGATCCTAACCCCAAAGTGGCTGGAAAAGGGCTGGAAAAATTGCGCAAGGCCGGGGTCGAAATCATATCTGGAGTTATGGAACGTGCCTGCTTGGAGTTGAACAAGGCATTTGTTTGCCGGATGCAGAAAAAACGCCCCTGGGTCCTGCTCAAGTGGGCGCAAAGCGCAGATGGTTTTCTGGCCGCGGCCGATGCAAGCCCGGTGCATTTTACAAATGCATGGTCGGACCGTTTGGTGCACGAATGGCGCGCGCAGTGCGGGGCCATCCTGGTTGGTGCCCGGACGGTGCTCAAGGACAACCCTCAACTCACGGCGCGGCTTGTGCCAGTCTGCCAAAATCATGCAGGCACACCGCCGTTAGTTTCGGGCCAAAAGGTACCGAAGCCAGAGCAACCCCTTCGAATCGTGCTGGATCGCTACGGCCAACTGCCGCAAGAAGCGCGGGTCTTTGATGGTCAGGCCTCAACCCTCGTGGTCCGCACGCCCGACCTTCCCCCGGACCGCTACCTACTCCCTCATTCGGAAGTCATGGCCATTCAATTTGACCGTCAACTGCTGCCCAAACTGCTCCAGGCGCTGGCTGAGCGGGAGATAAATTCCGTTATGGTAGAAGGGGGCACAGAAACCCTGAAGGCCTTTATTCGCGAAGGGCTTTGGGACGAAGCGCGTATTTTCAAGGCCCCAACGCAGTTGGACAATGGCGTGCGAGCACCGGAAGTTCCGGGGCAATTAACAGAGTTGTTATCCATAGGTGAAGACATGTTGGAGTACCGAATTCAAGATTAGGCACTACCATAATAAATGTTATTGTTGCCCTCGACTCAACACAACATTTTATTACCTATGCAGTGTTTGATGTCTGCACCTACTTATTCTCTTAAGGGTACTCTTAGTATTGGTTGTATTCTTCGCTGTCCACGCTGCTGGTGCTGCGGCCATGGAGCAGCGGAATTTTAAGCGCCATATAGGCGTTAATGCTCTCCACTCCATCGCTAAAGGCTTCTGTAAAGAAGTTGGCAGACCCGAGCACCACAGGACCCAGACGCAGGTACATCCCAAAATCTGTGCCACTGAAATTTTGGTAGCTCAAGGGCAGCCCGGCTTCGAACCAGCGGTGTTCAAAACGCGGGTTGAGCGACAGACGGGTGATGCCGTGAACCTTGTTGACATCGCCAGGCGATTTGGGGGCTAGCCACGCGGCGGCGCCTACATAAAGGCCTTTGTAGAGTTGGTAGTCTGCATGCAGGTTGAGGGCCAACGGCAAGTTCATGGCGAATTTTTCATCCAAATCGCCTGCCTGCTCCGGAAAGCGTATGTTGAGTGTATCGTCAAAATCCTGGAGGGCATCGAATTCCACCACGGTAAGATCCCAGTCGTCAATATCAATGGCCCCGGCGGGGCGATCGTAGCTTTTGGGATCGCGGTCAAAGCGAACTCCGCCAAAATCCATCAGTGAAGCACCAACACGGAGCTTGTAGCGAGTGGCGCTGCGGTCGCCGGAAGCTACGGTCTCGTCGCGCATGCGCCCACTGTAAGCGGCGCCTTCCGGTCTCCATTCATAGATGAGTCCAAGGTCTGCTCCAAAACCCAGCGTAGAAAAGAACTTTATTTCAAATTCTTCCCGGTTTACGTCAAAATTGTCCGTGTGACCGTACTGAATGGTGCTTTCCTCCAGTGTCAGGATATCGTCGTTGGTAAAGTTGTAGTTGAGCTCATCAGCGTGCAGGTAAAGCGCTGCAGCACCTTGCAGCAGCTTTAAAGTTACCCCTGCCTTGACTACGTGTTCGCCATCTTGCCAGACCGTCCTTCCGTAACTTCCGAAGTATTCGATCCAGGTCATGGCATCCAGACTGGCACCGTCTGACTCAAAGTTTCGGCCCCAAAGTGGTGGGTACACAAATTCATCAATGGCCAGGCGGGCTGCTTCTGCGCCCACTTCGTCAAAATTGACCAAGGCCCGGTAGCGAACTCCCAGGGCAATGGCGTCTTTGGGGCTCAGGCTAATCAGGGCTGAAGGTCCCATAACATCTATGCCAAGGAAAACATTCGCTTTCTGGCCCGAGCGCGCTCCATCAAAATTGACGATGAGTGCTTTTTGGCGAAAATCTGTCCAGTCGTCGTAAGACTCTCCGAGATTGCCGATGCCAAGGAAGCCATCGTTCCTCAGCTCCAGAAAGTCATTGGCAAACTGGAAGGAAAATCCCACGACATTTACATCCACCGCGTAGCGGCTATCGGCAATGCTGGCGGGATTGAAGTACACACCGTGCACGCCGGCGTAATTGCTGCCCGAAAATCCAGTGTAGTCCTGCGCTTGAAGGCGCACGGAAAGGCAAGTAACCAGCCCAAAAGCGACCAGGAACCCTGCATAGCGAATGGATCGTTTCATATCAGGAAATTGTAGTGTGTTAAAACGCTTCAAAGGTAATTCCGGAGATTCGTTATTTTAACCGTTGCTTTCTTGTTGGAACAGCGTCTCCAGGTTCTTGGGCCGGACGCTGAGCACCGGACGGCGGGCGGTTGCAATGACCCGGGCGGCGCGGGAGCCCATGAACAAGGTATCCAGTTTGGTTTCCTGGGCGGTCACGATCAAAATAAGGTCGGCTTCGATTTCATCCGCATAGCCCACGACGCTGTGGGCCACATCGTCATGGCGAATAACTTCCGTGGTTACTTCAATCGAATGCTCCCGGATTTTAGCGGCTTGTTCCTCCATCATGCGCTCCAGCGCTGGCGTTTTGCCCTGCAGCGTTTCGAAATAGTCAGAAACGGCTAAGAGATGCAGGCGGCTGTCAAACAAGCGAGCCATGTTTATGCCCAAATTTACTTTTCCCCGGGTTTGTCGGGTCAGGTCCAGCGGGAGGAGGATTTCGCGGATTTTGACCGGCCTGTTTAACGCCCGCAGCGTCAGCACCGGAATTGGCGAGGACTGAACCGTCCGGTTGGTGTTAGAGCCCAGGAAAAAGCGAGTCAGTGGGTTAAGCCTAGCAATGCCATTGGTGCCCATGACCAACAAATCCGTGTGTTCCTCGGCGGCCACCTGAAGGATGTTCTCGTGAATCTTGCCTTCCGCCACCCTTACTTGGTGCCGAATGCTGGGGTCCAGGGGCAAATGCGCCTCCAGGGTTTGCCATTGCCGAGACAGGCGTTGCTCAATGCCTTCCCGGCTGTTTTCGCCTGAATCGGTCAACTTTTCACTGACGTTTAGCGAAGTGATGTCCGCTTTGACGGTTTCTGCCAGAAAGCTGGCAAATTCCAGCGCTTCAAGGGAGAGTGGCGAAAAGTCGATGGGGACCAGAAGCCGGTTAATCTTAATGCGACGGGTGCTCACCGGTCAAAGATAGGCCTCCCGACTGGGTACCCTAACTTTGCGCCATGCCCATACCCGCCTCTGAACTGGTCCTCAATGCCGACGGCAGCATCTACCATTTGGCCATGCGGCCAGAGGACGTGGCCGATCTTGTGCTGACAGTCGGAGATCCCGGCCGGGTGCCCAAAGTGGCCAGGCATTTTGATTCGGTGCAATCGGAACGGGAAAAGCGCGAGTTCCGGAGCTGCACCGGATGGCTCGGAGCACAACGTGTCACCGTACTTTCCACAGGCATCGGCACGGACAACATTGACATTGCCCTGAACGAACTGGACGCCCTGGTAAACATCAATCTCGCTACCCGTCAACCCCTTGACCATACTCGGTCGCTGACCATTGTCCGCCTGGGTACATCGGGCAGCCTCCAGCAAGATGTACCGGTTGGATCGCTGGTGGTGTCCAGCCATGGGCTTGGTCTGGATGGCTTGCTGGACTTTTACCGGGCGCCTGCGCATCTGGTGCAGTGGGGGCCCGTTGCGGAAGCAAGAAAACCTGCTTTGGATCACGCTATCGCGCCAGTTCTGGACCCGCTATCGGGTCTTCAAGCCGGCGCACCGGCTTCATCGGGTGCTGATCTGCCCCTGCCCTGGCCCGGAGAACTGGACCATTTTCCCCTGAGACCCTACCTCTGCGCAGCTGACGCTGGGCTTCTTGCCCAATTTGGACCGGAGTATGTGCGCGGCATTACGGCCACTTGTCCGGGCTTTTATGGACCGCAGGGTCGCCGGTTGCGGCTGGAGCCGGTGCTTCCCGACTTGCCTCAACGCTTGGGTCGCTTGCGCTTTGGTGCCCATCGGGTCACCAACTTTGAGATGGAAACCGCAGCCATCTACGGGCTTGGCGCCTTGCTGGGGCATCGGTGTTTGTCGTTAAACGTCATTTTAGCCAATCGCATCACGGGGGAATTTGCACCGGATCCGGCCGCAGCTGTGGAGGGATTAATCCAGTCCGTTTTGGGTGTGCTCGGCAAGTGATGTTATCGTTTCCCACCGCGCGGGTCGGTGGCCAATTTTTTCCAAAAAACGTCCAAGACCTTCGCGCTTGGCTGCGTCCATATTATAACTTATGTTATGTTGGAAATAATCCAACAAACTGAATCCGGAATTGCGAGCGGCGAAGTCCGGGTTTTGAGCTTCGGTTAGGGCGGCTACTTCGGGCAAATGCGCTACACCGTCCGCCAGGGCCAATTGAAACGCTTGAGCAAATGCTGGATCCAGCGTTTCTGTGCTAGCCCAAACCGCAAAAACGAAAGGCAGACCGGTCCAGTCTTTCCAGGCCTGGCCTAAATCGTAAACATATTTAAACTTATGCTCAAGTCCGATGGCACGGTCGCCGATGACAAGTCCGCCTGTTGTGCCGCCTATCTTGTCGCGAAAACCCGGCGAAGCGGGCACCAGTTCTGGGTTCAACTTCCAGTAATCGCGCAACAGCAGCGTCAGCAGCCGGACCGAAGTGACCGAGTGGTAATCCATCCAGATCTGTTGCAATGCTTCGAGCGGCTTTTCGGCATACAGACAAACGGTTCTGACAGGTCCATCGCATCCAATACCCCAATCCGCAATGATCCGCGCCTGCGGGACGCTGTGAAGCACGCCAACCGGTACCAAAGCCAAACTCACTTCGCCTTGGCGGAGTTTTCGCGCACCTTCAGAAGGAATGTCTAGTTGGATGTCCAACTTTTGAGCGAGCGTGGAGCGCCTGAGCCCGAAAAGAAAGGGGCGGGTGTTGTGGTAGGAAACCGCACTGAGTTTGATCTTATTCATGGTTGGCGCTGGCGCGAAGGTGTCGGTCAGAGTTTCTCAGCAACATAGAAAAAGTTCCGCTCTGGTAGCGAAGGTGGTACAGACCGAGGTTGCCGTGCTCAAAATGCTCCATGTGCTCCAAGGGGCGTTCCAGCAGCACACAAAGCAGCACCCGCATGGCCCGTCCATGGCAAACCACCAAACTGCGCGCATGCGCCTGGGCTTTCCAATGGTCTAAAAAAACAACCATGCGCTGCTGAACATCAAGCGGTGTTTCGCCTCCCGGAATGGCCACGTCCAAGGCACCGCGTGTCCAGCCTTGCAGCACCTGCGCGTATTCCTGGCGCATGGCTGCATCGGCCTTCTTGCCCTCGCGGTGCCCCCAGTCAATTTCGTCCAACTCCGGATGCGCAGACCAGCTTATGCCCTGGTCAATGAACGGCGCTGCTGTTTGCTGCGTGCGGAGCAGCGACGAAACAAAAACATGCTCAAAGTCTACGGGAGCATAGGCCTGGTGAAAAAGCCGGCTTTGTTCCTGTCCCTTTGCATTCAGCGGCGCGTTGACACCGCGGCCTTGCACGATGCGCTTGCGGTTGTAGTCGGTTTCACCGTGCCGGACCAGGTAAAAATCCCGGGCAACATCGGTATCTCCTATTGTATGCTCGTGATCGGAACTGGCTTCAACCGGCATTTTGGAGTTAGCCATCAGGCGCCAGTAGTTTGGACCGATGGGTTCGAGGGGGCACTCGCGTTTACTTCCAACAGATCGTCGGAGTAATCCCGGATGGTGCGGTAAAGCGTGTCGCGTTCCACCGGCCGTCGCCCAACGGCGCGAATCAATTCCACCAGCTCTTCGGTGCTCAACGAAGGGTTCTGCTCCTCTGAGCCGGCCATGGAGTAAATTTTGGTGCTGTCGTCAATGGTACCGTCCAGGTCATTGACGCCGAAGGCTTGTGTCAGTTGCGCGGATTCGCGGCCCAACATCGGCCAATAGGCCTTGAGGTGCGGGATGTTGTCCAGGTAAACGCGCGCCACGGCGTAGGTCTTGAGGTCCTCGATGAGTGTAGTTTCCGGCACATGGCTCATTTGGTTGCCCTGGTTGCGGAACTTAAGCGGGATGAAGGTGTTGAAGCCGCCGGTCCGGTCTTGGAGCGCGCGCAGGCGGTCCATGTGGTCGATTCGGTGGCGGTGTTCCTCCACATGCCCGTACAGCATGGTGGCGTTGGTCTTCATGCCCAGTTTGTGGGCCGTTTCGTGAATTTCCAGCCAGGTAGCCGTGTTGCACTTGTCGGCGCAAATTTCAGCGCGAACCGCTTCGTCAAAGATTTCGGCACCGCCGCCGGGCAGCGAACCGAGGCCCTTCGACATAAGGAAACGCAGCCCGTCTTCAATGCTCACCTTGGCCTTGCGAAACATGTATTCGAGTTCCACAGCAGTGAAGCCCTTGATGTGCAAGTCAGGTCGAAGGGCTTTGATGCCTTCGAGCACCTCTCCGAACCAGGCCAAATTCATCTGTGGCAATACCCCACCGACGATATGCACCTCGGTAACTGGCTGGCCTTCGTAGCGTCGAACAATGTGCAGGATTTGGTCTTTGTCCATGATCCAACCTTCGTCCTTCTGCTTGATCAGGCGCGAATAGGAACAAAACTTGCAGTCAAAGACGCAAAGGTTGGTGGGCTCAATGTGGAAATTCCGGTTGAAGTACGTGACGTTGCCGTGCAGGCGCTCGCGCACAGTATTGGCCATGGCGCCCAACAAACCGAGGTCGGCTTTTTGAAACAGAAACAGGCCTTCTTGCGCGTTGAGGCGTTCTGTGCGCTGCACTTTTCGGGCAATGCGCTCCAGTTCAGGGCTTTCCAGCCCGAAATCGAGCAGGTTGTCCAGGTTAGCGGGTTCAAACATGGTCATGCCAGGTTAACAATCCAGGCAAAGATACGGTTGAACCGGAAGGGGGTGGAAGCACCCTTTAAAGCATTTGCCCACAGAACAGACATGCCACCAGCGCTGCAAAGTGGAAATATTTATCTGTTCGCGAAATTTTATCGACCATGCTTGAATTTAATACTATAAAGCATCCATTCAGAAGAATTAAGGAATAATCTTGACGAAAAAACCCGGCTCAACTTAAGCGCTGAACCGGGTTTAAATGAAGTAGAGGCTCGTAATGGGCTTTTAATCCTTCAGGCAGCGCACCGAAAGGCCGTACGTTTCCAGGAGTAAAAAACGTCCCACAGTGGTGTTGTTGTAATAAACCTGACGGTAGTACGGACTGCTGCCGCCAATTTTTGTGGACGTCCACCAATCGCAGTTCAGGCTCAACGAAGAATAGGACGTACCGGTGAAATCTCGCGTGCCTGCTGGAAGTCCGGTAAATCCGCTTGAATTCGTAGCCCCGGTATTGGGCGCGAACCAAAGGCCCGTTCCGGAAGATGTGGTGCCTGTTTGCTTCATGCTCCCACCGGCAATGGCAGTGCCACCTAATCCTGTAGTCAGGGTAGTCCACTCGCCATCCGTTGGCACGTGCCAACCTGTCGGGCAAAGACCGCGGGCATCGTTGGCGGCATACCAATTGTAAAGCAAGCCATAGATGGCTTTGTTCGCGGCCACTCCGCTGTGAACGGCTTGTGCACCGCTGGTGGTGCTGGTCCAGGTAGCGGCATCCAGGTTTCCTGGAATGGGGTCGCCGTTGTTGTAGGTTTCCGTGGCAAGGTTTTCCTGCATCCAGCATTGCGAACCGATGGAAACTGTCGTGTAGACATTCCCGTCAATGTCCGTGACCGTAGCCGGACATCCTGGCGTTCCTTTAGCAAAGCTGGCAGGGTCTGAAATGGGCGTAACGCTGTATGGAGGTACTGTGCTGCAGGCGGCTTGAACGCGAACCGTGTAGTTGCCCGGGCTTAGCAACCCATCCGGAACGGTGAATTGGTCGCGCTCAAAACCTACAATGCGGCGGTTTAAGACTGAGCCTGAGGGAAGATCAATGCGGAGCTGAACGCCTACGCTACCTGGCACTACATCCCATTCTAATTGAACGCCTACCCCAGTAGTGTACGTTGCTGCAAGGTTCTGAGGGGCTGTACCAGGATCGCACACCTGAGCCTGGGTAGAGCAGGTGAATCCCACCCCAAAAGCAAACAGCGCTGCAATTTGTATACTTGTTTTCATGGCAATTTCCAGTTTGAAGCAAGATCAGGAATAAAATGAAAAGAGCCGAGAAAATTTCCCGGCTCTTTTCAAGCTTCAAAGACCTTACAATGCACACAAAGTGTTCATTTCTAGGCACTTGGATGTTAATTTGCCACAGCGAAACGCTGCGTCATTTCTGCGTCGCTACCCGACCATTGAATCAGGTAAAACCCATTGGGTAAGTTGGGCAATTGTACCGTAACCTGTTGCAGTCCAGCGGGTTGTAATTGGTTCCACATTTGACGGCCGGTGGCATCAAAAATCTGCAACATGCCTTCCGTTGTTGTGGCTTGGTTCAAGACCAATTGGAGAGCGTTGCCGGTTACTGGGTTGGGAAACAGTTGGAGGCCGTTGGCAAGGGCCGAAGCTGGAGCCTCAACGCCTGTATTAAAATAACATTTGGGCGAAACCGGAATGCTGGAACGCACGGTATTGAGTATGTTGCGCATGGCCACGCCTTGGCCTTCGGTGAACATGACCATGCAGCGATCGTCCGTGTAATCCATGTAATTTTCCCAGAGATCCAACGAACCACAGGTTGTTGCAGTAGAGGAAGGACAACCGAAATAAGGGCCGCTAGCGGTGGGTGTATCGCTAATGCCATCATCCACACCGCAACCTCCATCGCCCCAGATGTGGCGCAAGCCCAGCCAATGACCGACTTCGTGCGTTGTTGTCCGGCCGCGGTTGTAAGGCGGAACCACCACCCCTTCGCGACCGAAATAGCGGTAATTCATGACAACGCCATCAAGCGACCCGCCAACCCCGGGAGGATAAGCGTAGCCTAGTACCCCTGCCGTAGGATCCAGGTTGCAGACCCACATGTTCAGGTATTGCGCGCGGGGCCAGGGGTCTGAACCCCCGTAATTGGAATCCTTGACGCCATCCCACCCTGCTGTATCCGTGTCGTTGAAACTGGCTTTGCCGGTTTGCTTGCGAATGATTCCGGTGGTAAAGTTGCCATCGGGGTCAGTTTCGGCCAGGCAGAATTGAATTTGGGTGTTTGTGGCAAGACTGTTAAAGGAACTGCGCAAGCTTGCCCGGTCCAGGTTGGTCATGGCGTAGTCCTCGTTGAGCACTTCAATCTGCGATTGAATCTGTGCCTCGGAAATATCTTGAATGGCTGATTTCCACACCACGTGCACCACTACCGGGATGTAAATGATGTCCTCCTGGACCCTGAGGTTGCCAGCGTTTTGGCGCACGTAGTCTTGAACCATCTGCTCGGCGGCTTGCACTGAAATGAGGTTTTCGGGATGGCGCTTATACAATTGCTCGAGCGCGGGTTGTTGCCCGCAGCGATTGTGGTCGTGGGTGCTTTCCTGTGCCAGGGCAATAAAACTGCCACCAGCCAAGAGCCAAAGCGGCAAAACAGAGCGAAAGAGATTTGTCCAGGTTTTCATGAAAAAGGGGGTAGAAAAGACGAAGTGGTAGAGGAAACAGCCAAGAAATTGAACGACGAATTTACCGATTTAGTTCGGCGGTCCCAAGGAAGGCTGGTTATTGGTCTATGTCTTCGTCCAGTTCATCCTCTTCCAGAAGCAAATCGACATCCAGTGCAGGATCATAATCGTCCTGCAACTGGAGCTCCGGAACTCCTTTTCCTCCCACCTTGGGTGATCCAGCGGCTGCATCGCTGCCCGGCTGGTCCGTCAGATCACGGTCGGCAAACTCTTGGCTAGTATCCAGTCCCAGGGCTCCGGCATACCGGCGCCAGCGTTGGATCAATTCCAGGTGGTCAGCAGGTGGATCGGCTTCAAAGCGAAGCCGCTCTCCGGTTTTAGGGTGGGTAAAGCCGAGCACCCGCGCGTGGAGCGTTTGTCGCGGCATGAGCGCAAAGCAATTTTCGACAAAGCGTTTGTACTTGGTGAACACGGTGCCTTTGACGATGCGATTGCCCCCGTACATCGGGTCGCCAAACACTGGATGGCCAATGTGTTGCATGTGTACCCTGATCTGATGGGTGCGACCCGTTTCCAACTTGAGCGCGACGCGGCAAACATAACCCAGGTTCTCCAAGACCGTATAGTGGGTTACGGCATGTTTGCCCCCCTCCCCCTCGGGAAGCACCGTAAACAATAAGCGTTGCCTCAGGTGTCGCCCGATGTTACCGGTCACTGTTCCCCCGGAACCCTCAAACTCGCCCCAGCAGAGGGCCTCGTACAAGCGCTCGGTAGTCCGTTCGGCGAATTGACGCGACAGCGATTCAGCGGCGTAAAGCCGCTTGGCCACCACCATCAAACCGCTGGTGTCCTTGTCCAACCGATGCACCAGACCCAGCCGCTCCGGGTCCATTTCTTCGGCCGAAACGCCCGGAAAATGGTGTAGCAAGCCGTGCACCAACGTGCCCTGGTAATTGCCCGAGCCGGGATGCACCACCAGTCCAGCCGGCTTGTTGAGCACGAGCAGGTCTTCATCTTCGAAAAGGATGTCCAGGGCCATCGGCTCAGCCTGCATCGGCCCTTCCTCGTGAAAACGGGGCATAGAGAGCACCACACGATCGCCGGGCTTGACCTTGTAATTGACTTTAACAGGCTGGTCATTGACCAGCAAAAGGCCGGCATCCGCCACCTGGCGAATGCGACTTCGGCTGATTTTTTCCACCCGCCCGGTCAGAAACAGATCGATGCGCATGGGTTCCTGGCCGGGGTCCACGGCAAAGACCAGCTCTTCAAAGCGAAGGGGAGTTTCTGCTTTTTCAGTAGCGGCGGCCGTTTTGATGGCTGTTGTCTTTGCGGTCTGCTCCGCTTTCGTGAGGTGTTTCTTTGACTTCAACTAACTAATTAATTTAAACCACTTAAGTCAATGGCCTTCAATGATTTAAAATTTCTTGATTATGGGTTAGATTCACCTCAAAAAGAGCGGAAAAGACCTCCAGCCATCGCTCCCGTACCTCTTCAAATGGCACCGGGTGACCCAGCTCCGCTTGCAGCGAAGTAACCGCTTTGTCAGTGATGCCACACGGAACAATGAGCCGGAAGCGGTCTAAATCAGTGTTGACGTTGAGAGCAAAACCGTGCATGGTCACCCAACGGCTGGCGCGGATACCGATGGCGCAGATCTTACGGGCGCGAAACGGGTTGTCCGGGTCCAGCCAGACGCCGGTCGCGCCGGGCAGCCTTTCCCCCTTCAACCCGTATTGGTCCAGAACCCGGATGACGCATTCCTCAATAAGCCGCAGGTAGCGCCCGATGTCAGTGAACAGGCAACCCAGGTCCAGAATGGGATAACCCACCAATTGGCCCGGGCCGTGAAAAGTGATATCGCCGCCTCGGTTAATGCGAAAAAAGTCAATGCCTTCAGCGGCCAGTTTTTCGGGCGAAATGAGCAGGTTCGCTTCGGCCCCATTTCGGCCCAGGGTGAACACCTCCGGATGATCGCCCAACAACAAGTAGTGGTTGCCCTGTTGGCTGGACAGGTTCAAGGCGCGGCGCTCCAGCTTGGCGGCAACCGATAAGGCAAAAAGTCGCTCCTGCAAAGCCCAAGCCTCGGCATAGCGGAGCCTGCCCATAGTTGCCCAGTGCACAGTTTCACGAGCCAGAGCCGCAGGAGAAGCGGCGTGTAGCTCGCTTTTCACAAACTCTGCTCCCATTTTGCGAGTTCTCCTTTTAATCGGTCAATGACCGCGATCTCCACCGGGTCAACCTGGCGGAGGGCGGCCAGTTCAACGGACACCCAATCGCCCAGGTGAATCCACAAAAAGGTTTGCAGCCAGGGGTCGGTGGCATGGCCAGTAACTCCCAATACGCGATCGCAACAGTCTTCCACAACGTCCCGCGTAAGCTGAGAACAGCGCGTGGTGCGCGGATGGTCCAGTGCACTCGTAAAAAACAATACGGCCAGATCGTTCCGCTGGTCTTTCCAACCCACTAATTCGTTGTGGTTGAGCTCGGGCAAGACGTTCATCCAACAGAGCATTTTGCCGTTTTCCTGGATCTGCTGAACCCAGCGCAACAAGACGGCCTGCCATCGTGTTGTCGCGTAGAGCACCGGCGTGCGGTCTGCCAAACGGGCTGCCAGCCCGGCTGCCTGGGTTCGAAGGGCGGCTTGTTGCTCCTCCAACTGGTCGGCGATGCGCAGCAGCGGTTCGCGATAAGCAGGGCCCATGCCGTAGTGGTTCAGGACGCGCAGTTGCTGCACCACCGAAAAGCCGAGCGTAGAACGCGGGGGCCTTCCCCCGGGAACCAAAATGTGGTCAAAACCTTTATCGGCGGCCATCTTACCCACTGTGCCACCCGACGAAATGCCCACGATGCGGCATTTTTGCGCCAGCGCCTGCTCCAGCACGCTCAGCGTTTCCTCCGTATCTCCGGAATAGGAAGACGCGAGCAGCAAAGTCTTGGGGCCAGCCCATTTGGGCAGGTGGTAATCTTTAACCGTGGCCATCGGGACCGGTGGCAGGGCCAGTGCCGCCGCAAGATCAGCGCCGATGCCGCTGCCGCCCATGCCAGCCACCAGGATCTGGCGAACGGGCACCGCAGGCCTGAGCCGGGTGTTTTCTGCGATGTCCAAGGCCTGCCGGAGTTGCGCCGGGAAGGACTGGATGAGGGCTTCCATAGAATGGGTCATGGTGAGTTTCTGGGCAGAAGGACTATCGGGCATTGCGTGTTCAGGAACGGCTTTTTCAAGCAAAAGGTTATGCACAAATCGTTAGTTCGAAGGGCTGTTTTGCCCTGAACAACGGCGGTCGGCGCCATCTTGCCCACTCATGAACAACGAAGAACAAAGAAACGACAATCCGCCCAAGCGAGGGTCCCGAATGCCAAACCAGAAGGCGGAACAGACGGCAGACCGGTCACCAGACGAGGCTCCAACCCTTACGCCTGGCCAGACGTCCGCACAGAAGCGATCGGGCCTTGGCCAACGGGGCGAAATAGTAGCGGCTCATTGGCTCCAGCGACGGGGCTACAGTATTCTGGCCCGAAATTGGCGCTGCGGCAGACTAGAATTAGACTTGGTGGCCCGGCTCGGCGAAACGTTGGTGGTGGTGGAAGTTAAAACAAGGCGGGAGTTGGGCACGGATCCTCCGAGCAGGCCAGAAGAGGCGGTCAATCCGGCCAAACAGCGCAAGCTCGGGCAGGCTGGGGCGGCTTTTCTGGGCACTCAGTGCGATTGCCTCAGCCTTCGCTTTGACGTGATTGCCATCCGGGTTCGCGGCGACCGCTGCCGATTGTACCACCAGCAGGATGCGTTCTTTCCTGGTCTTTAACTTAAGGCATTAGCCCGGTCATTGGCCCGGTCATTGGCAGGCATGGGAACAAAGGCCGACGGCTTATCTTTGCCGCTCCGGAGCGAGCGCGTCCCGCCATGCGCCCGCAGGCCGTTTCCCCGGTTTTTATTCCACAAAACGCAGCATCCCCTGGCTACCGAAACGCAAAAACAACTGGCCGAAAAACTGGCGACCCTCAGGCAGTACCTGAACATTGACCAGCGCCTTCATCGGATTGAGGAAGGCGATGCCGTGAGTTCTCAGCCGGGCTTTTGGGATGATCCCCGGAAGGCCGAGGAGATCATGCGCGCACTCAAAGTCGAAAAGAACTGGGTAGCGGAGTACCGCAAGGCGGAAGCCGTTGTGCAGGAGCTTGAAATCCTGCAGGAGTTTGTGGCTGAAGGCGAGGCCAGCGGGCAGGATTTGGCTGAAGCCGAAGGGCAAGCCGAGGACATCATGGCTGGTCTGGAAATGAAAAGCACGCTCAGCGAAGAGCAGGATTCGCTGAGCGCTATCCTGATGATCAACTCCGGGGCTGGTGGAACCGAAAGTTGCGATTGGGCAGAAATACTGTTGCGGATGTACCGCATGTACGCGGAAAAGCAGGGTTTCACCGTTCGCGAGCTCGACTACCAACCGGGCGATGTGGCAGGCATACGTTCCGCTTCGCTTGAGATCAAAGGGGAATTTGCCTACGGCTACCTCAAGTGCGAGAACGGGGTGCACCGCCTGGTGCGAATCTCGCCCTTTGATTCCAGCGCGCGTCGGCATACGTCGTTTGCGTCGGTGTTCGTGTATCCAGAAGTAGACGACACCATCGAAATTGTGATCAGCTCGGCCGATCTGGACTGGGACACGTTCCGCGCCAGTGGCGCAGGGGGCCAAAACGTGAACAAGGTGGAAACCGCCGTACGCGTGCGGCACTTGCCCTCCGGCATCGTTGTGGAATGCCAGGAAGGCCGTTCGCAGCACGGCAACCGCGAAACGGCCTTAAAAATGCTTAAGTCGCGGCTCTACGACATGGAACTGCGCAAACAGCAGGACGAGCGGGACAAAACGGAAGCCACCAAAAAGAAGATTGAGTGGGGTTCGCAGATCCGCAATTACGTTTTGCATCCCTATAAACTCATCAAAGACGTGCGCACTGGCCATGAAACCAGCAATGTTCAAGCCGTTCTGGATGGCGAACTGCACGAGTTTATTAAGGCCTGGCTGTTGATGCCGGATTAAGGTTAGGGACGGGTTGCTCGCTTTCGGACCAAGGTCGTGCTTTGATATATTATCCCAATCCTTTCGTTTATTTATCCCGCTGAATTTCCTCCTTCCGCAGCAGGCAGCGCATTTTCTTGCAGCACCGCCCGCAAGCCCGCAATTTCTGTCGCTTTGTCCACCTGGTCTTTTCCCCGGTACAGGTTTTCCAGAATCAGCAACATTTCCCGGAACATGCTTCGGTTTGAAACGGGCATGTAAAACTCCGGGCGAGCTTTGACACCCGCTTTTTGCAGGTTGTCTTCTATGTCGCGGGCCGTTACGACCGCACCATGGCGAAAGGGATACAGGTAAAAAACTACCTGATCGCGCAGCGCCGGGCGAGCAAAATCAAGCAAATAGCCTTCGGTCACGGCGAGGAGTGGATGCTGCGGAAAACGCACCCCGTACACGGGCAACTCGAGTTGTTGGGCCAGAATTAAGTAGAGCAAACCCAGGCTCAAGGGATTTCCTTTGCGCGTTTCCAACAAGGTGCCCAGGTAGGCCGCGCGGGGATCCCGGGCAAGATCATCCAGCCCGGCAAAACCCAAATGCCGAAACAATACCTGGTTGACCACGTGCACTTTTTCCAGAGGAGTCAGGTACTGCGACAATTCCAGCCAAACAGCGCGGCGCAGTTCGGCCACCTTCTCGCGGATCGCCGTCTGATCGCGCTCCGGGTAGGCATAGCGGTCCAACAACAAAGCCGCTTCCATCAAGTCTTCCGCATCGTCAGCCGCCCAGCGCTCCAAAGCCTTTCGAACATCCTCGTATTGAATGCGGTGGGTCAACTGCTCCACCCGCTCCTGTAGCAGCGGATCCAGGTTGTGTTCCCAGGCTTTTTCCAACAGCGGAATAATCTGGATTCCCTGCTCGGCCAATCGCTCAGAAACCGAGCGGTGGATAGCTTCATCGGGATCGTCCAACAGGAAGATCAGGGCCTCAATTTCCTTGGGTGAAAGAAAATTTGAAGACTGAGAGTCTGGCGAAAGTAAATCGGGTGACGGCACGCGGAAAGTTAGGCGATCCAGTTCATGCGTTCTTAGCTTTTTTGCGGGGAGGACGCGCTTTTGGCGGGGCGCTGATAATTTCCTGGCATTGTTCCAGGGTCAAGGCAGCCGGGTCAACATCTTTAGGAATTTTATAATTATTTTTTCCTTGCTTGATATAGGGACCCCATCGGCCATTCAGCACCTGAATGTCCTGCTCCTCAAAAGACATAATGAATTTCTGACGATCCGATTCTTCTTTGGCCTCGATGATTTCCAGCGCGCGTTCCTCAGTAACTGTGCGCGGATCTTCATCGCGGGGAATGGAGTAGAATTTGCCGGCATTGCGCACGTAGGGTCCAAAGCGACCTGAACCAATAACCAAATCGTCGTCGCGGAACGTACCCAAGGTGCGAGGTAATGCCAAAAGATTCATGGCTTGCTCCAGGGTGATGGTCTGAAGGCTTAATTCGCCCACAATCTTAGCAAAGCGCGGCTTTTCTTCATCTTCCGTTTCGCCCACTTGCACCATGGGACCATAGCGGCCCATGCGAGCATAAACAGGTTTTCCCGACTTTGGATCCGGGCCCAACAGGCGCTGTCCGGTGACGCGCTCTGCGGTTTCCATCGTCTCCTGAATGTGCTTGTGGAAGGGACGGTAAAACCCGTCGATCATTTTGGTCCAATCCGTTTCGCCATCGGCGATTTCGTCAAACTGCTTTTCAATCCGCGCCGTGAAATGGTAATCCAACACTTGCGCAAAATGCTCGGTCAGAAAACTATTGACCAAAATGGCAATATCCGTAGGAAACAGTTTGGCTTTTTCCTTGCCCGTAACTTCTGTTTCGGTGCGGCGATCTATGCTGCCCTTGCCGGACAACTCCAGCACCTGGTACGGACGCACTTCGCCCTCCCGATCACCTTTGACAACGTACTCGCGTTTTTGGATGGTGCTGATGGTCGGCGCATACGTAGACGGACGACCAATGCCGAGTTCCTCCAATTTGCGCACCAGCGAAGCTTCCGTGTAACGCGCAGCGGGTTTGCTAAAGCGCTCAGTAGCGTTCATTTTGTCCAGCTTCAACACTTGGTTGAGTTGCAGCGGAGGCAACAACCCTGCCATCTCTTCTGAAGGCTCCTCATCGGTGCCTTCTGCATATACTTTCAGAAAACCGTCAAACATGACCACCTCGCCTTTGGCTGCTAATTCTTCCGGCCGCGAGCTGATGTTGATTCTTACCGTCGTGCGCTCAAACTCGGCATCGGCCATCTGGCTGGCAATGGTGCGCTGCCAAATCAGTTTGTACAAACGCTCTTCATCGCCGCCAATCCCGATCTGGTCTAACGTCATGTCTGTAGGGCGAATGGCCTCGTGCGCTTCTTGCGCCCCACTGTTCTTAGTCTTGTAGCGCTGCGGCTTGGAATACTTTTTGCCGTAGCGATCGCTGATGGCTTTCGCGGCCAGATCCAGCGCCGTTTCGGAAAGGTTCAACGAGTCGGTACGCATGTAGGTGATATGTCCGTTCTCGTACAATTTCTGTGCGACAGACATGGTGCGCGCCACAGAGAAACCCAGCTTGCGGCTGGCCTCCTGTTGGAGCGTAGAGGTAATAAACGGCGCAGCAGGGCTCCGCTTGGCGGGCTTGACCTGAATGTCGGTGATTTGAAACGCCGCTCCGATGCAATCCTTTAAGAAAGCGTGGGCTTCTTCTTCCAGATCAAAACGTTTGGAAGCTTCAGCCTTGAGTTCCCGCATTTTACCATCAGCGTCAGGCACCAGGAAAAACGCCTGAATGCGAAACTGGCTTTGGGCCTGGTGCGCATCAATTTCCGCTTCGCGCTCCACAATCAGGCGCACAGCTACCGACTGAACCCGGCCGGCAGAAAGCGAAGAACCCTTGCTCACTTTACGCCACAACAAAGGACTGAGTTCAAAACCCACCAGGCGATCCAGAATGCGGCGCGCCTGTTGCGCGTTAACCAGATTCAAATCAAGCGTGCGGGGTTGAGACACCGCTTTGAGGATAGCCTCTTTGGTGATTTCGTGAAATACAATTCGCTTGGTTACCAGCGGATCCAGGTTTAACACTTCGCAAAGGTGCCAGGAAATGGCTTCGCCCTCGCGGTCTTCGTCAGTAGCCAGCCAAACGGTTTCAGCATCTTTGGCAATCTTCTTTAACTCGGCAACTACTTTCTTTTTCTCTTCGGGAATAATGTAGTTGGGCTTGTATCCGTCTTCAATGTCAATAGCGTCGTTCTTCTTGGCCAGGTCGCGCACATGCCCAAACGAGGACATGACTTTAAAGTCCTTTCCGAGGTATTTCTCGATGGTTTTGGCCTTGGCAGGAGACTCGACAATCAATAAATTTTTGGTCATTCAAGAGCTGGTTTGTGCAAAGCAGGTGGAGGCAACTAGAATAGAAACAACCGCGAGCAAACGGGGTTCAAAGGTATTTCTTTTGAACCAAAACGGACACCAGCACCCTTTTAGGGTGCAATTTGCGAGGTTTTGAGTGAGCCAAAAGTATCGGTGATCAGGGTTTGTACAGCAAATTGCGCTGTACGCCGGAGGAGCCATCCCATTCCAGCAGATAGTGCGCTGCCTGCAAATCCAGGCCGGAAACACGTACCCGCGTTTCCCCCTCTACGGGCTTAGTAAGGATAAGTTGTCCGGAAAGCGAAAACAGCCGCAGCGTACCTGTGACAGGCTCACCCCAAACCACCTGCAATTCCGACGATCCTGAAAACCAGGATTGCCAGCCGGCCGAAACATCCGCTGTCGCCAGCCCGGTAAGTTCCGCACCGCCGAAAATTACAACGGCCCCAGCGGGCAGGTTGTCTGAGCTGCTGGTAAAAAACAAGGTGTCGGTGAACACATCGCTGCCGGACGGCGCGTAAGTCAGTTCAATAAATCCGCTCTCGCCGGCGGCAATTTCCGTTGGCACAACTGTTAAGCTTAAATCGGGATGCGACACACTTGCTCCGCTCAAGGCAATGCTGCGATTTCCATCGGCCACCAACACCACGCGGTGCTTGCGAATACCGGCTTCGGTCACTAGGCCGAAATTAGCCTCCGCTTCCGTTAGCGCAACCGTGTTGATGGCAGGCTCCACGGCTGTGGAGAGGTAGGAACTAATTCGGTCGTCAAACTCCGGATGATCAATGAGCGGATTGCGATTGTCCTGCACTAAAAAAATGGCGTCGTTGCGGCGCTGCTCCACTATTTCCGGGGAAAAATTTCGGTGCCACCCGCGAAGCACGCTCTCTTGCCCGGCTGTGAGGAAGGACCCCTCGTTGCCATAGTGCAGGTAGAAATAGAGCATGCCCCGAGCCGTTCTGCCTTTGTGCGCATCGCGCACTTCAAACACACCGCCCCCCCGCTCAGAGCCACCACCAGTCCAGTCCGGCGTGGCGACGTTTCCAAACGGAAGGTTGCCCCGCACACTGTTGGCGTTTGCATCTGAAATAAACAAATGAAAAATATCAGACTGCATTGGCTCTGCCGAACCAAATTCGCTTTGTGGCCAGGTGTGCTCGGTGTTGACGTTATCGCTGTTCTGCGCGTCCGTGCGGTCAATGTACCCGGCCACGATCCGGGCGGTGTAGCAATCTTCCAGCGTGTTGACCAAGGCCCCGGCACCATTGACCCGCTGGTTGTCGATGACCATGTACATTTCGTCGCGAGCTGGCGTATAGCCCAAGCTGATGTGATCGTCGATCAGGTTGCTCAGCGCCGTTTTAAGTGCCTCTTGGCTCAGGTCCTGGGTGGGCAGGTAGTAACTTTCGGGATACACACCCCGGCCTGTCAAATCAACCGTCAGGTTGCCTTCGTAAAAATTGGTGACCAGCACCAATTCGCTATTGTGGGGAATGTTGTGGCGCGGTGAAAAACGAACCGCAACCGTAACCGTTGCCCCGGCCGCGAGCGTCCAGGCGGTGTCCAGCGCCTCAAAAGCCGGGTTAAACGCATTGGCGTCGCTGATGGTAATTTCCCCTTCGCCCGTATTGGTCAGCTCCAGCGAAAGCTCGGCTGGGTCATCCGTAAAGACATCGCCAAAAGCCAGCGTAGACAAAGAAAGCTCCAGCGTTTGCGCAACACTGGAAAAACTGACCGGCAATACGACGACCAGCCAGGAAAACAATCGCCAGGAAATTGGGCGCCTTGAAAACAAACGAAGGGTTGAGGTATTCACCGCACAAAGGTAAGACGGCATAACTTTGCCCGGTAAACGCCTTCTTGACCTTTCCACAACATATGGCTTTATCAGAATTGACGGCAATTGGCCCTGTAGACGGCCGTTATGCCTCCAAAACGCGGGAATTAAGCCCCTATTTCTCTGAATTTGCCCTCATCCGCTATCGCCTGCGTGTAGAGGTGGAATACTTTTTGGCCCTCGTGGATTTGGGCCTGCCCCAACTGGACGACCTGCCCGACGATGCCCCGGAAACTATTCGCGCCCTGGTGGACGACTTCACGGAGCGCGAAGCCGCTGCCATCAAGGAGATCGAAAAAACGACCAACCACGATGTGAAAGCGGTGGAATACTGGATGAAGGAGCGCTTTGCGGCTAGTGGACTGGAAGACTGGATGGAGTTCATCCACTTTGGGCTCACCTCGCAGGACATCAACAACACGGCCATGCCCATGGCGTTAAAAGCCGCCTGCCGGTCGGTGTACCAGCCCGCAGTCCGCGACGTGATTTCCCGGCTTGATGCACTGTCAAAAGAGTGGTGGAACATTCCTATGCTGGCCCGCACCCACGGACAACCAGCCTCCCCCACCCGGCTGGGCAAAGAAATCAAAGTCTTCGTTGACCGGTTGGAATCGCAGTTTTCAGAATTCAACGCCCTTCCGCATACGGGGAAATTTGGCGGGGCTACGGGCAACTTCAATGCGCACCACGCCGCCTATCCCGACATTGACTGGCCCGGCTTTGGCAACGTTTTTCTGAGCGATTACCTCAGCCTGGAACGCCAGCAATGGACCACCCAGATTGAACAGTACGATGGCTTGGCAGCCCGTTTCGACAATATGAAACGAATTAATACGATATTATTAGATTTATGTCGCGATATGTGGCAGTACATCGCCATGAACTATTTCCTCCAACGCCTGGAAGCGTCGGAAGTGGGTTCTTCGGCCATGCCCCACAAGATCAACCCCATCGACTTCGAAAATGCCGAGGGCAATCTGGGCCTGGCCAACGCGATTTTAGAGCACCTCAGCGCCAAACTGCCGATCTCGCGGTTGCAGCGCGACCTGACCGATTCCACCGTTAGCCGATCTATCGGCGTCCCTTTCGCGCATACCTTGATCGCGTTGCGGGCCATTCGCAAGGGCCTGGACAAACTCACCGTCAACAAAGAGGCTATCCACACCGACCTGGACCAGAATTGGGCAGTGCTCGCGGAGGCGATTCAAACCATTCTGCGCCGCGAATTTTTCCCCGAGCCCTACGAGAAGTTGAAGGCGCTCACCCGCACGGGCGAAAAAATTACCCCAGCCACCCTTAAGGCTTTCATTCAGGAATTGGACATCGACCCGGACGTAAAAGCAGAACTGTTCGCTCTGCGCCCGGATACCTACATCGGTATGCCATGACCGATAGCGCCGGCAAGCCCGACCGCCGCTCATGCCGCCAGCCGGCTATGCAGGCTGGCATTCACTACTATTTTGATCCTTTAGGTCGAATGGTGTTTACTGCGCGCTACTTGGAGGAGCGGGGCTATTGCTGCAAGAGCGGCTGCCGGCATTGTCCGTATGGTTACGTGCCACCAGCAATGGATCCGGCTGATTGAGCGGGCACGTCGCAAACATGTGCCCCCTCTCAGGCAACCTCAACAGAGACGACGAAGTGCCCCCGCCTCCGGCAACCTCAACAGAGACGACGAAGTGCCCCCGCCTCCGGCAACCTCAACAGAGACGACGAAGTGCCCCCGCCTCCTCCGCACGGGGAGACACGCGGCGTAGGTGGGGGCACTTCGTCGCTTCCTTTGAAAAAAAACATATGAGATGGGGTGATTGGTGGCTTGACGTGCTGGCTTGATTACGGAACCGGTGCCCATTCCGGTATTGCGGCTGCGTTTGCGGAACCGGT
>CAYSDI010000032.1:30881-34863 GCA_964429745.1 uncultured Chitinophagales bacterium | reverse complement strand
GTGTATTAGCAAATCGTTCAATTTTCCATCATCGTCTAAGATCAGCCAGCATGCGACGGCCTTCCACGCGCCAGGCCAGGGCGCTGAACAGGCCAAACACCAGTAGGCGCAACAGCCAGACTCCGGCGTCACCGAAGCGCTGGAACTGCGGCCCTTCGACCTGAAAATAAACCCATACCAGAAGTACCGAGGCCAGGATCAGGCCCGAAAGGCGGGCCACCGGGTAGGGAATCGGGTAATGGCGCTGCCCCCAAATGCCACTGAGCCAGGCCATGACGCCGTAAGCGGCCAGCGTAGTCCAGGCGGAGGCCCAGTAGCCATAGCGCGGAATGCCCCAAGCGTTGCCCGCCAGCGTGATCAGAGCGCCTGCCAGCGCGAGCCAGATGGCGCTTTTGGTGCGGTCGGTGACTTTGTACCACACGGCCAGGTTGTAAAAAATGCCCAAAAAGAGGTTGGCCAGCAGCAAAATAGGCACCACACCCAGCGCATCGCGGTAATTGGCCCCGAGAAGGTAACCCAACGGCTCAAGGAGCACAGAAACACCCAAAAAGATGCCGCAACCGGCCATCACAAAGCCCCGCATAACCAGGGCATAAACAAGGGTAGCGTTGCGCTGGCCGGCCATGCGAAAGAAAAAGGGTTCCGCACCAAGCCGAAAAGCCTGAACCGCCAACGTCATAAAAATGGAGAGCTTGTAGGCGGCCGAGTAAATGCCCACCTGCGCCCGGTTGGCCAGCGTATCGCCGGGGAGCCAGCGCACGAGCAAAATGCGGTCCAGGGTTTCGTTGACCATGCCCGCTAAGCCAGCAAGCAGAAACGGTGAGCCGTAGGCCATCATTTTTTTCCAGAGCTGTAGGTCGAAGTGGAGGTGCAGCCGGAGCAACACCGGTACTAATGCCAGGAGCGTTACAGCGCTGGCCACCAGGTTGGCCAAAAAGACGTAGCCAACGCCCATGGCCGGGTCATAAACAAACCCGATAGACGAAAACAGCGCAGGATCGCCTGCGACCAGCGGCCAGAGAAACAAAAAGTTGAGCCCAACATTGATGCTCACATTGAGCAGCTTGACAAAGAGGTAATATCCCGGTCGGCCTTCTTGCCGCAGCACGGCAAAGGGCAGGTTGGCCAGCGTGTCCAAACCGATGATGGCGGCAAACCAGATCACATAGCGGGCCTGGCCAGGGAGCTGGAGAAAGCTCGCCACAGAGGGCGCTCCCACCATCAGGACACCGCAGCCAAGTGCCGTAGTGAGCAGCAGCGAAGTAAAAGCCGTGCCGAAAACTTGCTTGGGCTCGGAGGCCCTTCGCCCCAGAGTGCTCCCGACAGGGTCTTTAAGTCCTGGTTGTACAAAGCGAAAGAATGCCGTCTCCATGCCGTACATGAACACCACGTTCAAAAAAGTGACCCAGGCGTAGAGTTCGGAGATAATGCCGTAGTCGGCCTGGCTGCTGGCGAAGGCCACGGTGTGCAGCGGCACCAGCGCGTAGTTGAGCAGGCGCACCGCCACGGTGCTGAGTCCGTAAACGGCGGTCTGGCCGAGCAGGCTTCGAAGGGCAGAAGAAGAGCCGGGCGCGTTCAATGCTGCCAAAAATAACGCACGGAGGGCTAGCGGGGTGCGATGGACCTCAGACCAACCAACGGCCTATCAAGAGGTTGCCTACAAAGAACAGCGCCAGGATAAAGAAAGTGCGGGAGGCTATCGGGTTAGCGGTTTTGGCCAGCAACTGGTGGTAGGCGAGCTGGGCGATCAGTGCGGTGACAAACCACCCGGCGTAGTTGCGCAAAGGCGGGTGGCCGCCGGTCCATTGCCAAAGGTCAAAACGGATGGCGAAGGGCTCCAACAGGGCATCCATGCCCACCATGAGCAGCGCTCCGGAGAATACCCGAATGGCCTGGCCGGGATCAACTTTGCGCGCAACAAATCCAGCGCAGTAGGTAACGGTAACCCAATTCAACCCGATGACCACCGGGACGGTTAAAATGCTTAGCCCCAGTTTGTCGCTGTATTCGTACGCGCCAAAAATGGCATGCGTGCGCACACCGATGATCTCCACGCCCAGACCCAGCACAAAAATGCCCCCTACAAAATAGCCAAAGGCCCTGTTCCATTTGCCGTGCAGCGACAGCACAATGCAAAAGAGGAAAATCAGGTTGACCTTGATCAGCGGAACAAAGTCGCCCTCAAAGCGCGGAATGTTAAGACCGATTAATCCCACTACGTGAAGGATGATCAAAACAGTAATGGCGGCGCGTTCCTGGAGTTTGGTCATGGGAGAAAATCGTGCTCTAATACAAAGAAACTTTGAATAAAGAAACGAATTGCGGGGCATAGAGCAAGCCGTTTGGCGAATTTTCGCTACTTGTCTGTCCGTGACGCCAGAACCCTTACCCCGCACAGGATCAGGGTTTTGGCGACCCCTTCCGTTCAACTTCGGCGCTGCACCTGCTCGTCTACGATGCGGGCGGACAACAAACAAAGCGGTATGCCGCCTCCGGGATGAACGCTACCCCCGCAAAAGTAAAGACCGGGAAGATGCCGGGCGAAATTGGGGTGTCGAAGGAACGCGGCGAACAGGTTGTCACTGCTGTTGCCGTACAACGCGCCAAGGTGACTGGAGGTTCGGGCTTGGATGTCGCGGGGGTCCAGGTGAAATTCGCTGCGGATGTGGGGGGCCACCGGCTCGCCGAGCAGGGTTTCCACTTTGCGCAGGATGGCTGCGCGCGCGTCGCGCACCAGCGCATCCCAGTCCTGACCGGCCAGGTGAGGCACGTTAATCATGGCGAACCAGTTTTCACCGGTTTCCGGTGCATCGGTTGGTTCGGCTTTGCTGGAGATGTAGAGGTATACCGTCGGGTCGGGGCAAAGCGTTTTGGTTTCGGTCAGGTGCTGAAATTCTGCCGGATAGTCGGCGCTGAACAGGATATTGTGAACGTCCAAAGCCGGGTACTTTCGGTCCATGCCCCAGTAGAAAATCAGCGCAGCCGTGGAACGCGGCTGGTCCAGAATGCGGTTGGGGTGCCGAAGTTCCGGGAGAAGGTTGCGGTAGGTAGGTACAACGTCCATGTTGCTGACTACCACGTCGGCGTTGTAATCGCTGCCCCCCGCCCGAACCCCAACCGCCTGATGGCGGCCCAGCCTCTGCTTGCGGACCAGAATTTTTTCCACCGGGGTTTCAAAACGGAATTGCACGCCGCGCTCCTGGGCCAGTTGATGCAGTGCGTTTATGAGACTGCGCATGCCCCCTTGCAAAAAGTAAGCGCCCAGGTTGTGCTCTAAATGACCGATCACGTTGAGGGTGGACGGCGCTTTGTAAGGGTTGGAGCCGTTGTAGGTGGCGTAGCGATTAAACAGTTGCACCGTGTTCGGTCGATTGAACATTTGTTCATTTGCCCGGTGCATGGTCTGAAATGCGCCCAGGCGTGGCAGCCCGGCCAGGGTTTTGAGCCAGGGCGCGCGCCAGTAAGTGCGCCAGTCGTGCAGGGAGGAGCGCAGAAAGATGGGCTCGGTCAGGTCGTATATGCGGCGGGCCTGGGCCAGGTAGCGGCGGATGTTGTCGGCGGGTTCACCCAGCACCCGCTCGAACTCTAGCGCCATCTCCTCGGGATCTGCCCAAGCATTCAGGACTTTTCCATCGGCGAAAATGTACCGGCAAATGGTGTCCAACTTTCGGTAGCGGTAATAGGCAGCAGGGTCAGCGCCGGCGTCGTGGAAGAGTTCGTCGAGGGCCTCTGGCAAGGTAAAGAGGCTGGGACCCAGGTCAAAGCGGAACGGACCGTCGCGGTGCTCTCCGACTTTTCCCCCGGCATGAGCCGCCGCTTCAAAGACGATGACCTTGTGCCCGCGAATGGCTAGCCGAATAGCGCTGGCCAGCCCGGCAACTCCGGAACCGACGACAGCTACTGATTTAGGTGCGGGGGCAGCCATGGGGCTATTCGCCGATGCCTTCTCCGAGGTCTCCTTCTGTTTCTCCGTCTATTTCTC
>CAYSDI010000032.1:0-30781 GCA_964429745.1 uncultured Chitinophagales bacterium | reverse complement strand
GTCTATTTCTCCGCCAATGTCCTCGCCCCAGAGCTCGGGGTTGGATGCTGCGAATTGCTCCATCATGGCGGCGCATTCGTCCAGGTCCAAATCAGTGACCTGAACGTCGTGATCCAGCATGAGTTCGGCGGCACCGGCAAAAGTGCGGCTCTCGCCAACAATAACTTCTTTTATGCCAAATTGCACCACAGCGCCTGCGCACAGGTAACAGGGCATCAGCGTGGAATAGAGGACGGCACCCTGGTAATTGCCGATTCGCCCGGCGTTGCGAAGGCAGTCAATTTCGGCATGGGCCATGGGGTCGCCTTGTTGTACGCGGCGGTTGTGGCCGCGGCCAATGATTTTGCCCTCCTTGACCAACACCGATCCAATGGGGATGCCGCCCTCGGCAAGACCCAACCGGGCTTCTTCAATAGCAGCGAGCATGAATTCATCCATAATTAGCAAGTTCAGGGTGCTTCATCCAACACGTACCAATGCTCGTCCATTTTTCGCACCTGGCCGGGAAGGGCTGATGCCGTTTGAGGGTTGGCGGTGTAGTACAGCCAACTGTCTTCGCCTAAGCGAAACTGCAATTGCCCCGGTGCCGGCGAGCGCATTTCGCGCAATCCGAGCTCGGGAATCTTTCGCATGACGCGCTTCATGTGGGGCGAAAGCGAGTCAAAGGGAACACCGAGGGCGATGGGCTCGCCGTTCGACCGGTGGAAATCGTAACGCGCTTTGTGGTAGCGTTTGGCCGTGAAAGGATCGCAGGTAATGACGGAATCGCGGGTGGCCAGGCGAAGGGTCAGCGTTTCATCCTGCCAGGTTAATTCGCCGCCATCAAGGTGGTTAACCAGGTTGCTCGACACCAGGCGGTAATAAAAGCTTTTTGACCGGACATCGTCGTAATAGAACCAACCTACGAGTGCCAGCAGCGTGGGTAGCAACAGCGACAGCAACAGGAAGCGAAACACGTAGGGGCTCATGCGGGCCATAAGAAAAGTCGAAGTCCGGAAAGGTACGCAAGGGTGGTGAAATCCGGTACGCGCGCAAGGGTGCTATTAAAACATCCAGAGGCTTGGCCCGCTCAAAATTGGGCATAACGCAGAATATGGAGGTCTTAGAAGCACCTTTAGGGCTCGTAACTGTAGCGGCGGGTAAGTTCAAGCACTTCGTTGTCAATGTACTTGCGGCCTTCGACAATCTTTCCGTCCGGGCTGTAGCGCCAGTCTTCAATCAGGGCGTTGAAAAGGTCGCGACGCTCGCGTTTGATCAACAACCCTTGCTCGTCGTAGAAGTACACTTCGCTCAGGTTATTGACTTTAATGTTCTTGCGCAACTTCACGCGGTCCCCTTCCATCTCCACTTCGGTTTTGTAAATAGGTTCAACGGCCTGATCGACTGTATTCACCACACGGGCCAGCTTCACCTCGCCCAGGTCGCCGTACTGGAAATCCCAAACGAGCATCACCGAATCCAGACGATTGCCGCTTTTCAGCGAACGCACCCTGTTCTTGTTGTCGTAGAAAAAGTCGTCTTCCTCTACCAGGTTGCGCAGTTGGTCGTAAAGCTCGGTGCGGGAGACCCGGCCCTGCTCATCGTAGAAAAACTTGTAGCGCTGAAAAACGTCTTCTGATGGCGAAAGGCTGAAAGGATTGAGGTAATCCAAAAAAATACGCTCAGACCAGTTGAAGTAAAAATGGCGCGGACCATAAGCCAGGTAACGTGCATCGTGCATTTTGAGACCGTCTTCATCGTCCCGGAATTGCCAGCTTTGGTATTCGGGCAACTTTTTGACAAACATCGCTTCGTCGCTCAGTCGGCCTTGTTCGTCGTACACCCGGATCCATTGAGAAATCAGTTTTCCTTCGTGGTCGAAAGAAGTCTCTTCCGTCTTGCGGCCTTGGTCATCGTATTTGTGCTTCCAGGTAAAAATTAACTCCGTGGAATCGATCATTCGGTGAATGCGCTCCACTAAATCTCCCTGTTCGTTGTAGCGAAAATTGACGCGTTGGCTGTTGCCCTCTTTTGAATCCAGGACAGCCAACAGGGGTTTGCCTTGGGCGTTGTGCCAGAATTCCTGGGTGGACCAATCCTCAGCAGCATCCTGGTTGCCTTCCGGGTACCAGATTTCTTCAATTTTGGTTTTTTCCTGCTGTTTCCAGAGGATGGGCAATTGCGCGATGGCCGGAAAGCCCGGAAGCAGCAGGGAAATGGCCAGAGCAGACAGCAGGCTATTTTTCATAGGGCGCTTTGTAGCAAAAGGTGTGCCGGAACAGGGGGGCAAATTTAGGGGATAAGTAGCTGACCTGCGCCGTTCTATGCGGTCAAAGAGGGTTCGGAAGCCGCTTTTGTCTGTCGTTGCCGGCTCCAGATCAAGTAAAGAATGGATTCCATGCATTAATGCTTAGGTGGCTGATGGTTACGCAGCGCGCTTAATAAGTTTATGAAGGCTCACCAAATCGCCGTATTCTTAAGATCTGGACATTCCCTCTATTTCTTGCTAAACCTACGCGATCATGCAAAAATTTACGCCTTGGATTGCTTGTCTGCTCTTGTCAGCTTCGCTGGCGCAAGGGCAGTTAAGCGAGCCAGGAACCCCTAAAAGTTTTTTGACCAAGTCGCTGACTTCGTCTGTCCCCACGGTGGTTTTACCTTCTCTGGATAAGAACGCTTTGGAGGCTCAGGATCTGCGCGAAGAGGCTGAAGGGCTTGCTCCGCGTTTTGGCTATCCCCACCAAGTCAGCTACACCTTAGATAACGCTGGTATTTGGGAAGAATACCCAGATGGTGGCCGCGTCTGGCGGTTGAAAGTCTCTTCTCCAGGAGCCCTTTCGCTCAACTTCCTGTTTGACAATTGGTTTATGCCCACAGGCGGACAATTCTATGTTTACAGTGCCAACCGTCGCCACGTAATTGGTGCTTTCACCGAGCGCAACAACAAGCAGGATGGTGTCTTCGCCACCGGCCTGGTGTACGGGGATGAAGTCATCCTGGAATACTACGAGCCCGCAGAAGCCCGGGGAATTGGCCGGGTTTCCATTGCGGGGATGGTGCACGGTTACCGATACATCGCTGAGCTGGTGGATGCAGACCTTATCGAAGAGTCTTTCGGCGATTCCGGTGGCTGCATGGTCAACGTTAACTGCACCCCTGAAGGCACCAACTGGCAAGACGAGAAGCGCGGCGTCGCGCTCATCCTCAGCAGTGGTTTCCGCCTTTGCTCAGGCTCGCTGATCAACACTACCCGCGGCGATTGCACGCCGTACTTTCTCACCGCAGACCATTGTCGCCAGTCATTCGATGCCATTTCGAACCCGAACATGAACACGTGGTCCTTTTATTGGATGTATGAAAGCCCTGGCTGTGCCGATGGGATAGATTTTCTGCCACCCAGCACCAACGGTGCGGTCATGAAAGCCAACGCTTCCCCTTCTGACTTTGCACTGCTGCTGCTCAATGAGTCGCCCGCCGACATCCCTGGCGTGAATCCCTACTTTAACGGTTGGAACGCGAGCAATAGCCTTGCTTCTGGCGGAGTAGGCATTCACCACCCCTCTGGCGACATCAAGAAGCTCAATACGCATACGCTGGTTCCCAGCCTGGACACCTGGGATGGAACGCCCAACACGCACTGGTCGGTGTTCTGGAGCGCTACGACCAATGGTCATTCAGCCACAGAAGGCGGTTCGTCCGGTTCGCCGCTGTTTGACAACAACAGCCGCATTGTGGGTCAATTGCACGGCGGTAGTTCCCTTAACTGCAGCAATCCCGGGGCAGACGAAGGCTTGTACGGCACCATTGCCTACTCGCTGAACAACGCAGGTGCCACCGACGTGCGCCGCAAACTCTCCCCATGGCTCGACCCGGATGGAACTGGCGTAACGGTTGTTAATGGTACTTATGGCGATTGCAGCAGCGGTTGTTTCTCTCCTTCCGGATTGGCAGCGGGCGCTGTAACGGAAACTGGCGCCCTGCTGAGCTGGACGGCCGTGGCGGGTTCACTTGGTTACAATGTGCGTTACCGCGCAGTTGGAGCACCCACCTGGATTACGGGCAGCACAGGAAGTACCAGCATTACCGTCAGCGGGCTCTCCGCCTGCCTGGAGTACGAATTCCAGGCTGCCAACGTTTGCGCCGGCGAAACCAGCGCCTTTTCGTTGAGCTTTGTCTTCGTAACGGACGGTTGCCCTTGCCCGACGTATTGTGTGTCTGGTGGCGGCACGGTGGATGAGTTTATCCAGTCTGTTGTGGTAGGGTCGCTGAACAACGTTTCCGGCAACAATGGTGGTTACATCAACTTTACGGGGACCTCTGCCACGGCTACTTACCTGCAAAACACGACGTATTCCGTTAGCCTGACACCAGGGTACACCAGTGTAATTTACCCAGAGTGGTTCCGCATTTACATAGACTACAATCAGGATGGCGATTTCGTCGACGTGGGGGAATTGGCCTATGACGCCGGTGGAACCGTTTCCGGGGTGCCAGCAACTGGCAACCTGACCATTCCGGCCAGCGCTCCTTCGGGCACAACGGGCATGCGCGTAGTCATGGTCTGGAGCTCCGCTCCTTCTTCCTGTGGCACCGTTACTTACGGCGAAACGGAAGACTACTGCGTTACTATCGGGAATCCTGTATCCTGCTCTACAGCTACGCCGCCGCAAAGCCCGACCTCCAGCGTTGGCGGCAGTTCCGTTTCCCTCTCCTGGACACCGGTTCCGTTGACGGTAGCTTGCCAGGTTCGCGCCACGCGGATTCTGCCCGCAGGTCCTACCGGCACACGCAATGTTATTGGCTTTGAAGTTGGTTCCACCAACCTGCCGTTCAGCGTGCTAGGTGCTGGTACCACCTGGCAATGGCAAGTGCGCTGCGCTTGTAGCACCAGCCCGGTGGCCGCAACCGGCTTCTCGGTGTTCAACACCTTTAGTGTTCCCGTGTTGCGCACGGGTGATTTGAGCGAAAACCTGACGGTTTATCCCAACCCGGCTGACCAACAGCTTACCCTGCAATACTATGCTTCTGCAAGCCGCGAAGTGCGCTTGCAAATGACCGATTTGCTCGGTCGCGTGTTGCTGGTCAGCACGGCTGCGGTTCAGGAGGGTTCCAACAATCTTGAACTGAATACGGGGAACCTTCCCAGCGGCCATTACCTGGTGCAACTGCTTGATGCCGAGGGAATTGGCAGCTACCCAGTGCACATTGAGCACGGCGCACGCTAAATCTGAGCGGTGTTCCAAGCCGGCGCTTTGGAGGGTTAACAACGATAATCTAAAAAAAAGGGAGTCCTATCGGGCTCCCTTTTTTTTAGACATCTACGACTATGTGAATAAAATTTCCATACCTTAATGCTTCCCTTGTGGGAATCAATCAACTAATAAAAACAACAACAAGATGAAAAAAACAATTACGACACTGGCATTGTCAATTTTGCTAACCTCTACGGGCTGGGCGTCTGGAGGTACAGCAATCAACGACAAAAAAGACTTGTCGGACCTGAGTTTCGAAGAGTTCCTGGAGATGTCTGATGAAGAAATCAGTGCTGCACTCCGCGAGGGAGCGATTGACCTTTGCCTCCGGGAAGGAACCCCTTCAACCTACCTTCAATATTGGGACCTCACCGTTATTGATGCTACACCGAGCATCCTGTACCTTGACGGCATTCTTTACAGCGACTTCGTCACCGTCAATTGGGATGTCAGTGGAACCTACAACAAAGCCACTAAAACGATTGTGGTTACGGCTACCAATCCGGCTCCGGATTTCTGCACATTCTTCTCCGATTTCTTTACCAACACCGGCACTAATGTGGGCCCAAATTTCTCCGGCACATGGGTAAATAACTGCGGTCCATTTGTCGGGACCTGGACCGGAGTAGGTCGCGTTGGCGATTGCCCAGCCGCTCGCTTGGCTCCCGGAGCAGCCTACGCAGGAGGTGCCATAGCCGCGCGCGATTCGGCCCCTATGGGGAGCGCCACTTTGTTTCCCAACCCGGCGAGTGACTTTGTTCAACTGGACTTGTCCAATTACCAAGGCAAGAACCTGAACGTGCAGGTCTATAATGTTGCGGGTAGCCTCGTTGCACAACTCTACTCGGGCATAGCCGAGCAAGGAATGCTCACCTGGTCCACCAGCAACCACCCCAATGGTTTGTACCTGGTTCGCGTTGTTTCAGACACCGACGTTCAAACGCTGTCTGTGCAGGTTGCTCATTAACCCAAAAACACAGCTATTTCGCTTGTAATCAGCGATGTACAAAATAAAAAAGGGCGGATCTTTCGATCCGCCCTTTTTTTTTACTTGCGATTGGAAACTGTTTAGTACGAAGCTACTCAGAAGGTGGCTTCAGCAGCGTGGCGGCTTTGGCCGGGCACCCGAGGTTCGTCAATTCGCAATTTTTCCTCGCAGCGCTCAATGCTGTCCCAAAACTGTTCAATCTGTTCGTTTTTGACAGACCGACGAATAGCGGATTTATACAGTTCAATGGCCTCATCAAACTTGCCCTGAAGCTCACGCATCTCCCCGAGTTGGTTGAGAATCATGGACTTATTTAGGGAGGGAAAGGCCATTGCCTTATTCATCAACTGATCCAGCTCCTCAAAGCGCTCCAGATCCATCAACAAGTTGGCGTAGTTCCAGTATGCGTGTGGATAGTCCGGATTAAAACGGATTGCCGCTTTGTAGTGCAGTTCTGCTTTTTGGTAATCCTCAAACTGAACGCGGTAAAACCAGCCCATGGAATTGTGAGCAATCGCGCTTCTTGGATCCTCCATCAGCATATGTTCAATGAGGCTTTTGGCCCGGATCAGGTCACCGTCCTTTATCGCCTGTTCGCTTTGCAGGTACAGCTCTTCAAAATCTGTTTTCATCATAAGGCATTAAAAGGGTGAACCAATGATGCTCCGGAAGAACTCCGGACAACTTGGGGATAGTTAATTTAGGTGTAACTCATAAAGAGCCGACATCCAGGGTGTTATCTATAGCGCCTAAACGCTATACTGTTGTTTATCAAGGCTTTATGAACCAAGAAGATACACTGTCTAGTGGTGGTATCCTTAGGGTCCAACCTCAATAATAGCCCTATTTGACTTCTACACCAACCAAAAAATTATCAAAAAAACAGGTTGTGAAGATTGTGCTGTCATACCTTCCGGGTTCTCTACTCGCTTGAAGATGTCCGCTTGTTCAAAAGATAGCGCATGCCAAGGGCAAATTGCTTAGTATCCAATCCAACCAAAAACTCGGTTTCGCGCTGGCGATACTCTTGTTCAATCGTCCAGGGGCTGTTCAGGAGCTGCTCAGCGCGCAACAGCCATTCGCCCGAAACTTGTTCAGATGAGGCGGCAACAGGCTCTGTCAAGGGAGCAGGAGCCGTTTTAACAGCGCTAAACTCTGGAACTGCCAGGCACTCGTGGGCGTTTTCAGCTACCCGGGAAGCCCGGGCATCCAAACTGAAAAACACCAGGAAGGCCAGTGAGATAGGGGTAATCCATGATGATTTCATACAAGTAAAGTTTGGTACAACTCTTATGTATAACTAAAAATTAGTATACAAATCAAACGACCGCCAAAATCGCGGCTATTTCGGGGGAAAGGTGCCTTGCACTGCCCAGCATTGGTCCTCGCGAGCCCACTTCAGCACTTGCTGCAACAGAAGCTGCCGCTCCTTGACCCCAAAAAGCAAGGCCATGGCGCCCATTGAAACCGCAAATCCATTGTTGGGAAGCCCGGCGCGAATAGCCAGTTCATCGCCTTCAGGACGCAAAAGCACAGCGGCGAACCATCCTTTGCTAACCAACAGGTAAGGCTGGGACAGCATGGGGCGCACGATTCCAACGCGCGCCTTCGGAAAAGCCCGTTCTGCTGCTACAGCCAACTGTTCCAGGCCGGGCAGCGGGGTGGGGTTGAAAGGATGGTCTGGCATCATGGTCAGGCAACGGAGGGCACTTGTGGAGTCACAGGTGCTATTCTCCCGCTGCAAACCCGAAAACTACGACAGCTTACGCCGGGAAAACCGATTGCGGATACCTACGCTTAGCGACCAACTCGCGAAGCGCGGCCTCAACAATGGGTTTGTCCTCTTTGTAAGTCACTCCGATCCAATGCTCCTGGCAGGTAATGACGTCCACGACCACTTCGCCGGCGTCCATCCGGGCCTGCACAATGCCAGGGAGCAGCATTTCCTCTTTGGGGTTGTTGCGGTTTTCCAGGGCAAAGCGCTGGAAAGACTCGTACAACGGGTTAAATACATCGGCCGGATAACCCCAATAATTCATAGAAACAGGCGAACGCAGGTCAAATTGGTCGGGCTCACCCGGGTAAGGATCCGCAATAGCCACGGTGCCCTCTTTGTGCACTTTTTTGCGTTCGTGGATAGCTACCAATCGGTTGTTTTCCGTGCGGCAAACACCGCGGGAAACGCCGCCGTGCTCGCTCAGCGTATTTTCAAGCACATAGGCCAGCAACCCGTAGCGAACAGGCGAAACACCGTTGTCCAGGTACTCCTTCATGAGCGTAAAAGCCGTGGACCCGTAGAAATCGTCCGCATTGATGACCGCGAAGGGTTCGGCTACGGCCTTGCGGGCCGCCAAAACCGCGTGCGCCGTTCCCCAGGGCTTTTCGCGCAAGCTCACATCGACGCCATCGGGCACATCGGTATCCATTTCCTGAAAGGCGAATTGGATGTCGATGACTTTGCCCCATCTGCGGGCGAACACTTCGATAAAATCCTGTTCCAACGACTTGCGGATAACGAAGACCACCTTGTTAAAACCCGCCCGTTTGGCGTCAAAAATGGAGTAATCTGCAATGGCTTCGCCGGAAGGTCCGACACGATCCAATTGCTTGAGACCCCCGTAACGACTACCCATTCCGGCGGCGAGAATGACAAGGCTGCTGTTTTTCATGGCGCAAAGATAAAGCGGAGGTGCTGCGAACCTAAGCAATCGGGCTATCTTTACAATGGATTTGTGGCCAACTTTAAGTGATTATATGAAGGACATGCATTTGCGCATCCCGGTTTCGCTCCGATTTGTTATGGTCCTGTTTCTTTGGACCATTATCGGGGGCAACGCGCTGGGCCAGATCAGCGCTGATCAGTATGAAGATGTGAGCGTTGAATTTGGATTTGGCAATTGGTTTTACAGCTGGGGAAGTTCCTGGGGAGACCCGAACGGCGACGGAGCCCCCGACTTGTTTCTGGGCAATCATTACCGGGTTAAAGACCGAAACCTGCCGTACCTGTTTGTGCAAGACGGAACAACCTTTTTGCGCGATACCTTGCCCAACTACGATTCAGTAAAAGACATGCACGGCTCGGCCTGGATGGATTTTGACAACGACGGCGATGATGACCTGTACATTGTCACCGGAAGAGCTGCCGGTAACCTGCTCCTGGTCAATGATGGCAGTGGCGGTCTGACTGATCAAACTCTGGCTTGGGGAGTATCCATGTCGGATGCCCGAGGCCGGACCCCTATCTGGTTCGATGTAAACCGGGATAGCAAGCTCGACCTGATTACGACGAACGGCAATCCGCTTAGCCCGCTCAACAGGATAAATACGTTGCTTGTGCAACGGGATGGATATTTTGAAACATCTCTGGTAGACAGCATGACGGCCATTGGCCGAATCTCGGGCTCCGGTGCCATGATCGGTGATCCCTGGGGAGCAGGCTGGGCTTCGCTGGGCCTGTTTAGCGACAAATCAGTGCATTGGCTTTTGCCGGGTTGCCTGCCGATGTACCAGCAGTTCCGTTTTGATACCACAGACCTGGAACAAGTTATCCCGGCCGACTTTAATGGAGACGGCCTCACTGACTTGTACCTGGTGCGCGCCGATCAATCGCAGGCCAATGCTTCAGAAGATTACCCCATTAACTACAAGGAGAGTTTTGGGATTGGCCTGATTCATCCTGATTCCACCACATGGATTCGGACGCCCAGGCATGCTACCGGCACCCTGAACCCGGACGGTACACTCACTTATGTTCCTGACCCCGGCTTTGCTGGCAGCGATTCCATGGCTATTTATGCCTGCGACAGCTTTGGAACCTGCATCAATAAGGTAGTATATCTTATGGTTGATCCCGCGCCGGCAGAAACCGGGGCTGAACCTTTCCCAGTCAAAACGGATTCCCTCCTGGTCATCCCGCTGGACAAACTGATCCATCCATACCGCCATTCTCTTCGGCTGATTCTCTATCCACGCGACACTCTCCATCAGGCTGTGCGCCTAAACAGTGCTTCGGATTCCCTGTTGCTCCTGGCAGAACCCTCCTACGCGGTTTCGGCAGACAGCATTTTCATCGGCAGTACAGGCTGGCATCCGGATGCCTCAGACCGCTACCTGTTCACCAAAAGCAATCCTCTTTGTTGGGGGGCTTACCCTTACACTCCCGGAAGCGGACGGGGCCTGTACATTCACTATGATCCGGTTACGGGCGAATGGGTCTGTGCCTTGAACAGCCATGAGGTGGACCAGCGGTTTGACGCGTTTCTGTTTGCCACGGATTCCATCCGCGTTTCAGGTTACCTCAACTTCAGCGAAACTGCCCAACTGACGGCGGACGTCTTGTTGCTCAGCAACGGATTCGGTTACGATGAAGTAACTGCCTGGGCTGGTCTGGATGCTCCGAATGCAGCGGTAGCCGGAGCCACTTTAGACGCGGACAATGACGGAGATATTGACCTGTACCTTTCGTGTGGATTGTTAGACCGCAACCAACCCAACCTGTTTTGGGAGAACCAGGGCAACGGCCAATTTCTTGCCGTGCCTACGGCAGCAGGTGCTGAAGGCCCGGAGGTTGGCAGCGGCGGAACCCCTTCAGTGGCCGATTTTAACGGCGATGGTTTCCTCGATTTGTTTTTGGAAAACGGCAGGGGGAATGGCTCCGGCATCCTCGGACCATACACATTGTTACGGAACGTGGGCAACAGCAATGGCTGGCTGCGCATTCAACTGAAAGGAATATACAGCTCGCGCGATGCCATCGGTGCTGTGGCCGAACTGTGGACCGGCGGCAAAAAGCTGGTTCGCATTGACGATGGCGGCCAGAATCGCTATTCGCAAAGCCAACGCGTCCTGCACTTTGGTCTGGGCAGTGCCGAACAGGCGGACAGCCTCATTCTGCGCTGGCCTTCAGGCATCATTCAACGCATTGGTTCTGTGCCGGGTCGTCAAACTATCACCGTGACGGAACCAATCGGCGGCACTCCTACAACGTGTTTACCCCCGGCACAGCTCTCGGTTCGGTTGCCCGATGATCCCGTTAGCGAAGAGCCCCTGACTTTTTCCTGGATGCGGCTGCCATGCAACAACGGGTACCAACTGCGCACAACCAACACGGTTACGGGTGAATTCTTGAATTATCGAATTGATTCCGCGTCAATAGTCTTGGATCAGGCGCTCTTTGTGCCTGGCGAAGAATATCGCTGGGAGGTTCGCACCGTGTGCCTGGACACCACCTGGAGTGTTTGGTCGCTCTCAAAGCGGTTTACGCTGGAGAAGCCAAACACCGTAGAAGCACCCCATCTGGTTCAGGAACCCAATCGCTTTTCGCTGGTGCCAAACCCCGCCCAAACCTGGGTAGAACTTCACGCACAGCAATTCCCGCGGCAACCCTGGACCGTTCAGTTGTACGATGCAGGAGGGCAATTGCGCCTGCAACAAGAATGTGCGGCGAATCAGGCTTGTCGCATCGCATTAACTAACCTTGACACTGGTGTATACAGCATTGTGGTCATGCACGGCACACAAAGCCAAACTTTGCGGCTGATTAGAATGGCGGCATGGTAAAGCTTCTGGCCTTGAAGCAGTAATCGAGGACTCGGGAATTACTTGACAACCAAACGGCCGCGGCTCGCTCCCGACACTACTGTGTAAACCCCGGGGGCCAGGGTATTAATGGCGAGCACGTTGCCGGTCAGGTTCTCCTGAAGCACGAGGCGGCCCGTAAGGTCGTACACTTGCACCAAAGAAGTACCGACGGTGAGGTCAAGGTTCAGAACCACTTGCGTTGAAGCTGGGTTGGGGAATAAGTTCAGGCTGTAAGCGCTTAAGTCGTCCAGGCCGGAGTTGGTGCCAATGTCCACCATTTTGCAGGCCGTCCATTCGCAACCTTCCAGACCTAAAGCCACCATGCAGACTTCGTAGGTGCCTGGGGTAGCATACACGTGGTTGATGAACATGCCTTCCGCGCTATTGCCATCGCCGAAGGTCCAGAAAATGCTGCTGCCATCGGGAGCGTCAAAGGCGCTGAAATCGGCTTCGAGCGGCGTGGCATTGGTGTAGGTGAAGTCCACGCGCTCTCCGTCTGCAACGGGGATATCCATGGTGCGGTAAATGTAGCCGGACTGGGGATTGTATAGGTGAATGGTCAGGATCTCCAATCCTTCTGCCACGTCATCCAACATGCCTTCAAGCACCACTGAGCCTTCTGACTCACCGGGCAAAATGGCTACGCGGGCAGGCAATTCGTAGAAATCGCTGGCGTCCGCACTGCCTTCATAGGCCAAGTCCAGCCAAAGAGTGTCCGCAGTAATCGGGTCTCGCGAAAAGGTCAGCGTGCCCACGCCACAGCCTTCGCGAACAGCAGATCCATCGCCATCAGCTACGAACGTTTCGCCCAAACGAAGGCTGCCGAGAGCACCAGTAGCCAGAAACACGCCCGAATCAAAAATTCCATCACCCACGTCTGCGACGACCAGCTTCATGTGGTAGGTCGAGTCTGGTATAACCGGGTGTTTGGCTTGCAACTGAACAGTCAATCCGTCAAACTCCACGTAGGTGGAATCGGTGCTTGACGGGCCACTGAAGCCGTCGCCGTTATCAACGTACAGCGTAGGGTTCATAAAATCGTTGATGGTATTGATGGAAACAGGCTCGGTTGTGCCTGGCACCAACGCGATGTTGACGGTGCCGCTAATGCCCGGGCCACTCAGAAAGAAGGCAAAAACGTCGTTAAACGAACTGCCGGCAAATTCCAGGTACTCTTCTGACCCAAATATGTAATCCAACTTTAACGTATCAGAAGAAACACGCATGTCAAATTCTATGACGCATGCATCGTAACTCAACGCGATACTGCTGGGCATTGCATCCAAATCCGCATCACCTGGCCAACCGTGGGAGGTGCTTGTGCTCCCGTTGTTGTTAGGACCGGGGGCATCCCAAATCAGGCCGGAAGACAACATGGCGCCGCTGCTTAAGTCCAGCACTGCCGCAGAGGCATCAAAAAAGCCGGAGGCATCCGGAGCACAATTCCTCGTTGGATTTTCCACGATGATTCCGGGGCCGGACAGGGCGAAAATGAAGTTGGAATCCGAGGGTTCAGACCATACGGCCAATTGCGCAAAAGCAACAGGGGCAAGGCTGAACAGGCCAGAAAAGGCGAGTAGACGAAGGTAAGGCTTATACATGAGGTGGATTTGTAATCGGAAGGTAACGATTTTCTCACCACTTTATGCAAAGGCACTCCTAAAACTGATTGGACCTGGCGGGTCAATACCCAGGCCAAAAAACACCTTTGCTGATCCGTGCACCCGTGTCTGCCTGATAAACAACCCAATAGACGCCAGCGGGCAACGCAGAAGCAGGAATAATGACCTCCTTGTGAACACTTTCCTGGACGCTGTAAACGATCCGTCCGTAAGCATCCACCAGCAGAAGTTGGCCACTGCCTGAAGCGGGCCATGTAGTTCGAATGGCTCCTGGTACCACGCTCAACTGCAGGTCAGGCAGCAAAGGATCAAAATTGCCCGCTGCCCAGCACCAGGGTTCAAAAGGTCCTCCCGGCGAACCCATTGGGCAGCCATCGAACCAGTTGAAATAGCGGTTCATTGGACCATTTGGATTGACCAATTCCAACGTGTAGCCAAAACCGTCGGCTGGCTGAGGCCAGGGAAGCCCATCGTTGTATACAACACTGAAAGCAATAGAGCCGTCCGGACCAAACAAACGAATGACTTCGCCATCCCCGCTGTAATTGAAGCCAAAGGAGCCTATGGCATTGGCTACATCCGGGAAGACCGCCTGAAAGCTGTCCAGATCGCGTGCCATGACCAGGTACCCGCCGGCTGGCAGACTCGTGCCCGGGGGTATGACGAAAAGGTTGGTGTCGCGCTGGTCTTTAAGCACGAAATTGCTCAGGTTGATGGCCGCTGAGGAACGGTTGTGCCATTCCACCCAATCGCCTGGATTGCTGCCTGGCGCTGAATTGTAGTTGATTTCAGAAAGCACCAACGGCGGCTCGCAAGGGGCGTATGCGCGGCCTGGAGTACCGTACATACAGCCGTCAAACCAATTGGCCGGGTCGTTGGGGTCAGCGGAGGTGTTGACGATTTCCAGCGTGCGCCCGTGCCCGTCGGAGCCCATTTGCCAGGGAAGGGAGTCCGTGTAAACGAACGAAGCCATTAGCGCATTGCTGGCGTTGAACAAGCTAAGCCGCTCGCCAGAATTGCTGAATTGAAAGTTGGCTTCGCCAATGACGTTGGTGACCGTGGGATAGACGGTGCTGAACGACGCGAGATCGACAGAGATAACTAAAAACTGCCCCGCCCCCAGCACCATGCCTCCTGGAAGATTAAAACGGTTTGCCGGCACGCCATCTTTGAGGTACCACCCGGTTAATATTGCCGGATTGGGACCAATGTTTTGGATTTCAAGCCAATCGGCTGGGCTGCGAATGGAATCGCTGTGGTAGTTCAGCTCGGTAAAAACGATGGTTTGGGCAGATAGCGACGCGGTAATGGCGAGAAAAAAAGCAATAGTCAGGCTTTGCCGAGCGAAAGTTGCATCCATATGGCCCAAAGTTCGGCCGAATTATGGGGAAACGCAGGTCAATGTTAACCCAAGGTTACGTTTCTGTTAACACAATAGACAGGGCCGGCATGGCCTTACTAGGACTTGCTTGGTTTGTTCGGCACACCCTTTCCTTGCAAAAACAGCCCCTTGGTCAACCTTGTGCAAGTGCCTCGCGAATAGCCGTTGGGTGGATGGCCGAATGGGAGCTGTGATAAAAAACAGCACCGTTTCGAACCAACAAAATCTGCGGCGACTCGTGATGAACGCTGAACGTCTGTGCAACAGCCTGCGATAGCTCGCGAAAAGCGATCAGGTCCAAAAACCAGCAATTGAGTGCCTCGGCGGGCACACTCCACCCCGTTTCCAGACGGTTAAAGGCCATGGCGCTGACGGAACAACGCGTGGAATGTTTGAAAATCAGGCAGGGTTGCTCGTAAGAGCGCTTCAGAATTTCCTGAATTTGCGCAGTTCGCTCCAAGGCGTTCCAAATCGGAGCACTTGTTTTAGCGGTTGACGCTGTGGAAGAAGCAGGGGTTTCCCCACTGAAAATTCGATCAAAAATGCCCATGAGAAAATGAATTGAACGGGCTAATCCTGAAATACGGCCCGCAGAAGACCCTGAATATGGTTTAATAACGACCGAAAACACTATTTGGTTTCCGTCGGTCGGGTGTTTTTCTTCGTGGACCGCTCGGGCCATCGGCCAAAACGCGCGGTAACACCACAGCCATGGACTCGACCCAAGAACCCCATTTTGCCCAGCAGCCCCTGGTCCAATCGTACAAAAAACAACGGCCTGAGGGCAAGTGGGATGTTGTCTTGATTGGCAGCGGGCTGGGTTCGCTGGTCTGCGGGGTCCTGTTAGCTCGGCAGGGCAAGAAAGTGCTGATGCTGGAGCAGCATTACACGCCGGGAGGCTTTACCCATGTTTTCAAGCGCAAACGGTTCGAATGGGACGTTGGCATCCACTACATCGGCGAAGTCCACGACCCTTCGTCGGGGTTGCGCAAGCTGTTTGATGCCCTGAGCGAAAACCAGTTGGAATGGGCAGACGTTGGCGATGTCTACGACCGCCTCGTGTTCGGCGAAACGCTCTACGAACTGCCCAAAGGTGCGCGCGCTTTTGCCGAGCGCATGAAAGCGTACTTCCCGAAAGAACACTTAGCCATAGACCGCTACATGGAGGCTGTTTTTGGCGCGTCGCGCTCCGCCCGGACATTCTTCATGGAAAAAGCCATGCCCCCGTTGGCCAGTGCAGTGGCCGGGCCATGGATGCGCCGCAAATTTCTCCGTTACTCCGATCAGACCACACTGGAAGTGCTGCGCGGCCTGACGCGCAATGAACAATTGATTGGTGTGCTTTGCGGCCAGTACGGCGACTACGGCCTGCCCCCAGCCCAGAGCTCTTTTGCGATGCACGCCGTGTTGGTCAAGCACTATTTCAAGGGCGGCGCTTTTCCAGTCGGAGGCTCGTCGCGCATTTTTGAAACCATTGCTCCGCAAATCACGCAGCGAGGCGGTGCCATTTACACCAACGCAAGCGTAGAAAATATTATGGTTCGCGGGGGAAGGGCCACTGGCGTTGTCATGGCAGATGGCTACCAAATTGAAGCCGGCTCGGTGGTGAGCGGAGCTGGTGCCTGGAACACCTTTGGTCCGCTGCTGGGCGATGCCGTACCGGAAGCCGCTGGTTGGCAACAAAAAGTGACCAACATTGGAACCTCTGCTTCGCACCTCAGCCTCTATCTGGGTTTGGATGCCACGGCTGCAGCGCTCAAACTGCCGCGAGCCAATTATTGGGTTTACCCGGAGGGCTACGACCACGACGCCCATGTGGCCCGCTTCCTCGCAGATCCCGAAGCGCCGTTGCCGTTGGCTTATATCTCCTTTCCCGCGGCAAAAGACCCGGACTTTACCCGCCGATACCCCGGGCGTTCAACCATAGAAGTTATTACGCTTGCGCCTTGGGAGCGGTTTGCCCCATGGTCAGAAACGCGCTGGAAACACCGCGGCGACGACTACGAGGCGCTCAAGGCCAGCCTGACAGAGCGCCTGTTGGAGCCGCTGTACCGGTTGGAGCCGCAGGTTCGCGGGCACATTGAAGCCCAGGAACTGTCCACGCCGCTTTCTACTGCCCATTTTGCCGGGTATCACCAGGGCGAAATCTACGGCCTTGCCCATACTCCGCAGCGCTTTCGAGAGCCGGTTTTGAGACCGCGCACTGGCGTCAATGGCCTGTGGCTCACGGGCCAGGATGTGGTGAGTTGCGGCATTGGCGGTGCGCTGATGGGCGGCATCCTGACCGCCTCGGCTATGTTGGGTAAAAACGCTACGGCCGAATTGCTTTCCGGGCATTGAGCAACGGCTTGAGGTTACCGTCCGGGGCAGTGGCTTTGCCCGAAGGTGGGTTACCGTACCAGGCAGTGGCTTTGCACGAAGGTGGGTACCTTTACCAAATGCCGTGTATGCGCAAGCCCCTTTTTCTGTCCCTGCTGGCTTTGCTGATGCTTTTTAGCGTTTCCTGCTCAGGCGACTACTGCATCCAGTGCCTGGACCCTGTTGGGGCCCGACCGCCAGTTGAAGGCTGCGACAATGACCTGGAAGGCCTGGAGACAGCCAGAGCAGCGTATGAATTAGAGGGGTTTGTTTGTATTATATTTGAAAATTAGGACAATCCATGAGTCGGGAAGACGTACCAATTAATCAGACTGTTGCCATCTTGGTTGATGGCAACAACATTGAACGCAGCGTTCAGGGGGTGTACAATCACCCGAGCATAATGATTGACTTTGACCACCTGATTCCCAGACTGGTGGGGGGGCGTTCCCTCAACCGTCTCAAGTATTTCAGGGAGGGTCGAAGCATCTCCGAAAAACTGGCCGGTCGCCTGCACGACCGCTTTTACGGCACCGTGGTGCCTTGCCACAAAAGCGCTGACATTCCACTGACCATCCACGCCACGCAAATCGCCGACAAGGTAGACTGCATCGTCATCTGTTCCGGCGATGCGGATTATGTGGAGTTAATCCGGCACTTAAAGTCACGCGGTGTTCGGGTTGAAATTGCCGCGGTCTATGAAACCACCGCGCAGATTTTGCTTAGCGAGTGCGACTACTTTCACCCGGTTGAACGGGAAGATTGTTTTGAGTACCGCGCAGCACGGCGGTAACTACACAAAAGTGGAAGAGTTTTGCTACTCGTAAGCTTGCAACTCTTCGTGAAAGTAGTCCAACTGAATGCCGGCATCATTGAACATTTGTTCACTCTCCTGGCCGGCGTGGTATTTTCGCTCGCACACCACTCGCACTATTCCGCAGTTGATGATAAGCATGGCGCAAGTCCGGCAAGGCGTCATGCGGCAATACAGCGTAGCCCCTTCAAGCGCTACCCCGCGCCTGGCCGCCTGGCAGATGGCATTTTGTTCGGCGTGTACCGTTCGCACGCAGTGTTCGGTTTCGCGGTTGTTCTCATCCACATGGATCACTTTCTTCATGAGGTGGCCCACTTGATCGCAGTGCGGCAAACCCACCGGGGAGCCCACGTAGCCAGTAACCAACAATTGCCTGTCGCGGGCAATGACACAGCCACTTCGCCCGCGGTTGCAGGTTGCCCGTTTTGAAATGGCATCCATCACGGTCATAAAGTACTCGTCCCACGTGGGGCGTTGGTAGGTTTGTTCAGGCATAGCTAACAATTCAAGTAAAGGATGCTTTGCGAAGCACCCCGGCAACCTGCTCGTAAAGGGCCTCAAAGGATCCGTCATTTCGAAGGGCGTAATCGGCTTGCGCAATGCAGGCCTGTAAGTTCTGCTTATTAGGGTCTTCGTTTTGCATTTCACGCGCTTCTTCAGCAACAAAGACCTCAAACGACACTTGATCTGTCTCTGAAGCGCGAGCCACAATGCGCTCGTAGCGGAGCCGCGGATCTGCATTTACTGCCAGCAGGCAGAACCGACCTTTTGAGACCAGGGCATCAATCTCACCTGGCGTCCGGATGCTTTCAATCACGGCATCCTGGCCGCTGGCTGCGGCGGCTTCGTATAAAATTTCAGCCATGGCGCTTGGTCCCCGCTCCTTGCGAAGCGCATTGGCCAAATCAACCATCCGGTCCCGATTGGGCGTTAGGTTTTGGCGAACCAACTGCTCCACCAGATAGGCCCGGACCGAGAAATGCAGGAAGCCGTATTCGCGGACCAGGTATTCCACGATGGTTCCCTTTCCCGCTCCGTTGGTTCCCGTAATTCCGATGATGCGCATCATGACCTTCTGGCCGCCCGGCAGATGAAAATGCCCGCAATGCCGCTGCGAAGCTACGCATCGCCAGAGGGCTTAAAGCAAGTTCATTGATTGGATGAACTAAGTTGAATTTTAAATTTTTAGCCGTATTGTTAACGTTTAACCTCCACCATAGCGGGAACTTCTAAACTGTTCTTGTATTCTTTAACGAAAAATTTCTATTTTAACGAAACAGTTCTGCCGTCTTGTAATTAAAATTTAATTTTTATTATGGAATATTTAAAGATAAAAAAGGGGGTTTCAAGCAATTTCCCCCTTTCATCCTATGCCGCTGTTGCTGGAGCATTTTTAGCTTCCAGCTCCACTGTGCGTGCCGACATCAACTTTATGGAAGTCAACCAAAGCCTGATCCTGGATGACCTCCTGCTGGATTTTGATGGAGACGGGGTCTTTGATGCCAACGTATTGCAAACCATCTATTCCACCAATCAGGTCGGTGGGTTTGATGGGCTGGGAAATGCCTTTGTCGGGGCGGGGTATCCAGGTAGTTTTCTCTATCCCAGTGCATTAGCAAGCGGCGTTTTGGTTGGAGCCGGGGCAAGTGCCGTTCCCAATTTGGTTCTGGGAACCAGTGGTCCGGTGCCTTGGGCCAGCTTAAATTACGGGAGCGTTTTCGGGCAATGGGTACCTGGTTTCCCGGGCGACACCGTGGATGCGTATCTAGGTATGGAATTCCTGGCAGGTGACGGAAACACCTACAATGCCTGGATTCGCTGCAAAATTGCCCGCGACAGCGAAGTTATCGTGGTCAGTTACGCCTGGGAGGACAACCCGGGAGTGCCTATTGCCACGGGAGATACAGGTCCCTTGGGTGTGCTTGCTGACCCGGCAACAGCACTGCTCGCAGCAGACATCACCGACAACGGCAACGGCAGCGATTTGGAACTCCGTTTTGCGCGAGCGGCAGACGAAAGCACCATCGGCAGCTACCGGGCCATTGCCGTGCCTGCCGCATCCGCGGCTTCCTTCACATTAGGCGCCGCAGAAACCCTTGCTCCTGATCGCTACCTTTCAATTGCGCCAACAGGCGCAGATCCCGTAGTGACTTTTGGAGCAGGCGGTCGCGATGCCGAGGGGGCGCTGATTGCGCCAGGAACCGCCTACCAATGTTTTGTGCTTAGTGTAGCAGACGGCACTACTGCCACGCTCAATCAATTGTCCGATGCTTCCAATGAAGTAACGCTGTTGGCTGCCGCCAGTACGGCGCGCAATCCGGAAGCCAGCGACGTTGGCAACAACGGAAACGGCAGCGATTTGCGCGTGGTCTTTGACAATGCGTTGGATGAAACCACGGTGAGCGAATACCGCCTTATGGTGGTAGACAGCGCCCAAGTGGCCAGCTTTGATCTCGCTGCTGCAGAAGCTATTGTTGCTGGAAATTTTACGGCCCTTCCCCCGTTAGGCGGCGTGCAAAACGTTCTCCTCACCCCTACTTCGCGCACCGTGGCGGGCAATCTCCTTGTAAACGATGCTCCCTACCGGGTCTTTTTGCTCAGCATAGCCGATGGCAGCAATGCTCAGTTAAATACGCTAAGCGATGCATCGAATCCCATCACCCTGCGAGTTGTATCCGGGTTGGGTTCTCCTGTTTTCCATACTGCGCTTGTGGCTTCATTGAGCCAGGGCAACCTACAGGTAGAAGCCGCAGGCTTTTCCGGCCAGTCGGGCAAGTTGGAATTGTTCCAATTAGACGGGCGACTGGTAGCGAGCTGGCCTTTTGACGGTCAACGAACGGTGTTTCCTGGAATTCCCTCGCAGCCAGGCATGGTGTACCTGCTTTCCTGGAACACAGCCAGCGGACGGATAAACCAAAGGGTGAGCTCCCGGTAGTTTTCTGAGAAAGCAAGAATTTTTAGCGCGTTTACGCGGTTTGGAAAGGAGTACCAAAGCGCTTTCAAATCCTTGGTAATCAATGCCTTGAAAGCGCTTTTGCGGCCTTGGAAAGGTTTGGATGGTCTTATTTTACGCTTGGATTGCCTCAAAGGAATAATCACTTTTGCATCAGCACTGAACGATACGCACTGAACGTCATCGCCCTGGAGAAATCCGGGGCGATGGCGTTTAAGGACATCCTCAAAGAAATGAAGAAGGAGCGATCTGCGGAGCAGCCTATAGGGGACTTCCTATGCTAGGTACCATCCATGGCTACGTCTGCGCTGATGCGTTGGATGAGCCGTTCGGCGCGGATTCGGCCTTGTCCATCTACCAGGAGAATGTAACGGCGCAACAGGGAAATAGCTTCTGTATAATGCCGATCCAAAAGCGCGAGCATAGCTTCCTGATGAAGCAATGGTGGGTAATCCGAGGAGATTTCAGACGCAATTTTATAATGCAATCGCGCTAAGTCTAACTCGCCGTTGTCATAATACAAGTTGGCCAGGCTGTATTGGGCACCAAAATGCCGGGGCTCCACACGGATCGCTTGCTGGAAACAATGCAGGGCTCGGCTTTTCCAACCCGCGCCTGATTCCATGATACCGAGATTGCACCACGAATCGGCTACCCCTTCACCGGCTTGAATGGCTTTTCGGTACCAGAGGCTTGCTCTGGAGTCATTCTGATCTTGGAGTCGCAAGGCTTGTTCGAAGGGGCTTAGAGTGCCCGCGAGCAACGAACGAGTAATGCGGATGTAGGTGCCCGGTTTGCTGAATTGGCGCAAAACATAAGCTTTGCGTCTGCTCTTGCCTTGGTCCAGCAGGCTTTCGTGTGCACTTTGGAGTGCATTCTGAGCGGAAGTCTGCTTTTGTATGCCAATAATCTCTCCCATAAACGTCAATAAGCAAAGATCTCCTACTTTTTACAAAGTGTCAGAGTAACTTGAAGTTAACATGAAGTCAGCGAAAAAAAAAATGATGCGTGCGGAGCCTATTCCGGCCTTCCCGCCCGAATTGCACCTGACCCGGTATTGCGAATCTCAGGTGGAAGAGTTGAAAATCAAGACGTTAGATGAACTTATCCTAAAAGACGGGTGGGTGCATTGGGTCAATATTATAGCACCGGACAAAGCCCTTTTGCTGGAATTAGCCAAGCGTTTTGAGCTCCACCCCCTGGCCCGTGACTATTCCGATGTGGCGGGCAAGCGCCCGGCACTATACGAGTTCGACACCCACATGCTGGTAACGGCCAGAACAATCACGCTCGAAAACAGTGTGCTACGGTCTGAGATTATGGGACTGGTGATTGGTCGGGGATACGTGCTTTCGCTGCAGGAGGACCGCGATGATGCCTTTGACTCCGTGCGAAACCGAATTCGGGAGAAGATTGGTTGGATCCGGATGCGCGGATCGGATCACCTGTTTTACCGGCTGCTGGACGCCATTACAGAAGAATATTTCCTGGTAGCCGAGCACTTAGACGAAGATGCGGAAATCCTCATGGATGCGCTGGAGGCTGGTGAAAATCCGGACGCCCCCGCTGAAATTCGGAGGCTGCGCCATAGCGCTGTTGAATTCAGAAGGGCGGTTATGCCGCTTCGCGACGTTCTTGGAGCACTCCTTAAAAGCGATTCCAAACTGCTGACCAACCCAGTGCGCGTGTTCCTCCGAGACGTGCACCAACAAAGCATCCAATTGGTAGATCTTGCTCAGGCACATATGGACCAAATCAAGGAAATTCAAGATCGCCATCACATTCTTATCAACGAAAGGATGAACGCCATCATGAAAGTGCTGACGGTGGTCACCGCCTTTTTCATTCCGCTAACATTTTTGGTCGGCATATACGGCATGAACTTCGATCACATGCCTGAACTGCGCTGGGATATAGGTTATCCCTTGTTCTGGCTAGTCACCCTGCTGATTTCAGGAGGCATGTTCTGGATGTTCAAGCGAAAACGCTGGTTCTGACAACAAGGCTTAAAGAGCCTCAGAAGTCGTCATCAAAGTCCTCAAAACTGCGGCCCTTTTTGGGGCCCTTCTTTGGAGGAGGGAGGGTGCTCTTTTTGGGCGCGGCGCGTTTTTCCCAATCGCCGCCTTTTTTGCGGTCTACCTCTTTGCCCTTGCCAAATCGGGCTGGCTTGCGGAAATCGCCGTCTGCATCAGGAGTACTGGGCGGTGGGGAGCCAGGGCGCTCAGAACTGCGTTCAAAGGGCCGGTCAGCGCCAGGTCTAAACCCACCTTCGCGCGAACCACCGTCACCACCGGGTCGAAAACCACCGCGTTCGCCGCCGCGGTCAGCACTGCGGTCAGCGCCGCGATCTGCACCGCGTTCGCCACCCCGGTCAGCGCCGCGATCTGCACCGCGTTCGTTCCCGCGATCCCCGCCTGGGCGAAAGCCGCCTTCGCGATCTCCCCCGGGCCTGAAGCCGCCACGATCGCCACCACGATCACCGCCACGGTCACCTGAAGGCCGGTAGCCCCCTTCGCGGGAGCCTCCGTCCCCACCGGGTCGGAAACCTCCCTCTCGAGACGCGCCCCCAGAGGGTGCTCCTGCGTTTCGGCGGTCGTCCGCTTCTTTGACTACAATGTTGCGTCCGTGGATATTTGCGCCGTCCAGGGTCTTAATGGCATTGCGGGCGCTGTCTGCGTCCGGCATGTCCACAAATCCGAATCCTCGGGGTTCACCGGTGTCCCGGTCCAGGATAACGCTTGCTTTGGTGACCTCGCCAAATTCGCTAAAAATTTCGCGCAGGTCGTCGGTGGTGGTGGAAGAACTAAGCTTCGCCACAAAAATGTTCATCGGGTCTCGTACGGTTTAATCAATCTGGCTATCTAGTCCAGGCCGGGGACCACGAGTCACTTCCGGCGAGCGGAAGAAATTGAGGATCGGCGTAGAGGTTGCGTTGAAGGGGTGAACGCCTACAGCAGAATTGCTGTTGCGCAGTGCAGGGGCTGTTGAGGTTGCTGTAAACGGAGCTGTAGAATATCTAAGAGAGGGGGAGATCTTGTTCGATTGCCCGGGATGCGTGTCAAGCATAGGTTAAGTCCTGCACCCAAAGCCAATTCTTAACCAAAGAAAACAGAATTTCCGCCAATCCCAATGTCCTACCGCATTTTTTATGGATTTTAACCCTTTCTTTTACCCATATGGCAAAAAAATGTTACGCGTCAAGTCCTACACGATGTCCTGATGGTCTGTCTGCCTACGTTGCAGCAAAAGGCGTACCGAATTCACAAGTGCATCAATTTGGAGCGCCCATCGGGGATTTCTACGCGGATTTAGCCGGGTTTAAGGGACCAAAAATCAGCCAGGCTGGATTTTGTGCCCGAAAAAACCTTAGCGCCTCCGCCCTCAATGGCCGGAAGCCGCAAACGTAGCTTCCAAACCAGCCACCAATCGGGCTTGCTCCTCTTTGCTCAGACGCGCCTCTGGATGCGTTGGCAGATAAACTTTGAGCGGCATTTCGCCCTCTTGGACCTTCTCAGCTGCCTCTTCGGCTTCGCCCTGTTGGCCGGCAGGTAGCGAAATGTTGAATTGCTCCCGGCCTTCCTCTACGTCATTTTGAACCAGCCAGGATACTGGCGCTACATGGCTGTACCAGGGCCAAACCGTTTCGTGGCTGTGGCAATCAGCACAAGCACGGCCAAACAACGCCTCCGTCTCCGGCGAATCCCAGGCAACGCTTGCTTGCACCGGTGGGTTGTTGTGGTCGCGGCCGTATGGATAGAGCTGAATCAGCAGCAACACCAACAGCAAACCCATTCCCCCGTATTTTAAAAACTTCATAGTATCCGTTTGGGTAAAACTCAAGAAAAAACAGTGGGTTAGGGTGAGAGCCCGTAAAAAATTCTCGCTTTGTGCAAAAAAAGCCCTGTTTAGGGGAGCACGGCTGCCCATCGATCCAAGGCAGCGGAGTCCCGAACCGCATCCATGTAGCGTGCCTGAACGGCCCAATCAGGCAACCCCTCTTCCGGGCGAAGGGGTACGCGGCCCTGCACGGCCTGAGCAAATCGGTCCGCCTGAAGGATGAAATGGTCGGCTCGCAACGGTTCGGGATCATTCAGCAAATTGCCGGACTGCCCAAATAATACGGGCCGCACCCCTTCGTGGTAAACGGGGCTAAAGGGCCGCTCCATGAAAATCCTTCCCAGCGTGCCGGAAATGTCCAGGCGTTGAAAGTAAGCAGCCCGGATGTCGGTGCTCCAAAAAGCGCGGCCATCAGCCTCCGCACCGGACATTGGATGAAATACCATTTCAGCCTGCGTTTGCACATCGACACCGGCCTCGTTGAAGCTTTGCACAGCGCGCAATGCGCTGGCCTCGGCACCAAAAATCAGGCGTGAAGCAGCAAGAGTGTAACAGCCCAAATCGAGCAGGGCGCCGCCACCGGTTTCCTTGCGGTTGCGAATGTTGGCTGGGTCTTGGCTGTAAAAGGAAAACTGAATCTGAACGCTGCGAAGCGCGCCGATTCGCCTATCGCGAATCCAGTTTAAGGCAAGGTCCCATTGCGGATGATTCCGAAACATCAGCCCCTCTGAAACTACGAGGTTTGGGTAGCGCGCGGCTGTTGCTTCAAGCTGCGAGGCCTCTTGGCCCGACAACACTCCTGGTTTCTCCAGCAGCACGTGTTTGCCCGCTTCCAGGGCTAAGATGGCCCATGCAAGGTGCTCGCTGTTGGGCAGGGGAATATACACCGCATCAACGCGCGGGTTTGCAAGCAATTCTTCGTAGGAACCGCAGGCAATGGGACGCTCTTGAGGGTAAATTCCGCGCAGCGCTGCTTCAGCCAGCGCTTCTGCTAGTCCCGCTTCAGCGCGCGACAAATCGCGCGAAGCCAGCGCCACCAGGCGACCTTCTTTAGCCCCCATCAATGCGGGCATTACCTTCTTGCGGGCAATGCGGGCGGATCCCAACACCCCCCATCCCAACTTGTCCATGCCAGCGAAGGTAAGCGATGCGCTCAGCTCCGCAAGCCGGCAGCCTGCAGCAAGGCATGCTGATCCAGGAAGTCGTCGAAACGGTGTTGGTGTTCAATGCGGTTGCCGATGGCAATGAAATGGTAGCCCAGGTCCGCACAGGCGCGCTGATCCCAAGGGCCATCACCAAAATAAATCTTATGGTATTCAGGTTGTGCCGGTTGATCATCCGCGGCCACCCAACTGGCCTTGGCCCGGCGCTCCGCCAGGCGCATGATAGACAATCGGTTGTGGTGATCAGACGAAGTAGCCAAGGCCAACTTTCCACTGGCCAAATGGCCACCCAAACCAATGTGCTGCAACTTGAGCCGCGCTGTGCCTCCCCATCCGCCGGTTGCCACGCCAACGGCGCAATCACCTCGCTCGAGCAATCGCTCCACAAAAAGACGGGCACCCGGTTTCTCCAGGTTGCCGTTGGCTAAATGCAGGTGTTCGCGCGTCAATTCTGTAAAGCGCTCCTTTACTTTTCGCTCCCATTCATCGGCATTGCCGGACAGACCCTGCCGCGCAATTTCTTCCTGGAGCACCCCACCATCGCTGACGTAGGTGTACGACGACCAATCCCCGCTGATGACCATGCCGGTGACCTCGCGGACCGCCAGTACAAAAAGCTCTGTGTCAAACTCGTAACTGTTGATCAGGGTGCCATCCACATCAAAAAGCACCAGGATGGGTTCGCCCGAAGGCTGACTATTCTCTTCCATAATCCAAATCCATAAAGCGCGAAGTTCGGCATATTCGGGTTGACCGATACCTCCAGGTCAAAAAGAATGCGCTGAAAAATGCCCCAATCCATTTCGGGCGAAGGGGTTCCGTTACCATTATGCAACCTATAGTCCATACGCAAAACGACTGTTCAAGTTACGGCGCCGACCCGATGCGGGAACCGGGGTTATTCGCTCGGGAACGGATCCATCCAGGCGTGGAACACCCGCGCGAAACGCGCAGGGGAATCCGGGTCCAGGTTGAAATAAAGCGAAGGTTCAATCAACTCCATCTCCATCAAGTAAAAGTCGCCGGACGCGCCGGGCAAACCCGTGTCGCGAACAAAATCGGCGCGGGCGTAAAGCGGCCTTGGACGAATGGCGCTCAGCGCTTCTTCAGCAGCTTCCAACAACCACGGCTCCGGCTCAATGGCCTGCAAGTGGCCGCCGTGCTCCTCTTGTACCCGAAAATCGTCGGTTTTGGGGGTCTTCAGGATGGCATGGCTGAACGTGTCGCCGAAGAAAAACACCGAAAATTCCCCCTCGGTGGCGATGGCTGGAAAGTAGGGCTGAATGAGGGCGTCGCGCTCCTTGAACACGCGCTGGAGTTCTTGATGCCGGGCTTTGGCGGTTTCCGGAGTCAGGCGAAACGTTTGATCCGCATTGGCGCTGATGGCTGGCTTGATCACAAGCTCGCTGACGCCGGCATCGGCAAAGGCATCGTCCAGGTTAAGCGGCGACCCGGCATCGCGGAACAGCGTTGGAACGACCCTAATGCCCTGTCGCTCCAAGTCGCGCAAATAGCCCTTGTGCAAATTCCAGCGAACCAGTTCCAGCGGATTTTCTAAATGCGCGCCCGAATCTTCAATGGCCTCCAACGCTTTGAGGAACGCCTCCGGATTATCCTGGTAATCCCAAGTTGATCGGATAAGCACTGCATCATAGTCCTGCCAGGAAATGTCTTGCCTGTGCCAGGAAACCGTCTCCACCTCCCAGCCCAACGCGCGGAGGGGTGCTTCGAGCAGATGATCGTAACAGACAAAAGCATCCAAGCTGTCAATACTCAGGAAAGCCACTCGTTTCATAAAACCTTGCCAAGGTAAACCTGTCCGTGCCAGGCCCCGGCGTAGCGGAACACCTCCGGCAAATAGCCCCAGCGCGAAAAGCCAAGTTCCGCCAGCAAGTCCAGACTGGGTTGATTGGCCTCCAGGATAATGGCAAAGAGCACGTGAAAGTCGAGTGCGACGGCTTGCTCCAGCGTGTGCAGCACCAGCGACCGGCCAATGCCTCTGCCGTGGTTAGAATAATCAACGAAGTAGCTAATCTCTGCGGTGCGCGACAAACCCCTTCGACCCGGCCGATACGGCGTTAGGGAACAGTAACCCAACACCTGCCCTTTCTCTTCCCAGATGTACACGGGAAAACGCGGGTCTTCGTGGGTTTTGCCCCATTCATCCCAGCGGCTTTGGTGGGGCGGTTCCAGATCTGCGGTGCAAAATCCGGCGGCAATGGCCTGGCCGTAAATGCGTTGGACGGCTCCCAAATCACCGGGCCTGTACGGGCGAATGGGGACTAAGGTGGTAGTATTCAACGGTGGTGTGCGATTCAGCCGATGGGCACCGGTTTTTCCTGTGCCAGTTTTTTGGTGATCACATCCTTCAACGCATTGACCATGGTGTGGAAGTGGTGGAATCCGTTCACGACGTAATAGGTGCGCATGCCGCCTTTGCCGGTGTAATTGCCGCTTTCGTCCAACTCATACGCCTCATCAATCAACATGCGGCAGGCCAGATGGGGATCGTCCGGCAAATACACGTGCGAAGCGCCCGGCTCCAGGCTGCGAATGGTTTCTTCTGCAGAAGAAAGGATGCCGACCCCATACACCCGAACCCGGCCCGAATCGTCGCGGGTGAGCCCGAACTCAATGGTGCGCCAGTAAAAGCGCGCTACCCATTCCGCCAAAAGCTCGATGGTGCTCATGGGTGCCTGCTTCATGATGTCCAGGAACACTTGTGCAATGCGGCGGTGGTGTTCGAAATACAACTTGTTGCTCAACATGACCGCGTGCCCGAGCACTTCATGCACCATGTCCGGCTCTTCGATGTACCCAATCTGAATGGGTTTGCGCAACCAGACAGTAACCGGAAAATAGTTGCGTGCGATGCTCAGCAAGTAGGTGGTTGGGTCGGTATGCCCTTCGACGAAATACAGCCGGCAACCTACCAACTCCTGCAAGCGATTGGACACCGCGCTGACTTTGGGAATGTGGTACATGAGCCGCAGGCGATCAACGCCTTCCAGAAACTCCGGGTGAGCCCGGTCTGGCCAGGCCCGGTGGAAGAGATTGCTGAACACGGTGCTCCACGTGTACATGTCGTCCGTGCTGTAATGGTCGTAGTTCTGGCGCACGTCGAGGTCTTGCGCAAGCAATTCGGCCAGTTGAATTTCGGCCGCTTCGTAAGTGAGCGGATTGCGGTTGTCCATGGTTACAAATATTACGCAATTCAGCCGAAAGACTCAACTGAAACGCAGCTTCCACCCAAATGTGGATAAATTCTCAGGACTGCCCGTAGCGGGCGCGCAGTTCCTCTTCGCTGACCTTTTCCAACACCTGCGCCATGCACCATTGGTTGCCCTGCGTATCGCGAACCATGCTGTATCGGTCACCGTGGGGCTGATCGGTAGGCTCCATGAGGCTGACGCCGCCCAATTCCATGGCTTTGCGGTACGCCTCATCTGCGTCTGCGACGTAGACGTACAACATAGCCGGCAATCGCGGCCATTCACTGGTAGCGCCGCCCAGCATGATCGGCGAGTTGCCCACCAGCATTTCAGCATGCATGATAGTGCCGTCTTCGCGGTGCATCGGAGCCAAAATCTCCGTGGCGTCCAGCACTTGCTTCATATAATGGATCGCCTCGGCTGGGTCCTCCAGCACCAGATAAGGGGTAACGGCGTGGTAACCCTCGGGAATGGTGACGTTGCTCATGGCGGGTTGAGTTGAAGGGGTGTATAAAGCGCCAAAATAGCCCGGAGCCGATTATTCTTCGCCCTGCAACCTGTTAAATATTGGCCAAAGTCAGTTTCAGGGGAATGGCTCCCTGAATCCGAAACGACGGTGGCGTTTGATCCGGGGGCAACAGGCTCGCTCGACGGCGAAGCCAGAATTCCACGGTATCCGCAGCAGGCAGCGACGGAATGAACATGTACTCCGCGCCTTCACGCGCAGTTTCGCGGCTCAGGGCGCGCAAGAGAGCCGATCCTAGCCCTTTGCGTCGCCATTGCCGGTCAATATAGCAGGAGACGAGTGTTCGCCAGGCCGGGTCATGTTCCGGTTCGATTCCGCTTATGGCAGCCAGCGCAACCAGTCGGCCAGAAGCTTGCGCCCCCATGACTAACCCGCCATTTTGGTCCAAGTGCTGCAATTGGTTGCACGTCTGCTCCAGATCGGAAACCGAAACACTCCGCTCGGGCGCGCCATGTTCCTGCCGATGTAGCACGCCACCGTGCAGGGCATAGACCGCGGTGCTTTCCAGCGTAGTATCCAGCTCAGCGAGCCGCGGAAACCACTCTTCGGTGAGGCGAATCAGGATCATTGGCGGGGCTTAAAAGCAGTTATGCGGGATGAAATGTGGATAATTAGGCCCTAAAGAACGAATTTTCACGCGGGTTCAGTGGCGTGAATACTGGGCCTAAAGTATTTAATCGGCATAATATGAATAAATTATAAAACTTATTTTTTCTACCAATAGAAAATAATATTTGTTGAAAAGTATCCCGGTTCCGCGGAAGGCGTACTTTTACCTTTCAATCCAAAGGTGTGTTGGCCAAAAAAAACTGTGGCCGGTGCACCCTACTCAATTACTTGCATGAAGCTTTACATTGGAAATCTGCCGTTCTCGGCCAGTGAGGACGATCTTCGCGACGCCTTCGAACAATTCGGAGAAGTCGAAGACGTGGCAGTCGTGATGGACCGGGAGACCGGCCGTCCGCGCGGGTTCGCATTCGTCACCATGCCCAACGACGAAGAAGGAAAAGCCGCTATTGAGGGCATGAACGATCAAGACTTCGGAGGTCGCGCCCTGAAAGTCAATGAAGCACGTCCCCGCGAACCCCGTCAGGGTGGCAGCGGTGGAGGTGGTGG
>CAYSDI010000031.1:0-35013 GCA_964429745.1 uncultured Chitinophagales bacterium | reverse complement strand
CGCCAGCGCAAACAGCCGCAAAGGCGCCAGCGCGGTCGCCAGCGTGAAATGGGCCCTTCCCCAGAAAGATGAGGAAGTAGTGAATATCATAAATCGAAAAGAAGCCATAAGGTGGATTCTTTAAAATTAAGATGTTCGCGCCAAACCATCCCCATCAAGAGTATGCAAAGTGTACACTTCGCGTTGCGGGTTCCGGGGGCTATTTTAGCCGACATGGAACACCGTCCTTATGTAGCGGCCTCGGAGATTATGCCCGAGTTGTCGGTTCGGGCTATTGTGCTGGGCGTAGTGCTGAGCATCGTGTTGTCAGCAGCAAACGCGTATTTGGGGCTGTTCGCAGGCATGACCGTTTCGGCGTCCATTCCGGCAGCCGTGATGTCCATGGGCATTTTGAGGCTGCTGCGAAACGGCACCATTCTGGAAAACAACGCCGTTCAAACAGCCGCTTCCGCCGGCGAATCGCTGGCAGCCGGGGTCATTTTTACGCTACCGGCGCTGGTCCTGATGGGCTACTGGGAGAATTTTCACTACCTGGAAACGGTTTTCATTTCGCTGTGCGGCGGGGTGCTGGGCGTGCTGTTCACCATTCCGCTGCGCCGGGCGCTGATTGTTCGCCAGGCCCTGCAATTCCCGGAGGGCATTGCCACCGCTGAAGTGCTGAAATCAGGTGCGGAAGGGGGTAAGTCGGTGGTCTTTCTGGTTTGGTCGGCGTTGGCGGGGGCTGCGGTCAAGTTCACGGAGGCCGGGCTTGGGCTTTGGGGGGGCGTGCTCGAAAAAGCCACTTGGGTCCAGGGCGGGCGCAGCCTGTTGTTTTTTGGCATGAACCTTTCGCCTGCTTTGATTGCGGTGGGCTACATCGTTGGGCTGCGCATTGCCGCGCTGGTGTTTGCCGGAGGGGTGATCACATGGTGGATTGCCATGCCGGTTTACCTCAACCTGCACGGTGCGGAGAACCTGATGGGCGAATTGGGTTTGGCGTCAGACGCGAGTCCGGCGGAACTGGCTGGCGAGTTGTGGAGCAAGCGCTTGCGCTACCTCGGGGTCGGCACGATGGTGGTGGGCGGACTTTGGGCGGTAATTTCCATCCGTTCCGCATTGGCTATGGCCGTAAGAGAAGGTATGGCAGCGTTTAAAAAAGGTGCAAGTCAATTGAACGTACTCAGAACCGATTTGGACGTGCCCATGAGCTGGGTGTTGATCGGCATTGGAGTGCTGGTGGTGCCTATTTTCATGATTTACCAGGCAGAAATTGGGCAAACCGGTATTTCGCTTTTCATGACGTTGGTTATGGTCTTTGCCGGCTTCTTGTTTTCGGCAGTGGCCGGTTACATGGCCGGATTAGTGGGCAGTTCCAATAACCCTATTTCGGGCGTAACTATTGCTACGATTCTATCGGCTTCGCTCATGTTGCTGGTTTTGTTGGGCACCGCCAGCGATCCGGCCAAGGGCGCCGCTGCAGCCATTTTAATTGGGGCGGTGGTCTGTTGTGCCGCAGCTATTGCCGGCGACAACATGCAGGACCTCAAATCGGGGTACTTGCTGGGAGCTACTCCTCGAAACCAGCAAATCATGCAGATTTTGGGCGTGGTGTCTGCGGCACTCGTGCTGCCTGCTGTGTTAAACCTGCTTCACGGAACGTATGGCATCGGCAGCGAGGCACTCAGCGCACCGCAAGCGGGGCTTATGGCTTCGGTGGCGGGGGGGGTGTTTAATCGGAACCTGCCCTGGGGGCTGGTCGGCGCAGGTGCAGGCATTGCGGCGCTCATCATTTTGGCTGACGAAATCCAGCGCAGGCGCGGGTCTTCGTTCCGCATTCCGGTGCTGGCCGTGGGGGTAGGGCTTTACCTGCCATTTGAACTGGACAGCGCCATCATGTTCGGGGGGCTGATTGCATGGGCCGTAAGCCGGGGGTTAAACCTTAAGGGCCTCAACCACAAGCATGCGGAATCTGTTCGCGGTGCGGCAGAGCGCACCGGCTTGCTGATTGCTGCCGGATTGATTACGGGCGAAGCGCTGTTGGGCATCGGGCTGGCCCTTCCCATAGCTGCCACTGGCAACCGTGATTTGTACCCCTTGCTGAACATAACGGCCAACAGTTGGATTGGCCTTGGCGTGATTTGTATCATAGCTTATGTTATGTATAGCCAATCGCTGAAAGCGGCGAGCAAACAGCGGTCGGAGTTGTCTTAAACATCTTAATGTCCGACGTTCCAGACGCCACCCACCCGCCTTCGCGCAAAATGCGCATGCCGCGCGGCTTGCCTTACATCGTGGTCAACGAAGCCGCGGAGCGCTACTCGTTCTACGGCATGCGGAGCATCCTGACGGTCTTTATGACCAAGTATTTGCTGGACAGCTCCGGGCAGGCTGATCCCATGACGGAATCAGAAGCCAAAATCTGGTACCACACCTTTATCATGGGGGTGTATTTTCTGCCCATCATCGGCGCGCTGTTGGCGGACATTTTCCTGGGCAAGTACAAGACCATCATGGCGCTGTCGCTGGTGTACTGCCTGGGCCACCTGGTGTTGGCACTTGACCACACCCGCCTGGGACTCTCCGGGGGTTTGGCCCTGATCGCCATCGGGGCGGGGGGCATCAAGCCCTGTGTTTCCGCACATTTGGGCGATCAGTTTAGCCGGGGAAACAGCCACTTGCTGGACAAGGCCTACGCCTGGTTTTACTTTTCCATCAATGTGGGTGCGGTGCTTTCCACGTTGGCCGGAGAGTGGCTCTTGCGAGATTTCGGGCCCCACGTAGCGTTTGGTGTGCCCGGTGGACTTATGTTGTTGGCCACAGCGGTCTTTTACTACGGTCGTACGGAGTACCGCAGCATTGCCCCGTCAGGATGGCCGGTTTTTAAACAAACCCTGTTTGCGGGCGAAACGCGTCGTGCCATTCTGCGGCTGCTGCCGGTCTTTGCGCTGGTGGCCGTTTTTTGGTCGCTTTATGACCAGACGGGCAGTTCCTGGGTGCTTCAAGCCCAAAGTGATTTGATGGACAAGCGCGTCAGGCTGTTTGGCTGGTCGGTGACGCTGTTGCCATCGCAAATTCAAGCGGTCAATGCCGCGCTGATTTTGCTGTTCGTGCCCTTGTTCAGCGCCGTATTGTATCCTATGTCGGCGCGTTATGGTATTGCTTCTACGGCGCTGCGAAAGATAGGCTTAGGTATGTTTTTGGCAGCCTTGTCTTTTGCTATCATTGCCACTTTGGAACTGCGAATTTTCAACGGCCAGTCAGCTTCGGTGAGCGGCCAACTTTGGGCTTATGTGGCCATGACCGCGGCCGAAGTGCTCATTTCTATGACCTGTTTGGAATTCGCGTATACGCAGGCGCCAAATCCAGCCAAATCGCTGGTGATGGGGCTGTATTTTCTGTCGCTGTCCGCCGGCAATTTTCTGGCCGTTGAGGTCAATCGCTTCATCCGCGCAGACTTTCCTATCGCGGCGGTTGTGGCTGCTGTGGCAACGGACACCGGCCAAGGGCTCCCGCAACCCGCAGCAAATGCCGATGCCAACTTCGCCCCGCTCAGGCTCCGCTCTGTCCGCTCAATCAGCGAAAGCGATAAGGCACCAGACCTCATCAACGGAAGAAAAATTATGTTCAGCGGCGACTGCGGTTTGGAGCGTCTGGTGCCCGCTAAAGACGGCGAGCCCGCCGATACGGTCCGGTTGCAGGGCACCTTTTTGCTGGCAGCCATCAATCCCGGGGCGCAAAGTTTCGGGCTTTTGGACGCGGCCACCCGACAGCCCTTGTTGCTTCGCGGAACCTATTCCCCCGGCCCAGACCACGCAGTGCACACTGACCGTCTGGTAGGAGCGGAGTATTTTTGGTTTTTCTGCGGGCTGATGGGCCTGGCGGCACTGGTTTTTGTACCGGTAGCCAAGCGCTACTCTGGCGAGCGCTACCTCCAGGACGAAGCTACCTCCAAGCACTAGCACGCAAAGCGGGCTGTAACGAATCAAGCACATGGGCAAACGACTGGCAAAAAAAGTGATGGTGATTGGCTGGGACGCGGCTGATTGGAAAGTGATCCATCCGCTGCTGGATGCCGGCCTGATGCCCACCCTGGAAAAGCTCATCAACCAGGGCACCATGGGCAACCTCGCCACGCTTGACCCGCCCCTTTCGCCCATGCTTTGGACCTCCATTGCCACGGGAAAACGCCCCTACAAACACGGCATTTTGGGCTTCACGGAGCCAGATCCCGGGGGAAAGGGCATTCGTCCGGTGTACAACACCGGGCGCAAAGTCAAGGCCATCTGGAACATTCTGACCCAGCACAACCTTCGTACCCACGTCATCGGCTGGTGGCCGAGCCACCCGGCAGAGCCCATTAACGGTGTGGCTATCTCTAATTTTTACCAAAAGACGCGCAGCCCCATCGACAAACCCTGGACGATGATGCCAGGCACGGTGCATCCGCCGGAAATGGCGGATTTGATGGCCAATCTTCGCGTGCATTCCGGAGAAATTACGCAGCAGCACCTTTTGCCTTTTGTGCCGGATGCGGCCAAAGTGGACCAAGGCAAGGACCGCCGTCTGGCTGCCCTGACCAAAATTCTGGCCGACGCGGCTTCCATACAGTCTGCGGCCACCTACCTGGCCGAGCAGCAGGATTGGGATTTTCTGGCGGTGTACTTTGATGCCATCGACCACTTTTGCCACGGGTTCATGAAATTTCACCCGCCGCAAATGCCCGGTGTGCCCAACGAAATGTTTGCCTTGTACAAAGATGTCGTGAGCAGCGCCTACCGCTTCCACGACATGATGTTGGAGCGTTTGTTGGAATTGGCTGGTCCCGACACGACCGTTATGCTCATTTCCGATCACGGGTTCCACCCGGATCACCTGCGGCCCAAAAGCCTGCCCAAAGAGCCGGCAGCGCCCGCGCTGGAGCACAGTCCCTATGGCATTTTTGTGCTCAAAGGGCCGGGAATTAGAAAAGACGAGCGCATCTACGGGGCCAGTGTGCTGGATGTCACCCCCACGCTGTTGACCCTCTTCGGGCTTCCCGTGGCCAGCGACATGGACGGCAAGGTCATCGTCAACGCCTTTGAAGAAGAACAAACCCTGGAAGTCATTGCCAGTTGGGAAACAATACCCGGTGCCTGTGGCATGCATCCACCTGATTTACAGCAAGATGCGTATGCCGATCAGGAGGCCATGGAACAGTTGATCGAGCTGGGTTATGTGGAGCGGCCCGATGAAAACGTGGAAAAGGCCATTCGCAATACGCTGAATGAAAACGACTATTACCTGGCCCGGGCTTACATAGATGGCCGTTTGGTGGGCGAAGCGATCCCTATATTGGAGCGCTTGTTTCGCGAAAACCCCGATCAAACCCGATACGGCATGCGCCTGGCGCGCTGCTACCAAAGTGCCGGCAAAATTTCAGAATGCCGCGGCGTTGTGGAAACAATCAAGGCGGCCAGCGAAAAGCTCACCCCGGGACTGCGCATCCTGGAAGGCTCGCTATTGCTCAGCGAAAACAAGCCCAAAAAGGCGCTCGAGGAATTTCTGGCCGCGGAGGAGGCTGCCCCGCAAATGCCCAAGCTCAACCTGCAAATTGGGCGCGGCTACACGATGCTGCGGCAGTGGGAAGACGCCACCCGGGCTTTCCAAAAGGAACTTGCCTTGGACCCGGAAAGTGCGGCTTCGTGGCACGGGTTGGGGCTGGCTCAGCTTCGCGCTGGTTTTCCGGAACAGGCCGTTGAGTCACTGTTGCAATCCGTTGGGTTGATTTACCATTTCCCCTTTGCCCATCATCATTTGGGCGAAGCGCTTCATGCTTTGGGCGAGTACGAGCGCTCCGTCGAAGCATTTGAGGTGGCCCTGCACATGGCACCGGGCTTAAACCGTTCCCGGCAGTGGCTGGAGCGCCTCTACCGCGACCATTTGGACCAGCCCGGGAAGGCAGCCGCGGTTTCGGGCGCCATTGTCGAGAATGTTCAGGGCGTGATCACGGTGGTGTCCGGTTTGCCGCGCTCGGGTACTTCTATGATGATGCAGATGCTGGGGGAGGGGGGAATGTCCCTTTTCACGGATGAGGTTCGGGCAGCTGACCAAAGCAATCCCCGGGGCTACTACGAGCACGAAGCCGTAAAGGCGCTGATGCGCAACAAGGAGTTCCTGCACCAGGCGCAGGGCAAGGCGGTCAAGGTCATTTCTCAGCTTTTGGAACATTTGCCGGCCCGATACGCCTACCGTGTCATATTCATGGAACGCGAACTCAATGAGATCCTGCATTCTCAACACGCCATGTTGCTCCGGCAGGGAAAGGCCAAAGAAGAGGCTATGCCGCTGCGGCTGGTCAGTTCCTTTCAGCAAAGCTTAGAGAAGACCCGAAAATGGCTCCCTCTCCAGAAAAATATTGAGGTATTGTATGTCAGTCACGCAAATGTAGTGGCTGATCCGTTGACGCAGGCTGCCAGCATTCGCGATTTTCTTAAGCAACCGCTTGATATTCAAGCAATGACGGCTGTTGTGGAACCTTCTCTGCACCGGCAGAAAAGCAGCATTTAGCCAGTTAACAGACTGCCTTCCCCCCTTTGTGGACGAGGATTCAGCGTTATTAAGAGTAAATTTTATTTTAAATTATTTTTTAATATAAATATCTAATACCACAAGTCCATAAAATGACTTTTGTTATTGACTTATTGTTTGGCAAATTCCAATCCTATGTATATCTTGTGCACGCTTACTCATTGCTTAGCATATCTTTATTAAAGATTTCTATAAATCTTCCTCACATTCATAGCGCCACCACACAAAAATCAAAGGACTACCTTACTCATAACCCATTTTTTCATTAACCTTCGGCAAAGGCCGAAACACTATCAGGACATGGCTAGATTATCAAGACAAGATTGGTTGAATGCCGGACTCGCCGAATTGGCTGAGGGCGGCGTAGAGGGCATCAAGATTGATCGCCTCTGCAAGCGCCTTAACATTTCCATTGGCTCCTTTTACCATCACTTCGTCAATATTGACGATTATATGGAGAAACTCGCCGAAGCCTGGGAAGCGTTGATGCTGCAACATTTAGCAGAATCCCTGGACCGCGACGCTCCGCCGGAAGAGCGGCTCCGAACGTTCCACGATCGCATCTTGGATTTGACGCCCCGTTTGGAGGTGGTGGTCCGCGCTTGGTCGTTCAGCAATGAATACACCGCCAAGATTGTGGACAAGATGGACAAGAAGCGCATGCGCATGATTACCACTCAGTTCATGGAACTCGGTTTCAAAAACGAGGATGCCAAATTGTTGGCCGAAGTGGAGTATGCCACCTATTTAGGAGTGCTAAACGTTTGCGCCAACCGCAACAAACAGAGCGCTCGCAAGCTGTACCACCTGGTTTCGGGTATGATCAAGGGCAAGCGCGACAAAGTCGCTCAGTTAGCAGCGATGTAACTACTGCCCACCCGACCAGCTCTTAAACCACCCAGCCGTGAGGCTAGGTGGCTTTTTTTTATGTGAATTAAATTATTGTTTATTTTACCAAACAACCGTTTGGTAAAATCCGTAGAGTTCTTGTAGATTTGACAACAAGGGCATGAGAAGAGTCGTCTGATGGCGGCCAGTGGCGGCTGACCGCTCCCCCGCGACCTAGCGGTCAGGAACGACCCGCCCCCTTCTACCCGATTTTGAAGGCGGATTTCCCGCACGTTTCACCCCATGGCTAGAAAAAAAGTCAACCGAGAATTCATCATCCGGGAAGCCCTGCACCTGTTTCGAGACAGGGGTTATCACGCCACGTCCATGGCTGATATCGGGGTGGCCTGCGGACTGCTGAAAGGCAGCATCTACCATTACTTTCCCAGCAAGGAGATGCTCATGAAGGAAGTGATTGTGTACCTGCACGACTACTACAAACACAACGCCTTTCGGCATGCGTACGATGAAAACCTTGGAGCCCGCCAGAAATTGAGCATGCTCAGCAAGTTTTACCAAGAGTTATTTTATGGCCAGGAAGGCGGTTGCCTAATGGCCAATATCGCCATGGAGACCAACAGTGTGGTGCCCGAGTTCAGCCCGTTAATCAGCGCGTTCTTTCAGGAGTGGATAGACGCCATGGCGCACATTTACCGCCAGGAATTGCCCGTGGAAGACGCGGAAGCCCTGGCTCGGGAAACGGTGGCTGCGGTTGAAGGCGCTACGATGCTGATGCGCATTTTCAACGACCGCACCTACCTGCAAAAGTCATTGGACCAAATTGGTGAAAAGTTTGAAAAACTCAGCAAAAGCCTGGTTCCCGTCAAAAGTTAACCAAACGCAAGTTTGGGTAAATAATAACTAGTTCCCCCACACCCAATCGAAGTAACCCAAGTTCAAGTTATGGAAGCTGTACTGGAGCCCAAAATCAAAGCCGCAGGAACCAAAGTCCTAAACCGGCACATCAAGAAAGTCGCGATACTCGGTTCCGGGGTCATGGGTTCCCGGATCGCCTGCCATTTTGCCAACATCGGTTGCGAGGTGGTCCTGCTTGACATCGTACCTGGCAACCTGAGCGACGCAGAGAAGGGGCAAAAGGCCGCCCGGAACCGCATTGTGGACGCCGCTCTGGCCGCTACCCTGAAGTCAAATCCCGCCTCACTGTACGATGCGGCCATGGTTTCCCGCATCCGCACCGGCAATTTTGACGACAACATGGCCCTCATCGCCGATGCAGACTGGGTGCTGGAAGCCGTGGTAGAGAACCTCGGCATCAAGAAAGTGGTTTTCGAAAAGGCAGAAGCGCACCGCAAGCCCGGAACCGTCATTTCGTCCAATACCTCCGGCATCCCCATTCACCAGATGCTGGAAGGCCGCTCCGCCGATTTCCGCAAGCATTTTGTTGGAACACACTTTTTCAATCCCCCGCGCTACATGCGGTTGTTGGAAATCATTCCGACAGCCGAAACCGATCCCGCGCTGGTCAGCTTTTTGATGCACTATGGCAGCCTTCAGTTGGGCAAGACCACGGTGCTCTGCAAGGACACTCCGGCCTTCATCGCCAACCGCATCGGCGTGTTCAGCATGATGACCATCATTGGGTTAATGAACGAAATGGGGATGACCATCGAAGAAGTGGACGCTTTGACCGGACCCATTTCGGGCCGTCCAAACTCTGCCACCTTCCGAACTGCCGACGTTGTAGGCCTCGACACCTTTATCAAGGTAGCGGACAACCTGTACAACGATTGTCCCGCAGACGAAAGCCGCGACACGTTTATCCTTCCGGCCTTTGTGCGCAGCATGGCCACCAACAATTGGTTGGGCGACAAAACCGGCCAGGGCTTTTACAAGAAAACCAAAGGTGCTGATGGCAGCAGAGTCATTCTTGCCCTGGACCTTAACACGCTGGAATACCGCGAATCCACCAAGCCCCGCTTCGATGCCATTAAGGCTGCCAAACCGGTGGATGATTTGCGCAAACGTCTCCGGATCCTGCACCGCGCAGAAGACAAGGCCGGTGATTTTTACCGCCAGGCCAGCTACCGGATCAGCTGCTACGTGAGCAACCGCATTCCGGAAGTTGCCGAAGAGCTATACAAAATTGACGATGCCCTTCGCGCTGGATTTGCCTGGGAAATCGGGCCCTTTGACGCCTGGGATGCTTTGGGTGTGCGCGAAACAGTTGAAAAGATGACGGCTGCCGGCTCTGCACCGGCCGCATGGGTCAACGAAATGCTCACCGCCGGTCACGAAAGCTTCTACAAAGCCGAAGGGGGCAAGCGCCTGTATTATTCCATTCCCGATAAATCCTACAAGCCGGTCCCAGGAACCGAAGGTTTTATTATCCTGGACAACTACCGCTCGGCCAGCCCGGTGTGGTCTAACAGCGGCGCCACCTTGCACGATATTGGTGACGGCGTGGTTTGTTTGGAGTTCCATACCAAAATGAATGCTATTGGCGCCGAAGTACTGGAAGGCATCAACAAGAGCATTCAACTGGCTGAAGAAAACTACCGCGGTCTTGTTATCGGCAATGACGCCTCCACCTTTTCGGCAGGCGCCAACCTGATGATGATGCTGATGCTGGCCATGGAACAGGAGTTCGACGAGCTGAACATGGCCATTAGTATGTTCCAAAACACCGTAGCGCGGGCGCGATTCAGCTCCATTCCGGTGGTTGTGGCCCCGCATGGGCTTACCCTTGGTGGCGGTTGCGAACTGAGCATGCACGCCGATACGGTGGTCGCTGCCGCAGAGACGTACATCGGATTGGTCGAAGTGGGCGCGGGCCTTATCCCGGCTGGTGGCGGCACCAAAGAGTTCGCACTCCGCGCTGCCGACGCTTACCGCGAAGGCGACGTGGAACTCAACGTGTTGCAGGAATACCTGCTCACCATTGCTCAGGCCAAAGTAGCTACCTCGGCTTACGAAGCTTACAATCTGGGCATCTTCCGCCGCAACCGCGATAAGGTTGTAGTAAACCAGGACCGCCTGCTCGCCGTTGCCAAAGAAGAAGTACTGGCGCTGGACCGCGCCGGATATGTGAAACCGACGCCACGCACGGACATCAAAGTTCTGGGCCGCTCCGCACTGGGATCCTTTAATGTGGCCATCGATTCTATGATGCGCGCCTCTTACATCAGTGCGCACGATGCTCTGATCACCCGCAAATTGGCCTATGTCATTTGTGGTGGCGACCTGACCAGCCCGCAACTCGTTTCCGAACAGTACCTGCTAGACCTTGAGCGCGAGGCATTTCTGAGCCTGCTCGGCGAAAAGAAAACCCTGGAGCGCGTTCAACACATTCTGCAAACCGGCAAACCCCTTAGAAACTGAACAAGCTGTAATTAAGCAAACTGAAATATATTTTATGAACATGCAAGAAGCATACATTGTAGCCGGGTTCCGCAGCGCGGTGACCAAGGCTAAAAAGGGTGGATTTCGGTTTGTTCGTCCCGACGACCTGGCCGTGGACGTCATTAACCACCTCATGAATTCCGTGCCGTCGTTTGACCGCAGTTTGGTCGAGGACGTTATAGTAGGAAATGCTATCCCGGAAGCGGAGCAAGGCATGCAAATTGGTCGTATGATTTCTGTTCGAGTGCTTCCCCGCACCACAGCAGGCGTTACGGTCAACCGCTATTGCGCGTCGGGGGTTGAAACCATAGCTATGGCTACGGCCAAGATTCGCGCCGGCATGGCCGACTGCATCGTGGCAGGTGGGGTAGAATCCATGAGCCTGGTGCCGATGGTGGGTTACAAACCCACGCTGAACTACACCGTCAGTGTGGAGCATCCGGATTATTACAGTTCCATGGGCTTGACCGCGGAATCCGTCGCCAAAGAATTCAACATCTCGCGCGAAGACCAGGACCAATTCGCCCTGAATTCTCACCTCAAAGCAGTGGCGGCTATTCAGGCGGGCCATTTCCGCGGGGGAATTGCCCCGGTTCAGGTCACAGAAGTGTTCGTGAACGCTGCCGGCAAGCGCGAGGAGCGCAAAACCGTTGTTGATACCGACGAAGGTCCACGCGCCGACACCAACATTGACAGCCTGGCCAAACTGCGGCCTGTTTTTGCTGCCAACGGCTCGGTTACAGCCGGCAACAGCTCGCAAACCTCCGATGGCGCAGCGTTTGTGCTGGTCTGCTCGGAGCGTATGGTCCGCGAGCACAATCTGACGCCGATTGCCCGCATGGTTACCTGCACCACCGTTGGCGTGGAGCCGCGCATCATGGGCATTGGCCCGGTGGCCGCAGTGCCCAAAGCGCTGAAGCTCGCGGGTCTCAATCTGCAGGACATTGACCTGTTTGAACTCAACGAAGCGTTTGCTTCGCAGTCGCTCGCTGTGATTCGCGAATTGGGCTTAAACCCGGATCGCATCAACATCAACGGCGGCGCTATTGCACTCGGCCACCCGCTGGGGTGTTCGGGCACTAAGCTCACCGTGCAACTCCTCGGCGACCTTAAACGTACCGGAGGTAAGTACGGCATGGTCACTGCCTGTGTGGGCGGTGGACAAGGCGTAGCCGGTATCTACGAAAACCTCAATTGATTTCTTTCCCCTCTCCTTGACTTTTTCTTAAAAGACTTCCATGGCAACGCTCACAGAGAACCAGCAAGTGCTTAAAGGCGGCGCGTTTATCATCCAGAACAGTCTGGCTGAAGAAACCTACACCCCTGCCGACATTACCGAAGAACAAGCTATGTTTCGCGACTCCTGCCGGGAGTTTGTGGACAAGCGCGTGCTCCCCCAAGTAGATGCAATCGATAACAAAGGTTATTCTATTGTTGTCGGCTTACTTGAAGAAGCTGGCGAGCTGGGCCTATTGGGTGCCACCTTACCTGAAGCCTACGGGGGAATGGGGGTCAATTTCAACACAGAGACCCTGCTGAGCGAAGAGATCGGTAAAAGCTATTCCTTCGGTGTGGCCGTTGCGGCGCATACCGGTATTGGCACACTGCCGGTGCTGTACTTTGGCACAGAAGCCCAAAAGGCCAAGTACCTTCCCGGTATGGCCTCTGGCAAACTCAAGGCCTCTTATTGCCTTACGGAGCCCGGCTCAGGCTCTGATGCACTGGCCGCCAAGACCCGTGCTGACCTGAACGCTGAAGGCACGCACTACCTGCTCAACGGGCAGAAAATGTGGATCACCAACTCCGGTTTTGCCGACTTGTTTATTGTCTTTGCCAAAATTGACGGCGACAAGTTCACTGGCTTCATTGTTGATGGCGGCACACCAGGCATCACCCTGGGGGCCGAAGAAGACAAAATGGGCATCAAAGGATCGTCCACGCGCCAAGTGTTTTTCGAGAACGCCGCAGTGCCGGTGGAAAATGTATTGGGTGATATCGGACAGGGGCATAAGATCGCCTTTAACGTGCTCAACATAGGGCGTTACAAGCTGTGCGCTATGGTAACCGGCGGCTCCAAGGCTGCTTGCACGGCTGCTATTCGCTACGCCAACGAGCGCTACCAGTTCGGAGTACCCATTGCCAGTTTCGGCGCGATGCGCCACAAAATGGCTGAAATGGCTTGCCGGATTTACGCGTCGGAGTCGGCTACCTTCCGGACTTCCGGACTGATCAATCAAATGATTTCGGCGCTGGAAGAAACCGGAAAACCCCGTTACCTGGCAAAATTGGAAGCTGCTGAAGAGTACAGCATAGAATGTGCTATGCTCAAGGTTTTTGGCTCAGAAGTGCTCGATTACGTGGTAGACGAAGCAGTTCAGATTTACGGGGGAATGGGTTTTTCGGAAGAAAGCCCGGTAGCCCGCGCTTACCGCGACGCCCGCATCAACCGCATTTTTGAAGGCACAAACGAAATCAATCGCTTGCTGTCTGTGGGCATGTTGCTCAAAAAGGCCACGAAGGGCCAGCTCAATCTGCTTGGTGCGGCAACGGCCGTTCAGCAGGAATTGATGGGCATGCCCGACATGAGCAGCCCTGAAGGCATTCTGGGTGTCGAGAAACGCACGGTCGAGCATGCCAAGAAGGCGGTGTTGATGGTGGCGGGAGCTGCAGCCCAAAAATTCATGGCCAAATTGGACAAGGAGCAGGAGATCATGATGAACCTGGCCGACATGCTCATGGAAGTCTATGTCTGTGAAAGCACGGTGCTGCGAACGGAGAAGCTCATTATGGCGAAGGGCGAAGCCGCTTGCAGCGACCAGATTGACATGACGCGGGTTTACCTGGAAGAAGCCAGTTACCGCATCCACCAGGCCGGGAAGAGCGCCATTTGCGGCTTTGCCGAGGGCGACATGCTCCGCATGATGCTGCTGGGGCTGAAGCGCTATACCAAAACGGAACCCTACAACACCATAGCTTCCCGACGACGCATTGCTGACCGCCTAACAGAAGCTAACCATTACTGCTATTAAGGAGGGCTCGAGTGCCTTGCGCGGAAGCCAGTGCAAGAGTGCCGCTGCTGTGCAGGATACGGTTGCCCTTCGCCCGAAATAGAAATGCCCATTTTTTTCCACGCTCTCTAATCTTTCTCTCATGTCATCCACCACAACAGCCACTGCGCAGATTTTACGCGGAGGCGAATTTTTGGTCAAAGACAGCTTGCCGGCTGATACGTTTATTCGCGAGGAGCTCAACGAAGAGCAGCGCATGATTGCCAATACCGTACTGCAATTTGTGGAGACCGAAATTGCGCCCATTGTTGATCGCATTGACGCCATGGAACCCGGATTGTTGCAGTCGCTTTTGGACAAGAGTGCAGAATTGGGCCTCACGGCGATGGCCATTCCCGAAGAATACGGGGGCTTTGGAAAAGATTTCATCACCAACACGTTGATCACCGAGATGACGGGCATGGGCCACAGTTTTTCGGTGTCCTTTGGCGCGCATACCGGAATCGGCACGCTGCCTATTGTTTATTACGGAAACGAAGCCCAGAAGCAGAAGTACCTGCCTAAGCTGGCCACTGCCGAGTGGAAGGCGGCTTATTGCTTGACGGAACCTGGGTCAGGCTCGGATGCTTTAGCCGCCAAAACACGCGCGGACCTGAGCGCTGACGGCACCCATTACCTGCTCAATGGGCAGAAGATGTGGATCACAAATGCAGGCTTTGCCGATGTGTTTATTGTCTTTGCCAAAATTGACGGCGATAAATTTACCGGCTTTATTGTGGAGCGCAGTTGGCCAGGATTATCGGTCGGCGCGGAGGAAAAGAAGATGGGAATCAAAGGGTCTTCTACCCGGCAGGTGTTTTTTGAGAACGTAAAAGTTCCTGTGGAAAATTTGCTTGGCGAGATTGGCCAGGGCCATAAGATAGCCTTTAATATTCTCAATGTCGGCCGGATTAAATTATGTGCCGGTGTGGTGGGTGGTGCTAAGCAAGCTGTTGCCGCTGCTGTTCGTTACGCCAACGAGCGCCACCAATTTGGTCGTCCCATCGCGGAGTTTGGCGCCATTAAGTACAAGTTGGGCGAAATGGCTGTGCGGACTTTTTCGGCGGAATCAGCGTGTTACCGGGCAACCGCTTGGATTGATCAGAAGGAGCGCACGCTTTTGGCTGAAGGGGCGGATTACGGCACCGCATTGCTTGGAGCGGCTGAGGAGTATGCCATAGAATGCGCTATGCTCAAAGTCATTGGCTCTGAAACGGTTGACTACGTGGTAGATGAATTGGTGCAAGTGCACGGTGGATACGGATACAGCGAGGAGTATCCCGCCGCGCGCGCTTACCGCGATAGTCGCATCAACCGGATTTTCGAAGGAACCAACGAGATCAACCGGATGCTCACCATTGACATGATGCTTCGCCGCGCCATGAGTGGCCAAGTGGGCTTTCTACAAGCAGCCATGGGTGTGCAACAGGAACTGATGGGCATGCCCGATATGAGCGCGGACCTCTCTGCTCCTTTTGCGGCGGAAACTGCGGCCGTGAGCGGGTTTAAGAAGGCTTGTTTGGCGGTGGTAGGTTTCGCCGGTCAAAAATTGGGCAAGCGCCTTGCCGCCGAACAGGAACTGTTGTTGTGGATGGCCGACATGCTCAACGACACCTTTGTGGCCGAGTCCACATTGCTGCGGGTGCGCAAATTGGTCGAAAATGGACAGGAGCCAGCCGATGGCCCGCGCGTCGCCATTGCCCGATTGTTTATTCATGACGCCAACGAGCGCATTAGAGTAAACGGCAACAAGGTGGTAACGGCTTTTGCCGAAGGAGACGAAGCCCGCATGTTGTTGCTGGCGCTCAAGCGCTTTTGCAAGTACCCGCCCATGGATACCGTACGTGCCCGTCGTGCTGTGGCGCAGGCCATGATCGAAAGCAACGGCTACGTGTATTAAGCCGGGGCTTAATTATCCTGCACAGCCTGTGGAGCGTGTACGAAGGTTTCCACTTCGTGCGGGCGAATATCCTCGCGATCATCCTGGCGACCATCATCTGATTCAGGAGAAGGGCCGGTAAACCGCCTGGCTAAAGCTTCCACAAGGGGCCAATTCTCTTTGATGAAAGGGATCGCGATTTTCTCAATGGCAACGGCCGCCATGTACACCTTGATGTTTCGGTTTCTACCGAAAAAAGTGCGCAGGATAATATTGACCCCCATGGTCATGCCCACTCTTTTTAAGTCAATTTTAACTTGTCGATCCTCGCTGAGTTTGTGCAGCGAAGATTTGACGATCTGCACCGGGCTGACGGACTGGACCAAGTCTTGAAATGCAACTTTCAGCGTTTCTTCTTCCTGCACCTTTTTTCGCTGAAGTTCTAAAACACGAATTCGCAATTCAGCAGGAGTAAATTTTGGGCCGGCTTCCATAGGGTAATAAGTTTTGGCAATGAGTCAGTTACTTATTGTTGAACGAGCAGCTCGTGCAGAATTTTATCCCTGATGGATTTTTCAACGAGTTGCTTTCTTAGTAGCAATAAGACCAACGCTAAGAGCAAGTAAAATCCACTGACCAAGGCGAATCCAACAAAGTCGTTCTCAAAAGCCTGACCGATTAAGAAAGCAGCTCCGATGCTTAGCAGCAACAGGGCAAGCAGCCCGAAAACAGCTATAACTACTCCGCTAAACAGAGCCGTTCCGATAACTGAGCCGCGCTCGACGATTTCCAACTTAGCCAGTTCCAGATTGGTTTGGATGTATCCTCTGAGAACTTCCGTAAATTCTTTAGGCTCTATTGATTCTGACATGGTCTGGTAAATTTAGGTTGGCTGCGGAAAGGCAATGGCCTGTTATGTAAAGAACTTCCGGATGGGTGGTCTCCGGAAGTTTGGGTGGGGTTACGGCATGAGGAATGCTCGTTTGGGGAAGTTATGTTACAGAACTAGCCTCGTGCTAAACGGATAGGCTTCTTTCGGAAGACCTTTCCAGCTGAGCAGGGTCAGTGCATACTATCCACTTTCTGTTTTGCTACCGACGAGTATTCGTCTACTTTCGATTTGGCAGCTTTTTCCAAGTGCTCTGCCTCGTGACGAAGGGAATTCATCTGGTCCTTCATCGAGGACTTTAGGTTATCAGCGGCGTCCTCTGCGCCGCGCATAAGACGTCTGCGGGTTTTTTTGCCGCTTTCAGGGGCGAAAAGCATGCCCACTATCGCTCCAACGGCCACGCCAATTAGCACTGCGCCGATGACCTGGGCGGAATTCTTTGAATTTTCCATGATTTCGGATTTAATTGGTTAAACAACTTTTCCGCCGCGAATAACTCTTAGCAGAACTGCTATGACGGCTACTACCAGAAGAATGTGAATGACGTTGCCGGCGCTGTATGCAAAGAACCCGAGGGCCCAAATGATAATCAGCACGACAGCAACCAGATACAGTATATTGCCCATTTTGTAATTATTTAGAGTTTTTGAATTTGAAACGTTTCGGTGCGCGGTTACTTATTTACATCATCAGTCCCCAAATCCTTGAAAGCTTCTTCGAAGCTGTTCATGTCATGGTTAAATTCGCTTTTGAACTTATCCCAATCGGATGGCTTGTTTTCGTAGGTGACCAATCGGAGCCGCAGATCGGCATTTTTCGCCTGAAGCGTTTCGATTCGGTTCGCCCGCATGTTGTCTAAGGGTGCATCTCCACCTGTTTCCGAGAGTCTGTTTTTCAAGCCGGCTATTCTCGTTTCATTGGCCTCGATCTTAACCATTGCGTCCCTGCGGAATTCCATGAACTCAGGATGCATTTCGTTGTTGCCCATGCGGTCATTGTCCCGGTCGATTTCGATTTCTCCTGAATCGTTTTTGGTTTTTGAGCTGGTTTCGCACGCACTCAGTACACTGCCCAGAGCAAGTGCGAAAAGTGCAGTCCTGCCGAAATTTATCGCGTTCATGATTTTTTTATTTAATTGTTATAGGTTGGGATGTAGCATTTGTGGAAATAAAGTCCAGACTAATCAAAGCCTGGACTTTTGTAGTTCAAATTTGAGAGAACAGATAGGGAGATTATACTGAACGCTGCGTTATGAACTACTGGTTTAGAGGGAACCCGGTTACTAGTTTGGAAAGGCCTTCGGTGCAGAAGAGTTTGAGAGTTCTGATGTCGGGGCTTTTATTTGCTAGTGGTTCGTTTTCTGCTTAGTTGGGAGACAGGCAAGTCATGGTGATGCTGCAAACCTAATACCCTATTGAACTTATTCCATTACACTATAATTTTTAAGTGTTACAGAATTTACAGAAACTCCTCAAAAAGTTGGCACTCAGAATACTTGGAAGTACCTGTTTAAATAGTATTATACTCGTAAAAGTGCACAGAAAATTTCTTGACTTTTTTGGATAAAAATATTTGATTAAATCAAATATAATTATCTCTTTCAAGTATCCCAGAACGGTCGAGGCTATTCTGGATTTAACCAGCTAGAATGCTCAGCCGCGCCGTCTTCCAAGGCCCACTGCTCATTTAATCACCCCTTCCAGGATGGCCCCTACAGCGTATGCAACGCCGGCAGCCAGTGCTCCCAATGACAAACTCTCCACAATGCCGCGCAAGCGCGACGTCTGGGTGACATAACTTTTAAGCCAACCAATTACAATGAAGCCAATGGAGGTGAGCAGCCCGGCCGATACAAAAAGCGGGTAGGGGAAATTGCCGTATAGGTAATCCCAGGCGTATACGCTGAGGGGGACTACACCGATCGTAATAAAAGATACGTATGTAACGGCGCCTATCGCAATGGGACTGCGCGTTTCGCGAATCATTTCTAACTCTTCTTTCATCATCACATCTACCCAGCGATCGCGGTCTGCGGTAATGACACCAACCACTTGTTCAAGCAGTTCGCCGTCAAAGCCTTTTGCCCGGTAAATTTGTCTGACTTCTTCACGCTCGGTTTCCTGCATATTGTCCACCTCCCAATATTCGATGCGGCGGTGTTTGCGGTAATTGTCCAACTCGCTTTTGTGGCTAAGGTAGCTGCCTACCGACATGGAGAAGCCGTCGGCTAACAGGTTGGCAAAACCGAGAATGATGATGACATCGGAGCCAAGATTAGCCCCTGCAGCTCCGGCTACCACAGCGAATGTGGTGACGCTCCCGTCAATTCCCCCGTAAACAAATTCGCCTAAATATTGCTGGAAACGCTGGAAGCGCCCGCTTGGTTGGTGCAATTTGTCTTCGGCAAACTCAGGTTTTGGTACGCTTGTTTCGTCCATCATCGGGCTAAAGATACAGTTCTGCCAGACCGGCCTGACCTGAGAAAGGTACTGCATCCGGGCCGCTTGTTCGCCGCTGTTTCCGTGCCGTATCTTTGGCTGCAATTCAGCAACACGAACTGAGTCTGCCTACGCATGGACCACAAGCCCTCCACCCAAAGCCTATTGTTGCGCGCTTTGGCTTCTGCGTCGCTGTTGAGCCTTGGCTGGCCACCCCTTCCCTTTGCTTTTTTGCTTTTTCTGGCCTGGGTGCCGCTGCTGCAGGCGCTGGATACCATCCTGGCTACGCGGGAAGGGTTTAAGGTCTACCGGGCAACCTGGTTGTTTTCGTTTATTACCTTTTTGGTTTGGAACGGTTTGACCACCTGGTGGGTGGCTAAGGCTACGCTGGGCGGCGGCATGTTTGCCGTTGTGGTCAATAGTTTTTTGATGAGCCTGCCTATCATGGTGTACGTGGCGTCGCGGCGCTACCTGGGCAACATGGCCAGCTACATGACCCTCATCAGCGCCTGGTTGACCTTTGAATACCTGCACATGCGCTGGGAGCTCACCTGGCCCTGGCTGACGCTGGGGAACGGGTTTGCCGATCACCCAGCCTGGGTGCAGTGGTATGATTGGACTGGCGTGCTGGGCGGCAGTTTGTGGATTTTGGTGGTTAACATCGCCATTTATCGCGAGTTGCGCCGACTGGCATCTTACGCCCTCGGGTTGTCTATGCGCTACGAAAGCTCACCCCGGCAGCGAAGCAGCCTCGCGCTGGTGCTTGCGGCCGCCCGCCCGGCTTTGTTTATTGCCATTCCGCTTGTGCTTTCGCTTGTGCTTTACGCCCGTCGCGATCCCAATGTCGGCAAACCGGTGCAGGTTGCTGTGCTGCAGTCCAACTACAATCCACATACCCAGAAATTTGCGTTAACACCTGACCAGATTTTGGGCGAATTGTTGGCGCAGAGCGAGCAAGCCCTTCACGATTCGCTGGATTATCTCGTCTGGCCGGAAACTGCTTTAACCAACACCATTGATCTGGCTGCGCTTGACCGCCACCCTTCGCTCAAGCGCATGCGGGCCATTCTGGAACCCTATCCCGACCTGCGGTTGATCGCCGGCATAAATGGGTATTACAGATATAACGATGCGGTGTCAGCCCCTGAAGGTGCCCGGCCCTACGACTTTCCCAGTGGCAACCGCGTTTGGATTTCTGCTTACAACAGCGCTTTGCAACTGAGCAACAGCGGCGATGCCCAAGTGTACAACAAGGGCATTCTGGTTCCCGGTCCGGAATGTTATCCCTACTATGCACAGTTGAAGTGGCTCAACAATGTAGTCCCCGGATTAGAGGATTATATGGGAAATTTGTCGCGCTCAGAATTTCGCCAGAGCTTCTGGACGCGTTCGTCCGAGGGCGATTCCCTGGCCGTAGCGGCCGCCATCTGTTACGAATCAATTTTTGGAGAATACGTCACGGGCTGGACCAACGGCGGTGCGAGCTTATTGTTTGTGGTCACCAACGATGGCTGGTGGGGCAATACCGCCGGTCGAAAGCAACACTTGGCCTACGCACGATTGCGCGCCATTGAAAACAGGCGTTGGGTGGCCCGTTCGGCCAATACCGGCATTTCGTGTTTTATCAACCAGCGCGGCGATGTTGTGGCCGAAGCGGGCTATGATCGCGAGGCGGTTCTGGAGCAGACGATGTATGCCAATAATGAAGTGACTCCTTACATGAATCAGGGAGATCTCATCGGTCGAACGGCCGGTTGGGTCGTGGCGGGTTTGGGGCTGCTGACACTAGTCAGTCGCCTGACCGGTGGATTTGCGCGCAGGCCATAACGGTACTCCTTAAAAACCCCATATCCTGCGTTTTGCCCAATTTTTAACAACCTCCTTTACAGCCGTAAGCTCCGGTGTTAAAAATCAAGTAAGCCTTGTCACCGGGGTTTTTAGAAGCACCCATTCGTATTTGGATAATACAATAACATAGTATATTTTATGCATAACATTAGTATTAATATGGATAGTATTTTTTATGCAGCGGAAGAGGCAGTTGTACAAACAGGCCGATGGATTGCTACCCAGGCAGGAACACTTACTTCTGACCAGGTGCACACCAAAGGCCGTGCGGATTTTGCTACGGATACCGACCTGGGTGCGGAGCGATTGCTGGTAGGAGCATTGAAACCCCTTCTACCCGACGCGGCTTTTCTTACCGAAGAAAAAACGGTGCAGCAGGCAGAGGCTTCTTATCGGTGGATCATCGATCCCATAGACGGCACCACCAATTTCCTGCACGGGCTGCCTTGCTACTCGGTAAGTGTAGCCCTGGAGCACCAGGGTGAGCTCCTTTGGGGTTGCGTTTATGAGATTTCCCGGCAGGAGAGTTTCTCGGCTGCTCGCGGTCGGGGGGCGCGTCTTAATGGCACCCCGATCCACCTCAGCCGCTGCGCAAGCTTAAGCGATGCCTTGATCGCCACCGGTTTCCCCTATGGCCGACCCGACTGGCTGCTCCCTTACATGGCGCTGGCGGGCCAGGTACAGGGCAGTTGCCATGGCATACGGCGTTTCGGTTCCGCTGCCGTTGACCTGGCCTATACCGCTTGCGGTCGGCTGGACGGATACTATGAATACAAACTCAACCCCTGGGATTGCGCCGCCGGTGTGCTGCTGGTTCGCGAAGCTGGAGGCGTGGTGGAGCCCTTTGTTCCCGGCGATGATCCCGTTTTCGGAGCCGGTCTCATCGGCGGAACAGCCGCGGTGGTGGCAGCGTTACAGGCTTTGATTGCGGAGCATTGGCACCAGGATTGAGGGCTTAATACGTCTAACCCTGAAACCATAGAGATAGATAGTTATGATTGTAATAAAAACGTATAGTTTTTATTTAGCCCTTAAGTCTGTTATTATTTACTTAATCTTACAGGTGCTTCTTCGGATTTTCTTGTTGCTTCCATTGTTTATGGCCTACGCCTTATCCGTAGTCCACGCCGTTTTTCCGCACCATCATCATAGTTCCTTTGTTGAAGCCCAAGCGCATCACGCTTCTGAATCTCATGGCTCAACCTTACCGCAGACCGGGCAAAATTCAGCCTTGGAAAATGGCTTTGGTCAACCCGAAGATTCTCATGATCACGCTCCCCATTTTGTTCATCCCGTAGATTTCGGCTACTATCTTCCAGGGTCGATCCTTTATCTAGATGGTTCCAAGGCGGATGTAGACCAAGCTAATTTCCATGCAATTGGTGGAATATTGAATTCGGAGCTCCTTGTCTCAGGAGAATTGCCCTCGCCCGGTTTTGACTATTTGTTTGCAGCTATGCATCCACCTTCCGGCAGAGACTATGACCATTCTGCACATCTGCGGGGTCCTCCGATGATCGCCTGAAGCCCTGAACGGGCTGTTAAGGTGAACCGTTTCTTACCTGTTGTGGTTTGATTGTGCACCATCAAGAGACTGATTGCTGCCTGCGGACAGTCGCAACACAACTTTTCAAAAAAGTCTGGAGTTTCTGGCCGTTTGCCTCAGTGGTTAAAAAATTATTTATGAATGCACGCGCATCAAAAACGCTAACGTTGGCAACAGCTTTAGTATGGGCAACCATAGCCTTCCATCCATGCGGGTTAGTCGCTCAGCGCGTGTTATCTGAAAAGGAAGCTGTTGCCCTGACGTTGCAGACTTCCCCTGTAGTTGAAGGAGCGCAATTGCAAGTGCAGCAAAGCAGGCAATTGGAAGGGTCAAGCTTTAATCTGGCCAACCCGGAGGTGTTTTTAGAAAGCCCAACCGGAGAATTTTTCACCATAGGCGTTCAGCAGTCCTTTCGGTTCCCGACTGTATATGCCCGGCAAGGCAGGCTAGCCAAGGTGCAGACTACCCTGTCGGAGAACTATGTCGTATTGGCTAAACAGGATATGATCCGGCAGGCCAGAGAGGCATTTCTGGCAGTACAATACACCCGGGATCGCGCGCTGCTCTTCCGCAGCCAGGACAGTATTTTCGACTTGATTGCGGTTATTGCCCGGCGACAATTTGAGGCAGGGGAAGCAGACTACCTTCAACAACTCTACGCCGATTTGCGAGCGGAGGACTTGTTTCGACAATTAAACGAAGCTTATTCCGACCAGAGGATCGCTCATCGGGTATTGCAACAGTTTACCGGAATTCAGGATAGCCTGGTGCTGCCTCCTTTATCCCGGCAATCTACCTTAGGGGCGCAGCAGGAGAACATGTTAGACAGCACCGGAAGGTCATTCACCCCGGCTATGCAGTATGCCCTGCAAGCTGAGGAAGTGGCAAATTGGTCGCTGCGTTTAGAGAAGAGTAAGGTCTTGCCGGGCATTGTCCTGGGGTACCTGAACCAGGGGAGTGGGGCCACTGCATTTCCATTGCGTTGGAATGTGGGTGTAGATGTTCCGATTTGGTTTTGGCAGTACAAAGCTTCCATCCAAGCAGCCAGGACTGAGCAAGCAATCGTGTCCGAAATTACCCGCGCTCAGGATTTCCAGCTCATGCAAGGATATGATGAGGCCATTCGCAAAATTCAGAAGTACGGTCAGTCGCTGGATTACTTTGAATCTGCAGGTTTGGACAAAGCAGAAGAATTAACGACTACGGCGTTGAGGATGTACCAGGCTGGACAAGCGGATGCCCAGTTCTTTCTCCGATCACTAGGAGATGCATTCCAGTTGAAATTGGAGTATACGGCACTGCTTTTTGAATACAATCAATCGGTGATTGAGCTACAACATTTAACTGGACAATGATGAGAACAGGAATAATAAGATTTGTTATTGTGAGCTTTTTCATGTTCATCTACCATCCAGAGACACTCGTGGCCTCCGGTGGAGACGATCATACCCACGGCGAGGAAGAAGCGCCCAAAGCGGCTGTTGGCGCAACCTATTTTTCGTCAGAATCGACGTCCGATAAATACGAGTTGCTGCTGCGTTACGAGCCCATTCAGGTAGGTGAACGTTCCGTTCTAACGCTGTTTGTCAGTGACTATGCCTCAAACAAGGCCATTGACCTGTCATCCATTGCGGTCAGTGTGCCAGAAGATGCCTCTCTGAAGTTTAGCATCCAGCAATCGGACCAGGGCATCTACACCATTGAGGGGGTCTTTCCACAGGCCAAAGTGTATTCATTTATGGTCGAATTGAATAGCGCGGCCGGCCCGGACTTGATGGTTGTTCCTGAAATTCATGCAGGACGCACTTTGGTGGTCGAGCCACCCCATGAACACGGTTTTTTCAGTTCGAATTGGATGATTTTGGTGGGCGCAATTTTGGTTCTGGCTTTAGGGGTTGCTGGTGGAATGTTGTTCCAGCGACGCTCAACCCTCAAAGGTCGATCCGTGATTGGTTTGCTTTTGTTTTCGGTGTACAGTCTATGGCCGATTCGTCAGATTGTTGCCCATGGCGAGGAGAGCCATGACCTTATCGCCGTTGCCTCGGCTGCAACTAACACGATACAAGTTCCCAAAGAAACCCAGTTCCTTTTTGACGTTTTAACTATGCCGCTGGAGCGAGGGGGATTTGCTGAAAGCACCAAACTCTTCGGAACCATCGTGCCCAGCAGCAATGGCCGGGCAAGTGTTGTTGCGCCGCAAAGCGGTCAGGTGCTTGGTCTTTCGGTTGCTGTCGGGCAACAGGTAAAGGCGGGGGAGCAATTGGCTGTATTAGAGCAGACCGTCGACGCCGGGACTCAGGTCAGCCTGGAGGCGGATAAGAACGAGCTGAGGGCAGAATTGGAGGCCGCTCAAAAGGAAGTGGACCGATTGCTGTCCATCCAGGACATTGCTGCCAAAAAGGACCTTGATGAGGCCAACGCAAGGTTGCAAAAGGCAGACACCAACCTGCGGCTGCTGTCCGGGAATTCCGGCCGAGTTCTGGTGGTTCGAGCGCCCATCAGCGGCGTAGTTGGCAGTTTCAGTTTGTCTAAGGGTGCGACGGTCTATTCAGGACAGACACTTTTTACCCTGACTGATCTTAAGCAAGTTTATGTAGAGGCGCAAGTGTACGATAAGGACCTTGCCCGGGTAGAGCAAAGTGAACGATTTACCATTGAATGTGTCAACGATCAACACAAATCCAGCCAGGTGCGGTTGCTCTCGATGGCGCAGGAAATCAATCCCAGCAACCAATCCCAGCGGGTGTTGTTTACTTTGGATAATCCATTAAACGAATTTAAGATTGGTGAATTTGTTAATATCCGCGCTTTCGCCGCTGGTCAAAACAATGAATTGTCGCTCCCCAATGCTGCCATTACGGAAATAAACGGGAAGCCTGTTGTATTTGTCAAGCAATCGGCCGAGCAATTCGCTCCGGCATATGTGCAACTGGGAGAGAACAACGGAACCCACACGCGAGTCCTCAAAGGGGTGGAGGAAGGCCAACGCATTGTCGTTAACTCAACTTACCAATTGAAGATGATTCACCTTAACAAGTAATAAAATGCATCAATCAAAATTAGTTTTTAGGATTTTTTGTACCATACTTTTAGGTATGGTATTTAGCTTCGTGCTGGTTTCCTGCCAGTCGGAAGCTGCTGAGGAGGGAAATCTATCCCCAACGGCAGAGGATCATAGCGAGCACGATCAGCATGTCCACGACCACGCATTTGCCTGTCCTATGCATCCTGAGGTAACCGGGCATGAGGGTGAGGCGTGTGAGAAGTGCGGCATGCCTTTAGAGGCGGTAAGCGCATCTGGTACAAAGGGTCATTATACGATGAAGCTAGCTTCACCAGCGGTCCCTGTAGAATCGGGAAAGACAACGACACTGAGCTTTAAGCCAGTAAATTTGGATGAACCTGATGCCCTTGTACCCCTGGAGGTGCAACACGAGAAGAAAATTCACTTAATCCTGGTTTCGGAGGATTTGTCCTGGTTTACGCACATTCATCCGGAGTACCAGGCTAATGGTTCCTATTCTGTGCAGGTTGAATTTCCTTTCGGGGGCACCTTCCTGGCTTATTCTGAATACAAACCGTATGGCCAGTCCGGACAAACGGAACAGATCCGCTTGGAGGTTAGCGGCAAGCCGGCTGCAAAAATGCCCAGCAAAAATCCAGGCACTTCTGCTCAAGCTCCTCCCTATACGGTCGTGCTTAAACCAGATGAGGATGCGTTCTACACCAACAAGTCCATTCACTTTGATGGCGTTTTCTCTAAGTCAGGAGTGGCCTATGATGTAAATGGCCTGGGAAATTACCTGGGTGCTAAAGCGCACATGATTGCCGTGCATGAAGAAACCCTGGAGTTTGTTCACCTCCACCCTGCCATTGAGGGCGCCAACCTGCAGTTCCATACGTTTTTTAAACAGCCAGGGGTTTACCGCGCCTGGTTGCAATTTATGGATGCTGGAACGTTAAGAACCGTCGATTTTACCCTCCAGGTTAAAGAAGGATCTGCATCTGCCAACGCAAGCAGCAAACTCAACTAAGCCCGGTTAGTGATTTTTACAAGGAGTGGCCGCAATTAAATCGCCGTTGGATGTTAGATAGACTAATTAAATTTTCATTAGAAAATCGACTTTTTGTTGTTGCTCTGGCAGCACTGTTGTTTGTATACGGTGTCATTACCATTATCAACCTTCCGGTTGATGTGCTTCCGGATCTGAACAGACCGCGCGTTACTATATTCCTCGAAGCCAATGGCATGGCACCTGAAGAGATAGAAAATCAGGTTGTGCTGCCGGTTGAGACGGCGTTGAATGGAGCCCCGGATGTAGAATCCGTCCGAAGCAGCTCTGCCATAGGCATAGGAATGGTCTTTGTAGAGTTTGACTGGAGTACCGATGTGTACAGGGCCAGGCAATTGGTGGCCGAAAAATTGCAAACTGTGCCTTTACCAGAGGGCATTACTCCGGTAATGGGACCCATCAGTTCAGTCATGGGGCAAATCATGATGGTGGGGATCTCGGGAGACAGTACCTCGCCGGCTGAACTCAGGACACTGGCCGATTTTACCATCCGGCGCAGGCTGATGAGCATAAATGGTGTTTCCCAGGTCATCGCCATTGGCGGAGAGCGACTCCAGTACCAGGTTCTGGTCTCAGCGGCTAAGCTGAAGCAGTTTAATCTCTCCATTGATGATGTAGACGAAGCACTCTCGTTAACCAATCAGAACAGCACAGGCGGATTTTTTGATCAGTACGGGTCAGAAGTGGTGATTAGAAACATCGGCAGAGCACAATCACTTTCTGATTTGGAGAAGACGGTGGTATCCAATAGTGAAGGCTTACCAGTCTTATTGTCGCAAGTAGCTGAGGTTCGCTTTGGGGCAGCCCAAAAGCGCGGCGATGCCAGTATTAACGGAAGACCGGCTGTGATCTTAACCATCGAAAAGCAACCCGGAGCCAACACGGTACAGTTGACGGATCAAATTGAAACCGTCCTTGCTGAACTCCAGGCAACCTTGCCAGACGATGTTTCGCTCAATGCCGATATTTTCCAACAGAAGAATTTTATAGAAGCATCGCTGACTAATGTGGAGCATGCTTTGCGCGATGGTTTTATCATGGTAGTGATTGTCCTTTTCTTGTTTCTGCTCAACTTCAGGACCACCATTATTACCCTGACGGCTATCCCACTTTCTATCGTGATCACGGCCATCGTCTTTAAGTTTTTCGGCTTTAGCATCAACACACTCACGTTAGGCGGACTGGCTATTGCCATTGGTGAATTAGTGGATGACGCCATTGTAGATGTGGAGAATGTATTCCGAAGAATTCGGGAGAATCGGCAACTTGAACGTCCACGACCGTTGTTGCAGGTGGTTTACAATGCAAGCCGTGAGGTGCGGAACTCCATTGTCTATGCCACCATAATTGTCGTCCTGGTATTTATACCGCTGTTTTATATGGAAGGTATAGAAGGGCGAATATTTGCGCCTTTGGGCGTTGCCTACATTGTTTCCATTGTATCCTCTCTGTTGGTTTCCCTTACGGTTACTCCTGTTTTATGTTCCTATCTGCTCGGTCGGGTAGGCAAGAATGGAGAAAAGGATAGTGCCCTGGTTAGGTTTCTAAAGCGTAACGAAACCAAATTGTTGCATTGGGGACTGGCTCGTTCAAAGCACATTTTAATTGCTGTAGTCATTGCCATAGCCGCAGCCGTTTCGTTCATTCCGTTTTTTGGCACCGAGTTCTTGCCGCCCTTTAACGAAGGTTCTTTTACTATAAATCTTTCCACCCCACCGGGTACTTCGCTTCAAGAGAGCAACAAAATTGGAACGCTGGCTGAAAAACTGATGCTCGAGGTTCCGGAAGTGGAATACGTCAGTCGCCGGACAGGCCGCGCAGAATATGATGAGCATGTTGAGCCTGTTTCAAATTCGGAGATTGATGTTCAGTTGCGGGAGGATTCCAGACGAGGACGAGAGGAAATAGTAGCGGATATCCGCAGCCAATTGGCCATTCTTAAAGGCGTATCGGTCAATGTAGGGCAGCCAATTTCTCACCGCCTGGACCATTTGTTGTCCGGGGTTCGCGCTCAGGTGGCCATAAAACTATTCGGCACAGATTTGGATGAATTGCGGGCCAAAGCAGGAGAAATTTCCGCTGCAATTGGCAATGTGCCTGGCGTAGTGGATGTCCAGATGGAGAAGCAGGTGATGGTGCCACAATTGAGCATTCGAATTGATCGCGATGCCCTGCAGCGCTATGGCCTGCAGGCTGGAAAGGTGGCCAGAGATCTGGAGATTTTCTACAACGGAAAAGTTACCGGCCAAATCCTGGAAAATGGGAAAAGCTTTGATATTTTGCTTCGCACTACTGATGAAGAGCGAACCAATATTGACGCTATCAGAAATACCCTGATTGATGCACCGGATGGTTCCCTGATACCCCTGCAGCAAATTGCCCAAATCGAGTACACAACGTCCATAAATAGCATTATGCATGAAAACTCGCAGCGAAAAATTGGGGTAAGCTGCAATATTCAGGGGCGCGATTTAGGCACGGCTGTCCGGGAGATTGAACGGACGATTGCCGAACAAGTTGAGCTTCAACCAGGTTATTACGTAGAATATGGCGGGCAATTTGAGAGCCAACAATCTGCAACAAAACTTATTGTTTGGCTAAGCGCTATTTCTTTCGCGGGCATTTTTCTTGTCTTGTACGCTCACTTTAAATCGGTGGCTTTTTCGCTGCAGATTATGCTGAACATACCGCTCGCGCTTATCGGCAGCGTAGTAGCGGTTTGGCTCACCGGAGGAACGTTTTCAGTAGCTACTTTGGTAGGATTTATTACGCTTACGGGCATAGCCTCGCGAAATGGCATCATGATGATTTCGCATTACATCCACCTGGTTAAGGAAGAAGGCGAAGTATTTGGCTTGCCCATGATCATCCGGGGTACCCTGGAGCGCATGGTGCCGGTTTTGATGACCGCCTTGGTGGCCGCATTGGCCTTGATACCCTTGACGCTGAATCCGCAAGCCTCGGGAAAAGAGATTTTGTACCCGGTGGCCACGGTTATTCTGGGTGGCTTGGTTAGCAGTACTTTGCTGGACATGATCGTCACTCCGGTTGTGTTCTACACATTCGGCCGGAAATCACTCGAGCGCTATCTCACGGCTGAAAATAAGGGCTTGCAGGACGTGTAATTGCCTTTTGCTCCAGCCAGAGCCTACACCTCCAGCACATCGGCTGCTAACCCCGACCATGCGGCAGGGCCACAACGCCAGGCATTAGATCGGCCAGGGTTTTCAGGTTTAGGCGCACCGTGCCCGTTTGCGATGACACGTCTACCAGAGCACCGTCCTGCACGCCAATGCGGGCGATATCGTCCGGGTGCACGTAGAGGTAATTGGCAGCCCGCGATCCCGCCACGAAATCTTCGTAGTTGTGCGTCCAGGAATTGTGGGTGGTCACGTGGCGTTTAGAAATCAGGCGAAAGGGGCGCTCGCTGTCCTGCTGCTGCAGTGCTTCTGCATGGAGTTCCAGGTTGCGCACGGCCTGCACCAACACAGCCGGAGCCAGGTTGATTTTTCCGTCGGGCGTAGTGACGCGGCTTTTGGTTTTATCCACGCCCAAAAAACTCCCCACTTCATGATCGGGCCGCGCTGTCGGGTCTGGCCGCGCTGTTGGTTCTGGCCGCCAGCATCCAGTTCCACGCCCAAAAAACTCCCCACTTCATGATCGAGCCGCGCTGTTGGTTCTGGCCGCGCTGTCGGGTCTGGCCGCGCCCAACCATGCTTGTGCTTCAACACGGTGCCAAAGCCTGGCTGGCCTGTCAGGCGCAGCAAACCGTTCAATAAGAATTCTTGTGGTAGGGAAGGCTGCTCTTGCCCTTCTCCCCGCATTTTCTGGCGCAGGCGATGCACACCCCGCGCACTTTCAAAGAAGCGCTGCGCTACCGCTGAGCCGAACAAGTTGACCCCACTGGCCCGGCAGAGGTCCAGGTAGATGGTGGCCTCGTCGCGCTGCTCGCCCTCTGGGCGCAGCACGCAACGGGTGGCTTGCAGGTAAGGCTTAGCCTGCAGGCCGAGCATTGGCGGAAAAATGAACGGCAAGTCGGGGCGTTACAACGGCGCTGTGCAGGGCAACATGTAAAGCGCCAGCGAGCCGGTTTCGGTGGGCAGGATATGGAGCGTGACCAGCAATTCCAGTTCCTGAAAGGCCTTTAGCAACCGATTGCTGTTGGCCATGGTGATCGCCGCGAATTTGCCTGACCTTTTCGCCAATTCCCCAGAGGGCGTCTTCCCAACTGACCCGTTTTCTGGTCTTGCCCTCGCTCTTCATGGAGTACTTGAGCCGGTCGGGAGAAGAGAACAGGTGGTGTTGTTTCAAGCCCTTTGGACACCCACAACCGCGGGTGGCCGCATGATCGGCGTCAGGCCGTATGGCTACTACGCGGTTGTCCTGAACGTCAACTTCCAGCTCGCACAGCGATTCACAGATGCGGCAGCAGGTGTGATGGGTTGAGGAGTATTCATGATTTAAAAAATATAGTAAAATTATTGCTTAGATTAATTCATAGTTTGTACTTCTGCCTCCCGCGTCTTCTTTCTTCAGCACTTCTTTTTTGATTAGGTCGTTGATGTCTCGTATTGCCGTGTCTTTTGAACATTTGGCTATTTGGGCCCATTTGGACGAGGTTAGCTTACCTTCAAACCCGTCAAGCAGTTTGTTTAGTAATGTTTTCTGTCTTTCATTCATCACTGTGGCAGCATGTCTTACCCAGAAGTCGGCTTTATAAATGACTCTGTTTAACGTAACGTCGGTGGATCGCAGAGCAGCTATCAGACAGCGCAAGAACCATTGAATCCATTCTGTTATTTCAAGGCTTCCTTTTTGTGTTTTTTCAAGAATAGTGTAGTACTGCTTTCTTTCCTGATTTGAGCAGACATGCTGTAAAATCGCTATGTGCTTTGGTCTGAATGTGCTAACAACATTTCTGTAACTGCTCTGGTGATTCGACCATTTCCATCTTCAAAAGGATGTATGGTAACAAACCAGAGGTGAGCAATTGCCGCTTTTAACAGGGGTTCGTTATCTTTATTATTGTTTATCCAATGCAAAAAGCGATCCATTTCTGATTCCAACAAGCAGGAGTCAAGTGATTGAAAGTGTACCTTTTCTTTGCCCAAAGCGTCGGAGACTACCTGCATAGGACCAGTAGAATCTACTCTCCAGCTTGCTTCGGTTATTTTATACATTCCACTTCTACCTGTAGGGAAAAGTGCCGCGTGCCAATTAAAAAGCCGTTCAACAGTCAGAGGTGAAAAACATTGTTTCGTAGCGTCCAACATCATTTCCACCATACCGTCAACATGCCTGTCTGAGTCAACTGCGCCGGCTAATGCTATGCCTAATCTTCGGGCTATGGAGGAGCGGACCTGGTCAGCGTTTAAAAAACTCGCCCTCTATTTCTGTTGATTTTACGACCTCCAGGGTGAGTGTTTCCAGCGTCGCTTCATTCCTCAAATCAAACTCCAGGGCCTGCATCCTTCCAAGCAGCCGACCCTGTAAGATTCTGGCGTCACTTAATAAATTAACCAATGAATCCAGTTTAAAGGTAAAGCTGGGCCAGTCTATTAACTGATGGATGTAAGGGGACATTCGTTGCAAATAGTGCTACGAATGTGTCCTTTATTCGTTGCGCAGGGTCTTTATACGTTGCATTATTTGCATTGAATAGTTCTTTTATTTGTTGCAAACCCGCATTACTCCCCTTTAACCAGCACCGTGCGAAGCAGTTGAGTGTCCGCCAGCATCTGCAGCACATATACCCCAGGACTCAAGCGCATGGCATCGGCGGGCAACGATTCCTGTAGCACCCCTCCGGCAAAGCGCCCGTAGTTTCGCTGCCAGACCGTCACACCCTGCTCGTTCAGCAAGCGTAGGGTCAGCGAAGCAACGGGTGGTAATTCAACGCGCCAGGTTAATTGACGGGCGAAGGGGTTAGGCCAGGTGGCAAGCGTCGCGCTCCATGGCGAGATCTCGGCTTGGGGCAACCCAACCGCAGCTCCGCGGAGTTCTACGGTTGTTGTGCTCATGTCCCAGCTGAAGCGCACCCATACTCGGTTCTTCGACTCGTCGTAAAACCAGCCTTCACCGGCTGTTGCCCACGCCGCAGAATCCGTTTGCGCAGTCATGCTCAGGCCATCGCGCAGCACGTCGGAGGGCGGAGTGCTCAATCGATGCCAAGCCAGATCCATCATGCGCAAGGCGGCCGCCTCCGGCCAACTGCTGCCCGCTGTCCGGCTAAGCGAAAGGCGATGCCCCGTGGCATCTGCGCTGCCATTGAACTCCAACAATTCGTATGCACCAGTTGTCTCTGCGTCGGGCTGCATGCCGTTGTCCAGGTAACATTCCCCTGCATAAGAAAAGCTGTTGTTTCCGGCAAAGGCGTGAAGTTCCAAATGGCTGTCGTCAAAATTGCCGGCGTTTGCCATAGCTGCCGGCGCCATGGGCAGCACCGAGCCTGCGCGCACGTAAAGCGGAAGGTTGCCCAACGGTGCGATTGCCGTAATGACCCCTGGCCCCGCGTTTGACGACTCGTTAAACCAGTGAATCCACTCGCCCTCCGGTAGGGTAACGGAGCGGCTTGTGGCACCCACCGAAAGGACGGGCGCAACCAGTAAATCCCTTCCCCAGAAATATTGGGTATTTTTATTTTGAAGGGCTGTGTTGCCCGGATCAAAGTAATCCATAGGCAAAGCCATGGGACGTCCCGTAGCCGCGTAGCGACGCGCCAGGCTGTAGTGGTAGGGCAAAAGCCGGTAGCGCAGGCGAATGGCGTTGCGCGCATGGCTGCGAAAAGGCTCGTTGAGGTAAACCGGTTCCGTGATGGCATTGTCCACGCCGTGGGCGCGCATGACGGGTGCAAATGCGCTCAGTTGGGTCCAGCGTAGGTAAAGTTCCGCGTTAAAAGACCCTGTGAAGCCGCCCATGTCGCTGTGCATCCAGGCGCTACCGCTCATGCTCATGCCCAGCATGACCGGAATTTGAGCCTGCAGGCCCGACCAACTGCGCTGCACATCGCCGCTCCACGGAATGGCTCCATAACGTTGCATACCCGTGTAGCCGGAGCGAATCAGATTGAACAAACGTTCACTCGGGCGAAGGGCCGCATAGCGATCGTGCAACAGCCGCGCCCACTCCAGGCTGTAGTGGTTGTGGATGCGCCGCGCAGAGCCGCCGCTGTGAAGCATATCGGATGGATGCGTTTCCGGCTCGCCCAAGTCGCACCACCAGCCGAGCGGCCCGTTGATGAGCAGGTTGTCGTATTGGGTCCATAACCATTCCCTGGCCATGGAATCCGTCATGTCAAAAAGCGCTGCCGGTCCCGTCCAGAAACCGCCGAGCACAAATGGATCGCCAAATAGATCCGTTGCCAGAAAATCGTTGGCCGCCAGGAACGAATAATTGTCGGACGCCGTGGTAAAGTAAGGCTCCGTAATCAGGATAGGCTGCACACCGCGGCTGCGCAAGTCGTTTAAGAAACCGGGTGGATCGGGAAAGGCGCTCAAATCCCAATCCAGATCGCCCATACGGCCCGGGTCGCCAAACCAGTAGAGGTCCAGCACCAGGGCATCCAACGGGAAGTTGCCGTCCAGCAGATCGTCCACCGTGCCCAGCGCGTCAGCCGTGCTCCGGTAGCCGTACTTGGACTGAATAAAACCCAGGGCCCAGCGCGGGGGAAGGGCTGCTTCTCCCGTAAGCGACCTGAACGCTGCCTGGCTCTCGTCGAAACTCGCGCCGCCCAGCACAAACAAACTGGGAATATCCAGCTCTGTTGTATAGTCTAAACGCTCCGGATCAGAAGCGCCGATGTTCCAGGTGGCCGGCCCTTCGTGGTCCCATAAGATAGCATATCCTTTGGATGAGAAAGCTAATGGTGTAGCAATGTTCATGGTTTCTGCGCCATAACTATAACCACCCGCCTGCGAATTGTAAACCGGCAATACCCTGCCGCGGCGGTTGATGTCAATGGCTCTTGAGCCAGTACCCTGCCAGCTTTCTTCAGCCGAGATTTGCATGCGGAAGAAACCACTCGCCCCGGCAGTTCCCGAAGGATAGGTTTGCGTATGGATCAACGTATCGGCACCGCGCACAAAACTGAGACGCAAATTTGCTTTGGTTACCACAGCTTTCAGCGACCCGGCATCCAGTTCCAGCCGATCAGCAAATTCTGTTAGTGCCGACACTTCCGGTGAGGCCTCAATGCTGAACGTGTTCTGCCAGGTTGTTGCCGTGTCCGGTCGGGGCGCTACCTGAATGATGTTGTTCGAATAGGCCCGCAACCCAATACCTGGCCCGGTTGCGGGAAACACATGCAAAGTTATGCCGTCAAACGCATGCGATCCATACCCGCCGCCCGCGGCACCCGCAGCTACGGGCCAATACATGTCGCTGCCGTCAGCATCACGCCCCACCAACGACCCGCTTGCACTGCGGAACACAAACGCCAAATGGGTAACGAGCTCTCCAACCGGGAAACCGTAGAAGTCGGCCACGTGCACCTTTAGTTGG
>CAYSDI010000030.1:25882-35827 GCA_964429745.1 uncultured Chitinophagales bacterium | reverse complement strand
GTGCTGGCCATGCCGTCCGGCCGCACCGGGATTCATAGTCAACATGCCACCGAATCGCTCGTCCCGCTGCACTTTGGCAATGTGGCTGTGGCCGCAAATGAACAGGGCGGGGGGGGGATCGCTGCTTCTGAGCTTGGCGAGTACGGCAGGCGCATAGCGGCCTGGATACCCGCCGATGTGCAGCATCCAGATCCGGACCCCTTCGCGCTCTACCCACACCTGCTCGGGGTAGCGCTGCCGAAGGGTAGGGGAATCTATGTTTCCGTAAACCGCAACCACGGGCTTGATGGCTTCGAGAGGCTCCATGACTTGCACATCGCCGATGTCTCCGGCGTGCCAGATTTCGTCCACCCCGCTAAAGAGCTCCGGAATCCGGGGGTCTAGCCAGCCGTGTGTGTCCGATAACAAGCCAATTTTATGCATGGCCATCTCGGGTTTCGTAAGCCACAATTAAGCGGTAAAACATATAAATACCTATGGTGTACAGAATTGCAGTTATAAAAAATATTTGTGCATACTCCATATCGTGTTTTCGCAAGGTGGCAAAAACTGTGCTGCTCAGAAACCAGCTTCCCGACCAAACCGCACCATTGAGCGCAGCCGTCATTTCCCGATTTTTGGTGCCCACATAAGACATCACTAATTCAGAAGTCATGGGGTTGGCCATGTTCATGAGCGGCTGCCGAATCACGTACAACGCAATAGCCACTCCTAACACCCCGGGAACCGTGCGAAAATATTCGGTGCAGGCCAGCCCAATAAGTGCCAGCACAGCGAGACCTTGCGTTGCCGGTACGGCCTTCCGGAAGCCGTAGCGCGATTTGATTCGCGGCACCAGCAACACGGCGATGCTGGCTAAGATGGCTGTCAATGCACCCATCAGCGAGAACACATCGTAATCCACCCCAAAGGAGGAGTAAAAGAACAGGTTCATGAACTGGATGGTCAAGCCTGCGCCCACGGCAATCACCACGGTAGGCAGGAGGGCCTGGCCAATCAGTTTCCAATCGCCGCCGAGCATGGTCTTGTGGTGGGGATCGTAGCGGTCTTCTTTAACTTGGAAAACAAAATAAATAGAAACCAGTCCCACCAATGCAAAGCCTTGCAACAACACCGCTTCGGTAAAGAAAACTGGATTGATTCGGCTCAGCGCAAAGTTCAAACCACCGGCAACGACCACCGCAAGGCTCCAGGCGGTAAAATTCAGCGCCAGCGCTTCCGAGTGAAACTCCTCGCGGCAATTGCGCAAAATATAGGGCACCGACACCGACTGCACGGCGAAGAACGACGCGCCCCAAACCACGTACAACGGGTAAAGCCAGACCTGGGCACCTGCTTTCACGGCAAGCACCAACCCCAGCGAAACCAGCGGGAAGGCCACTGCACTGGTGTACAAAAAAGGTTTAATGGGGCGGTGCCGCACGTAACGCCCAACGGGATAAGCCAGAATCATGACAGTCAGGTAGCGCCATGACAAATACCCGGCAATGCGCTCATCGGAAAAACCCGATTTACTTAAATAAATATTGAATACAAGAAAAAAAGCAGCATTGGTCAGGTGAAGAAAAAACTCCGCCACCGTAAACGCGAGGATGTGGCGCTCCAGACTGGCGTATGCGCGAAGAGCTTTCAAGGGGTGGGGGAGGGCAGCTAGAAATTCAGGCTATGGGTGGAAAGGTGGAGCGTGCCGTTCTAGTCGTTCTACGTGCGTCGCGCCAATTTGGACGTTCTACAGCACCGATGCAAAGTCCGACCGGCCGCGAAGATACGCTATCGCCGCAGGGGGATCATCAGGATCAAAAGGGATCAGGTCCGTCTGCCCCCGCAACCAGGTCTCCTGGCGTTTGGCGTAACGGCGCGTATTCTTTTTGATCTCGCCAACCGCCTGCTCCAGGCTGAACTCCCCTTCGAAATACCGGAAAAGCTCCCGATAGCCCACCGTGTCCAGCGGACTCAACCGACGCAGGGCATACAACGCCCTGGCTTCGGCTTCCAATCCTGCTGCCATCATTTGATCCACCCGCCTTTCAATGCGCTGGTACAATTCCTCCCGATCGCGGTGCAAAACGAGCCGCAGCGTCTGAAAAGGCCTGGCCGCAAGGCGTTGAAGCCGAAAAGACGAATAGGGCCGTCCCGCTGCCCGGCAAACTTCCAACGCGCGCAGTAGGCGATGTGGATTTTGCAGGTCCACCTCAGCAGCATAGGCAGGATCTTCCTTTTTCAAGGCCCCCTGCAAAGCTTCCAGGCCGCCTCGTTCCAACAAAGTCCGAGTTTCGCTGCGCACATTTTCCGGTACCGGGGGAAATCGGTCCAGTCCTTCGAGCAGCGATTGCACATAAAGCCCGGAGCCTCCGGCCACCACAACCACGCGATGATCGCGGTGCAGTTCGGCCAGCAGCGCCAGCGCCTCCCGCTCAAACGAACCCGCACTGAGCGGCTCGTGCAGCGACCGATCGGCGACGAAATAATGCGGCACCAGGGCCAATTCTTCTGGCGAAGGACGCGCCACGCCGATGCGCATTTCGCGATAGCATTGCCGGGCATCCGCAGAAAGAACAACCGTCTTATAGGCCTGGGCGAGCGCAATAGCAAAGGCCGTTTTCCCCACTGCTGTCGGGCCTTCTACGGTCAAAACCCAAGACGGGGAAGCGGCGTTTGGCTGGTTCAATTCTAGGCGAAGTTTTCCTACTCTTCCCCGCAAAGCAACGGCATATTTGCCTCCACTTGATTACTTTAAAATTCTTGTACCATGATGACCAATAACTTTTCGTTGGCTGCTTCGGCTGCCGGCGTCTTTTCGATGTTTTTTGTTTTGCTAATGCTCGGCCTGGTTCCAGGTTCCGTTGCTGCTGCGCCAATGGCCGGGCAGTACATTAGCCAACATACTATAGGTTTTTTCTCTTATGCAACCGAGCGACCGCTTGCGGCAAGCAGCGGGGAAGTTGCGTTGGAAGCACAAGCAGCAATAGTGCCGCAACCTGTTTTGGAACCTGTTGTAGAATCTGCCTCGCATGTGCCGGCTCTTGCCCGGCACCTCACCATTCAGGGTTGCCTGGAGTTTTCAAATATTCTCATTCCCGGAGCTTTTGTCATCTGGTGCCGACCCTGCGAACAGATTTGCATAGTGATTTTCCAGCCCGGCGTTGATGATCGATCGGTCTTTAGCGTTCCGGATGCCCCGCTCGATTCTCCGATGCGAAACTTTTCAGCCAGTGATTACAGTGTGCATCGCAGCCGTGCCGGGGTAGGCATTCGGGTAGCTGATGCTAAACCCATTGCGGAGTAATGGTCAGTGCTTTAAGGTTGGGCAAGGGTTGCAGGACGCAGCCTGTTTTCCTGTGGCCCACCATCCTGCAGTTTGCGTTTATGTTCGGGACAGGAAAAGGAGCCGCCTTCGGGCGGCTCCGTCTGGTCCGTCTGGGTCTGGTTTGCTGCATTGCCAGAATTCCTGTGTTAGCAGCGTGCCTGCTGGCCTGCTCCTTTGCCTATTGTGCAATTGCAGCTGGTAATGGAGGGATGCCCTACCCGCAGCACGCCCAGCCCCAGCCTCCGCTGACCCTTCAGGCCTGGCTAAATACGCTGGACTGGTCTTCTGCGGATACTGCCTGGGTTTTGGTGGTTGACGCACCAGTATTGGGCAATTGCTCACTGCCTAAACTAGGGCGGATGTTAAAACAGGCAAGAGGTCAGCCAACAGCCACCCTGCTTGGCGGCTTGCGTCCTGCTGAGTTGAACTACTGGGTAGAGCGGCAGTTCCCGGGTGAGCACCCGCTGGGGTTTTTGCTTGCTGACCCGATGGCTTGGGATTCCCTGCAAGTTTTGGGGCAGATGCAACTGTATCCTTTCCCTAAGCCAACAGGGCCAACAGCCAGCCCTCCGGGCGCAGGTCAACTTCGTTGGGGCACCATGGATTCCGTGCAACTGGACGAGCGCCAGGGGCCCTACAGTTTACTCACCACGTTTTCTGTTCACCCGAAGCACGGCGTACTTGCCTTGGACCCTCAATACCGCCGCTTGCGGCAGGTTGACCCCAAAACTGGGGGCGTGTTGCGCGACCTTGACCTGGACATTCCTTACGAGGCGTTCTACCGACGGTTTAACTGGCCGGATACAACAGGTCAATCTATGCTGGGATGGTTGGATTCGGATTCTTTTCAAGCGCGCAGTCTGTTGCATGCCGAAACCTTTCGGGCTGCAGCGTGGGGCGATACCCTGCTGCTGGCCTTTACTCGCCGCTATCCCAAGCTGGTTCAGGATACTTCTGGTCAATGGGTTACCACCCTTCAGCCCCAGGGATTTTTGCTGCAATTGGATAGCGGCTGGCGCACTGTTGCCCAGGGTCTTTGCCACGAAGCAGATCTTCCGGCAGGTATGCAGTTTGGAGGGCAATCCCTGTTGCCGCTCGGACCAGACTCCGGGCTGGTTTCTCTGCACGACTTCCGAAAGGGTATCCCGCATCGCCCAAACATTGGCTTTTATCGGTTTGATGGCGATCGCAGGGTGGTTGTAGAGCGAATGCTGCCACTCTTTATTCCAGTCGCCTTGCAAGCCGACAACAAAGGCACGCGCTTTGCAGAGCCCTTTCTGGTGGGGAGCGCCGAACGATGGGTTGCGGGATACCGCCTTCATCCAACGGCCCTGATTTATCCTTCCGGCATTCCGCTCCATTTTCCGGATACGACAACAGCGGGGAGTAATGGACTGGTGTCTACCATGGACCGCATCGCGGAGCGCAGAATCGCATGGGTCATCGTAGGTGAAGCATGGGATCGGGAGGGTCGCTTGTGGCTGATCGAACGCAGGGACAGTTTACCGGATCGTTTGCTGGGATTTGCTCCAGACGGAACAGGGCTGATGGCTTTGCCCTTGCCTCCCTCGCTGGAAGATCAACCAGTGTACCTACAAGACGGTGTACTTTGGGGTTGGAAGCGGCGCGGGGATGCGTTGTGGCTGTTGCACATTGCTTTTACCGATCCCTAATCCAGCGCTAAGGTCACCTGTCCGTTGCTTCGCTGCTAAGGTTGCCATCAACAGGCGTCAGGCCCATTCGTGCGCCCATCTCCAACATAAAGCGACGAGCCTCTGTTTCGTCATTATGGATGACCCCATCTAAAATGGCTTCCCGGATGGCATTTTTGATTTCGCCAACCTCTTTGCTGGGCTGGAGGCCAAAGATCTCCATGATGTCTTCGCCGGATACAGGCGGTTGCCAATTGCGGACGCGATCGTACGCTTCCACTTCCTGCAACTTCTGGCGAACCATGTTGAAGTTGTCCAGGTAGCGGATCACTTTTCGCTTGTTCTTTGACGTAATGTCGGCCTCGCAGAGCAGCATCAGCAAGTCGATGTCATCTCCGGCTTCAAACAATAAACGCCTGATGGCGGAATCGGTTACGTTCTCGCGCGTAAGACTGATGGGGCGCAAATGCAGCAGGACCAGTTTCTCCACCAACCGCATCGGATCGCCAAGCGGCAATTTGAGTTGGCGAAAGATTTTTGGAACCATTTTGGCACCGAGTACCTCATGCCCATGAAAGGTCCATCCGATCTCGCGGTTAAAGCGTTTGGTGGGCGGTTTGGCGATGTCGTGCAAAAGGGCGCTCCAGCGCAACCAGAGATCGTCAGAAGTCTGCGACAGGTTGTCCAAAACTTGCAGCGTGTGGTAGAAGTTGTCCTTGTGCGCTTTTCCTTCGCGGATTTCAACGCCGTGCAGGGTGGTCAACTCCGGAAACACCAGGTCTAATAGTCCTGTGTTGAAAAGCAGCAGAAATCCTTCCGACGGCTTGCGCGTCAGGATGATTTTGTTGAGCTCTTCGGTGGTGCGTTCTTGTGAGATTATGGAAATCCGAGCTTTCTGCCGCGCAATGGAGGACAGCGTCTCGGGGTGAATTTCAAAATGAAGCTGGGCGGCAAAGCGTATGGCGCGCATCATCCGCAAAGGATCATCGCCAAAGGTCTGGTCCGGTTCAAGCGGTGTGCGAATGCACTTCCTCTCCAAATCGGCCTGCCCGTCAAAGGGGTCAATTAACTCGCCAAACCCTTTGGCATTGACGCGTATGGCCATGGCGTTGATCGTGAAGTCGCGGCGCAACTGATCATCTGCAATGCTGCCGTCTTCCACAATGGGTTTGCGCGAATCCCGCCGATAGCTTTCCCGGCGCGCGCCGACAAACTCCAGGTCCCACTCGCCGTAGCGTATTTGAGCCGTGCCGAAGTTTTTAAACACTTGTACCTTCACTTTCGGACCCAGCTTAGCTGCCACGGCCTCTGCCAAGTGAATACCGCTGCCTTCACAGACAAAATCCAGGTCTTTGGAGGGCAGGCCCAGCAAACTGTTGCGAACAATTCCCCCAACGGCAAAACAGGGATAGCCCAAGGCATCGGCCGCCTGACCTATCCGGTGAAACCATTCAGTTTCGCCTGATCCGATGCGGTTGAGTGCGCTGGTGGTCATCCGTTGTAGAATCCCGGACTGCTGCTGCAAAGCGGTCGCGCGCGGTTCCGGTCGGCAAAGATACGGAAAGCGCCTGCTTTCGGGTTCTCAGCCAGGCCAGTTCTATCCATAACGGCGAAAGCCTATCCCTTAGGCCGGCAAGCCTTAAACAGCCAGAGCGTGGGTGCGCAAAACCTCATTTAGCGACACTTTTTTATCGGTCGAAGGCTTGCGCTGTCCAATAATCAACGCACAGGGTACCCCGTAGGTGCCTGCGGGAAATGTCCGGGGAAGGGTGCCGGGGATCACCACCGAACGCGGTGGCACCACACCGCGGTATTCCACTGGTTCCGGCCCGCTTACGTCAATGATTTTGGTGCTTTGGGTCAGGATTACGCCAGCGCCGAGCACCGCCTCCCGACCTACCCGAACCCCTTCCACCACGATGCAGCGGGAGCCGATAAAGCAGTCGTCTTCAATGATGACCGGGGCAGCTTGCACGGGTTCCAGGACACCCCCAATGCCCGTCCCCCCGCTAAGGTGCACCCTCTTTCCAATTTGCGCGCAAGTTCCCACCGTTGCCCAGGTATCCACCATGGTCCCTTCATCCACGTAAGCTCCAATATTGACGTAAGAAGGCATCATGACCACGCCGTTGCCCAAAAACGCACCGTATCGAGCAATGGCGTGCGGAACGACGCGAACGCCCAACGCAGCATAACCTTTTTTCAGGGGAATCTTATCGTGGAACTCCATAGGTCCCACTTCCAGCGTCTGCATCTCGCACAAGGGAAAATACAGGATGACCGCTTTTTTAATCCAATCGTGGACCAACCAATTTTGATTTACATCCCCGGAGCCATCCGGTTGATCAACTGGCTCGGCTACGCGAAGTCGGCCAGCGTCCAGGTCGGCTAGCGTATCTGTCACAGCCTGCCTGTTTTCGGGGTTGGCCAAAAGGGTACGATCGTCCCAGGTTGCCTCTACGGCAGCCCGGCGAAGCGCCAAGTTCTGGGCTGCCATTAACGTCAGTGGGTTTTCCGTGCTTGCTGCCATGGTGCTTTTTGGCCTCGTTACTTTTTTGAGAATGGACTGTCGGCCTCTTTGGCCAGGTGGTTGTAAACGAGTCTGTCCATCAGGGCAGGAAACCATTTGTTTAGAAACACGGTCATTTTGCCCTGTGTGGTGAGAATGATCGTTCGGGCATGGTTTTCCACACCCTTGACCAGGTGCTCGGCCACTTCTTCAGCGCTCATCATCGCGGCTTCGTTGCGCGGCGATTCGCCCTGCGTTTTGCCTGTTGCATTGAGCGCGTTGCTGCGAATGTTGCTGGCGGTAAAACCTGGGCAAATCACCATGACTTGCAGCCCGTCCGGCAGGTGTTCGGTGCGAAGCGATTCCAAGAAACCCTGCATGGCAAACTTGGAGGCCGAATACCCTGTCCGTCCTGGCAAACCCCGATAGCCGGCAATGGAACTGACGCCCACCAAGCAACCCCGGTTTTTAAGCAGGTGGGGTAGGGCGTAATGCGTAGCATAAACCGTTCCCCAAAAATTGATGTCCATCAGTTGCCGCAACACCGAAGGATTGGTGTCGCGAAACAGCGCGCGCATAGAAATACCTGCGTTGTTGACCAACACATCCAACGACCCAAACTGACCCACCGCCTCCTCCACCATGCGGCGGCAATCCGCCTCAACGCTGACGTCAGCCTGCACACAATGGCTCATACCCGCAGGGAGGCTGGCCTGAAGGGTCTGCAGCGCTTCCAAGTTTCGTGCGGCCAGTACCACCCGGCAGCCGCGGCTGGCAAACGCATGCGCACACGCCGCCCCAATGCCGGAGGAGGCACCGGTAATCAAGACGGTTTTTTGTTGCAGCGATCGCTTCATAAAATGACGGGGTAAAAGTCGGGAATTCCCGCCAAAGCTCCCTTTAACAGCAAAACCGCCTCTCGCTCAAGCCAAGTTGCTCCCTTTAACAGCAAAACCGCCATTCGCTCAAGCCAAGTTGCTCCCCTTAACAGCAAAACCGCCCTTCGCCCGGAACAAGTTGGCTACCTTTGCCGGGCTTTTCCCCCGGGTTCATGGGGCCAGGTCCGTGTAGGTCTGTGCCCGTATTGGTCCAGAGCCCTTCAGCCTCTTCTATTAATTTCGGCATTATTGTTCATGGCGTTTGATACCGACATTATCATCCTCGGCGCAGGCCCAGGTGGGGCTACAGCCTCGCTGGTATTGGGCAAGCTGGGGTACCGTTGCATATTGCTCGACAAAGCATCGTTTCCGCGTGACAAAATCTGCGGTGACGCGCTGAGCGGCAAGGTTGTGGATACCTTGAAAAAAATTGATCCAGCCCTGGTGGACCGCCTCGCGCTGGATGATCGCCACCTGCCTTGCTGGGGCGTGCAGTTTATTTCCCCCGCGGGCGATGTGTTGGAAGTTCCCTTTCGCCTGGATTACCAGCAGCGCGTAGCCAGCGAGCGCGCTCCCGGATACATTGCTAAGCGCCAGGACTTTGACCATTTTTTGCTAAACGAAGCGCTCGCGCAAGGCAACGCTGATTTTCGATCCGGTCTCTCCGTCCGTCAAGTGGAGCGCATCGATGGCGGGTTTCGGCTCAATCCTTCGCAAGGCCCTTCGCTGACTTGCCGGCTGCTGATCGCCGCTGACGGCGCCCATTCCGTCGCCGCCAAAGCCCTGGCAGGCCGAGAGCTGGAGCCCGCTCACCACAGTGCGGCGGTGCGCGGTTATTACACCGGCGTTGCAGACTTGCATCCCGACCACTTCATCGAGCTGCACTATCTGCGCGATCTGGTGCCCGGCTATTTCTGGATCTTCCCCTTGCCCGGGGGAAGGGCCAACGTCGGGCTTGGCCTGCGCAGTGACGTGATCGCAAAGCGCCGGCTAGACCTGAAAAAAGTCTTCCACGAAACCATAGAAAATCATCCGGTATTCCGCAAGCGGTTTGCCCATGCCGAGCCCGAAGGACCCCTTCGGGGATTTGGCCTTCCGCTGGGCTCGCGCAAACGGCCTCTTTCCGGCGATGGCTACCTGCTGGTGGGCGATGCCGCTTCGCTGATTGATCCTTTCACGGGCGAAGGCATCGGCAACGCCATGATTTCCGGGTCCTGGGCGGCCAAACAGGCCGTCGCTGCCTTGGAGACCGGTCGCAGCGATGCGGCGTTCCTTCAGGCTTACGACCAAAACGTCTACCGTCAGCTCGGCGATGAGCTGATGTTGAGCTACCAATTGCAGCGGTTGGCCACCTACCCGCGACTGTTTAACTTTGTGGTTCGCAAAGCCAGTCGGAATCCGGTGCTAAAAGAGACTATTTCCTGCATGTTTGAAGATCTGGACATGCGCGAACGCTTGCGCAAGCCCGGTTTTTACCTCAAACTGCTCTTCGCCCGGTCCTAAAATGCCAAAGTCAGTAAAAGGCAGATAAAAAACAGGCTGGAGTCAGCCAAAAAGCCGGTCTCAAATCAGCTCGGCAACCAAAATCCAGCAGCAACC
>CAYSDI010000030.1:21713-25782 GCA_964429745.1 uncultured Chitinophagales bacterium | reverse complement strand
AGCAGCAACCCAGCTCAAGCAGCAACCCAGCTCAAGCAGCAACCTAACCCCAGCAGCAACCTAATTCCCGCAATCAAAGAGCGACCCCGCCATGAAACTCACCCGAAATTACCTCGCAGTACTGGGCCTTACGCTCGCCACTTCGCTGACGCTGAGCGCATGTTCCAGCGGCAACACCGCCAATGCAGATGCTGAAAGCCAGCAAGCCCCTGCAGATTCGCTGCAGAGCCAGGAAGCCTCCAACGTGGTACTGAACAGTGCCGGAGGCTACGGCACCGTTATTTCTGCTGACAATGCCACTGCTTGCGGCACCTTGGTGAGCGCCCTTGAAAACAGCGGCCAAATCAGTGCCAAAGTGCAAGGCAAGGTCACCGCGGCCTGCCAGGTATCCGGCTGCTGGATGAAAATGGACTGCGGAAGCGGCGAACCCATGCGCGTAACTTTTAAGGATTACGGCTTTTTTGTACCCAAAGACCTTGCTGGCAAAGACGTCATCGTTCAGGGAACAGCTGTCAAAAAGGAGGTTTCGGTCGAAACACTCCGCCACTTCGCGCAAGATGAGGGCAAATCCGAAGCGGAAATCGCAGCCATTACCGAGCCGGCCTGGGAATACGAGTTTGTGGCCGATGGCGTGCTGCCCGTTAAATAAGGCTTCTTAAAGCCGCGCGGCAAGCTTCGGACCCAGCGGACAATTATCCGCTTAAACCGTTGTCCCGCTGCCCAAAATTCTTTTATCTTTGCCACGCTTTCCGAGAAAATGGCCGTTTATCGGCCCTTTTTTTACCCCCGGAACTGTTCTTTCCTGTTTTGTTTGAAGCGATAGCTCAGCTGGTAGAGCAGCACACTTTTAATGTGCGGGCCCTGGGTTCGAATCCCAGTCGCTTCACCATGCCCAGGTGGCGGAATTGGTAGACGCGCTAGATTCAGGTTCTAGTGACTTCACGGTCGTGCAGGTTCGATTCCTGTTCTGGGCACCCTGGTCTTCGGGTTTTCAAAGCGGTGGTTCCGCCCTGACTATAGTTTGGCTTGGACACTGTCAAGCAATAGCCAGAAGTCCTTTGCTGCCTCCGGCTGGCCTTAAGGCCGGCCGTTTTTGCCCAGATGGCGGAATTGGTAGACGCGCCAGCTTGAGGGGCTGGTGGCCTTTTTGGCCGTGCAGGTTCGATTCCTGTTCTGGGCACTACCAGGCACACTAACGGGGATCTTCGATCCCCGTTTTTTTTATGCGTTATGGGAGCGAATGCCCCCACTTTCGTTTAGTCGCGGAATCTTAGGTTGACCATTTTTAGGCGTCCCACACGGACAGCACCCGCCGCCGCACATAGGCGCGGACGTTGAGCCAGAAAGCAGCGGCCAGGTAGACGACCACCGGCGAGCCAAACGTCAGGAAGGTGGCGTAGATGAAATACAGGCGGACGCTGCGTCCCGCTATCCCCATTTTCTCTCCCAAGTACGCGCAAACCCCGAAAACCCGGGATTCCACCAAAGACCGAATCGATAGGTTCATGGTCAGTTTATCGATGGGGCATCACTTAAACCCCACATTCTGCGTCACGCCCAATTTTTAGAAGGGCTCATTCATACAGGCAAGCAATATAGTCTGGACAGTAGCAAGTCGCAAGAGGCAAATCTGCGTTAAATTTTAAAGATATCGCTAACGCCCGAGGCATTCCCGGAGCAACACGTCCATTTGTGCCTGAAGCTCCCGGGCCGCTCGGCCTGCCGCATCCGCAAAATCGGTCCCGGATGAGGCGTAAAGAATGCCGCGCGACGAGTTAACCAGCAACCCGCATTGCTTATTCATACCCGCCCGACTCAGCGCGCCCAAGTCACCACCTTGTGCACCCACTCCGGGCACCAGAAAAAAGGCCTCGGGCACCAATGCGCGAACGCGGGCAAATCGTTCGGGATGCGTGGCCCCAATCACGTACATCAGCCGTTCCGCTCCAGGCCAGGTCTGCGCCAAGCGCAATACCCGCTCGTGCAGAAGTTCGCCTTCGCACTCCAGCATTTGAAAATCGGCACTGCCCGGATTGGAAGTCAACACCAGCAAAACTGCCCATTTATCGGGATGACCCAGAAAAGGCGTCACCGAATCCGCCCCCATATAAGGCGCTATGGTAACTGCATCTACTCCCAGGACGTCAAAAAAAGCACGCGCATATTGCTGCGCCGTATTGCCGATATCTCCTCGTTTAGCGTCAGCAATGATGAAATGCTCGCTTAGCCGAATAAGTTCTACGGTTTTGCGCAGGCTTTCCCATCCCGCCGCACCCTGGCTTTCGTAAAACGCCAAGTTGGGCTTGTAGGCCACGCAGGTGTCGCGCGTGGCTTCAATGATGGCCTTGTTAAAGGCGAAAATGGGGTCTGGCTCTCCCAACAAATGTTTGGGAATGAGCGCAGGGTCAGTATCCAGTCCCACGCAGAGGTAGGACCTTCGCTCCAGAATCAGGTCGAAAAGCCGCTGGCTCGTCATGCAAGTGCGCGTCTTGGAATTCGGTCGAAGGGCTTGTGGCTCGTCATGCCAGGTTAGAGCGTGACCTCCTGGATACCGGTAATTTCCGGAATGGCTGCCCGCAGATTTTCTTCCACACCGGCCTTCATGGTCATGAAGCTCATGGGACAGGTTTCACAGGCACCAACCAGACGCACCCGCACTTCCAGCTCCGGGGTGATCTCCACTAACTCAATATCTCCCCCGTCCTTGCGCAGGTAGGGGCGAATGCTGTCCAGGGAGGATTCCACCCGGGCGTACAGATCTTCATTTACCAGAACGGCCATATGAGTACAAAATTAGCGATTCTCCCGCCTATTCTGCCATGACTGCAGCAATTTCGAGGCTTCGCCTTTACCCCACCCGGACTTCCACTGACTGACTGGGTGCCATATTAGCATTGCGCAAACTCACCTGGCGGGCTACTTCAAAGGCCATGTGCTCAAACGCCTTGAGCGAAAGCGGCTCGGCGTCATTCAGCACCGCTGGCCGGCCTGAATCGCCACCTTCGCGAATGGACTGCACCAAGGGAATCTCTGCCAAAAGCGGAATGCCCAAGGCATCAGCCAAACGGCGACCGCCGCCCTGACCAAAGAGATAATAGCGGTTGTCGGGCAGCTCAGCAGGGGTGAAATAAGACATGTTTTCCACCACCCCTAAGATCGGCACATTGATGTTGGGCATCCGGAACATGGCCACCCCTTTGCGCGCATCGGCAAGCGCCACCTCTTGAGGAGTGGTTACCATGACAACGCCAGTAACCGGAACGGTTTGCACCAACGTCAGGTGAATGTCGCCGGTGCCGGGAGGCATGTCCAAAACCAGGTAGTCCAACTCGCCCCAGTGGCAATCCTGTACAAACTGCCGCAGCGCCGAAGATGCCATCGGACCCCGCCAGACCACGGCCTGCGAGGTATCCACCATGAACCCAATGCTGAGCACCTTTAAGCCGTATTTTTCGACCGGAATCATAACCGGCTTGCCATTTTCTTCAACCACCTTCGGAGCGGCGCCTTCCAGCCCAAGCATAAGCGGAATCGAGGGTCCGTAAATATCGGCGTCAATGAGCCCCACCCGGGCACCGCTGTGGGCCAGCGCCAGCGCCAGGTTCACCGCGATGGTCGACTTTCCCACGCCGCCCTTTCCAGACGCCACGGCTATAATATTGCGCACACCCGGAAGCACCGGCGAGCCATCCCGGACCGAACTGACCCGCGCGGTCATGTTAATGTGAATGTCGGCCTCCTTGTCCACCATGTGGCGCACGGCCGTTTCACAGGCCTTTCGGATATGCTCCTTCATGGGACAGGCCGGCGTGGTCAATTCCACGGTAAACGACACGCGTTTTCCGTCAACGGACAGGTTTTTAACCATGCCCAGCGTCACGATGTCCTTTTTCAGGTCGGGATCATCGACAAAACTCAGGGCTTTGAGAACAGCTTCAGCAGTTAATGGCATCGTGGAAGGGGGACAGTTTTTACGAACAACAGCGCAAAAATACTGCGAAAGCGCGGCTCCGAAACGCAAGGCGGCTATTAGATCGTTATCTGGTTCAGCAACGAGACTGTCAGCAAC
>CAYSDI010000030.1:0-21613 GCA_964429745.1 uncultured Chitinophagales bacterium | reverse complement strand
AACGCAAGGCGGCTATTAGATCGTTATCTGGTTCAGCAACGAGACTGTCAGCAACGAGAATTTAAGCAACGAGACTATTCGCAACGAGACTGTCAGCAACAAGAATTTAAGCAACGAGACTATCAGCAACGAGACTGTCAGCAACGAGACTATCAGCAACAAGAATTTAAGCAACGAGACTATCAGCAACGAGAATTTAAGCAACATGCTAAGGCAGGCCCTCAGCGGTAATCCAGACATGGCTGGACCGCCCCTTGTCGTCCGCACAAGAAATCTTATGTTTTCCCGGTTGCGGATCAAAAAACTGGGGCGTTTGTGGCCCCCCGCGGGCGTAGAAGCGGTCGTTAATGTACCAGAACACCTCCCTGACCTCATCGGCCACCTGGCAGGCCAACTCCACCTGGCCGGCGCCTTCGTAACGGATGTAGGTCAGCGCTTCAACCGGAGAAACAATCCGTGGCGCATTTCCAGCCAGCACAGCCCGGCAAGCCGGATTGTGCGGGGGAAGGGCCGGCGTGGGCAGGCCCTGCTCCCTGTACCAGGCCAACAGTTCCGGCTCCGGATTAGCCAGCGTATCCAAGGCATAGCCACTGGGGGGCAAACACTCCATACAATACGAAATCTTACGATCAGCAGAGACGCGGATTTCCCGGAGATGAGCGCAGGGGGCTGCCGCGCTAACTAGGGGCAGGAAATAGTCCATGACCTGTTCGCGGCAGCCGGGGGCGGGGGGGAGGCCACTCTGGGTGCAGACGTAGCGAAAGCGCAAACTCTCCGGCATCGCAAACCAGGTCTTTCCCGACTGGCGGTCCAGGGCCAGAAACAGATCAAAGAGCAGCGGAGCGGCTACACCAGCCCCGGTTAACTCGGGCACACCCTGTCCGGAAAAATTGCCCGACCAGACCACCAGCGTGTAGCGCGTGTTGAACCCCACGCTCCAGGCATCGCGGCGGCCGTAGCTGGTGCCCGTCTTCCAGGCAATGAGCGGGAGCCCTTCGGTGCGGTCCATACCCTCGGGCAAATCCGGACGCTGCAATTGCGTGAGCATGTCGCCGATGGCCCAGGCCGAACCCTCTGAAACCAAGCGAAGACTGTCGCTCGCAGCCGCAGCAGGCCCTTTCGCCCGAGCACTAAAACCGTCTGGAAGCGTGAATTGCAAGGGTCTGCACCAACCCCGGTTGGCGATGCCCGCGTAAAGCATGGCCATTTCTTCGGGCCGGATGCCGCAACCGCCGAGCACCATGGACAACCCCAATTGGCCTTTTTGTGCCTGCATCGAGCGACAGCCCATTTCGCCCAGTTTGCGGCGGAAATTTTCTACCCCGTACCGGTCCAGCAGGCGCACCGCAGGCAAGTTCAGCGATTGGCCCAGCGCGAACTCTGCCGTGACAGGGCCGGAAAACGTGCGGTCAAAGTTTGAAGGTCGGTAGCCTTGAAAATCGGTCGGGACGTCTAACAACACGGTCTTGGGGGTGACCAGCCCACTGTCCATGGCAAGCGCGTAAAGCAGCGGTTTGAGTGCCGATCCGGGGGAACGCAGCGCTTGCAGCCCGTCTACCTGACCGCCGTCGCGGGGATCCATAAAGTCGGCGGACCCGACGTAGGCCAGCACCTGGCAATTGGCGTTGTCCACCAGCATTGCACAGGCATTTTGGATGCCGTAAGGCTGCAGGCGCCGCACGTAGTCCTGCAGCAGACGCTCCACCCGACCCTGGAGTTCCGCATCAATGCTCGCCTTGATTTCCCGAACGTCCGGCTGATCGCGCAACAGCCGCCGCACCAGGTGGGGAGCCTGGCTAGGCGCATTGCGGCGCTGCGGGGCGAAGGGCTCTTGCAGTGCACTGGCAACCTCGTCGGCCGTGAAAATGCCTTCGCGCCCAAAACGCCTCAACCAGTGGTTGCGCGCCTGGATCAGCTCATCGTTGTTGCGCCCGGGCCGAAGCGTGCTCGGCCGGTTGGGTACCACCGATAAGGCCGCCACTTCTGCCGGACTCAATTGCGCGGGCTCCTTGTCCAAATAAAACAGCGAGGCCGTCCGAATTCCCTCTAAATTTCCCCCGTAAGGCAGGCGGTTGAGGTAGAGTTGCAGCACCTCCCGCTTGGAGTACAGCAGCGTCAGTTGGCAGGCCCGGAACATCTCCCTCAGTTTGTGGGCGTAAGTGCGCGGCGCGGGTTCCAGCAGGCGCACCACTTGCATGTTGATGGTGGATGCCCCGGAGGTGCGCTTGCGCTGGCTGGCATTGTTGACCAGTGCGCGGGCTACCGCAAATGGGTTGACGCCGGGGTGGGCATAAAACCAACGGTCTTCTTTGTGCACAATGGCCGCCGCCAGCTCCGGGCTGATGGCGGTTTCTGGCGCGTAAAGGCGCCATTTTTGGTCGCTGGTCAGGCCGGCGTAAAGCAACTCCCCGTTTCGGTCGCGCACTTCGCGAGACCATTCCAAGGTAGGTCGAAAGGGGAACAGCGCGTTGAGCAGCAGAAACAGCAGCATAGCAGCCATTCCTCCCAGAGCGACCCGGAGGGAGGTCCGTTTTAACTGTCCCGCTATTTGGCTTCTGTTTTTCAATCCTGGCGAAAAAATGCCCGGTGGAACGGGCGCTCCGACCAACTGATCAGATCGCCGGTCAATTCAATGCTCTGAGCGATGTTGTCGCTGATGCTCAGGGATTCGCCTTTGTAAAACGCCTTGACGCGGCCGTCCAGCTCGGTATAGACCAGCACCCTACCATAAGCTAAGATCTGTTTGGGGTCGTACGATTCCAGGGTGTAGACCTGGCCTTCGTAAAACACGCGGAAAAATCCGTTTCGATCGCTAAACCAGCAAAGGTGATCGGCCACGCCAAATTGTACGGGCGGTTCCTGCAAGATGCGCGTTGTTTTTCCTTCGAACCACACGAACGATTCTCCGCGGTCGTCGGTCCAGGCCACGAGTCCGCGTCCCGCAAACAATTGCTGCGGCAGATACCCTTGCTCGGGTTCGGTGGTTTTTCCCCGGTAAAAAATCTTGAGCCTGCCAAAGGGATCGCTCCACGCGATCAGGTCAGCTCCGCATACCACTTTTTGAGGCGGCTGCTCGTCAAGCGTGCCGGTGCGGCCGTTCCAGAAGCCTCGAAGGCGGCGGTTTTGGTCCAGGTAGCAGAGCACGTTGTCGCCGGCTTTGAGGCTGTCTGCTTCAAACAATTCCAGCCGCTCAAAACGGCCCCGGAAAAAGCAGTAGAGGGCGCCGGTTTGGTCGTGGAAGCCCACAATGCTGTCGCCGATGGCCAGTTGGCGGCCGTTGAGGAAGCCCAAGCGGTGCTTGGTTTCCTGGTGGTAAATGCTGACCTGATCGCGAACCTGGTAAACCAAAAAGGCTTCCATCGCCAGGTAAAATTCCGGCCGGATGACGCCCAGGCCTCGGTTTTTGCCGTTCTGGAAATACTGCAATTCGCCAGCGTTGTCCAGGTAAACCAGGTAGTTTGGCGCCGCTTTCCAGTCGTTGACGCCAACCAGTTCGGCGGTGTATTCGCGGCCTTTTTCCCAGACCAGAAATTGACCGCGCTCATCGCGGTATGCGGCGGTTCCCTGCGCAAAAAGAGAAGGGCGGGGCATAAAGCTTGCGGCCAGCAGGAAGGCGGCCAACGTCTTGATGGGGTTTGCGAACTTCCGATTCATGCAGTTTGGAAAAATACGCAGGAATGGCGCAAACAGCCGTTTTAACGCATTTCACGCGCCTATACATTTTTCCTGCCCCGAATTTTTAGAGCCAGTTTCAAGCTCGATTTTGGATTTCCTACTTCCAGGTAAGGTGGTTGGATAGGTTTGAATTTCTGTCAAACAGATTTATTTATCCACTCCCGGTGGAAACCGAAAGAACCCAAGCAGAGAGTGCCGCTGGTTTTTTTGGTGCAAGCTGGAGGCAATCTAAAAACAAGACTGAAGGATGCGAAGATCACCAACCGAAAGACCCATGACCCTTATCACGATCGTAACCCGACGGCCTGGTCCGGGTTTCGCCGCTGTTCAGCGTCGTGGTCATTCGACCCCATACCGGGACATGCTCCCGGACCATTGTGCCGCGCTGTACCGCGACACGGTCAACTACATCAACAACTACATTCGCCCCCGCGAAACGGCTTCCGATCTCGCAGACGGTTTGCAAGAGGTCCAGGAGGCTGCGCAAGCTTATGTGCTTCGCGAAGGGGGATTGAACGATGCGCAAGCGGATGAAATGGCCTTCCAGGCGGAATTGCTTCGGGCCTTGGAACCAGAATTGCCGCAGCGCTGGAAAGAACTGCTGGCCGTGCCCGGTCTTCGCTTTTTGCAGAGCATTGGCGCGCTGGCGGATTACGAATACGGGCTCATCTATCTGGCCCTCTGTTGCCTGGATCGCGAGCACGACCAGGAGCGAACGCAGACCGAATTGCGCGGTCTGGTGCAGTCCTGGAACCTGACCATGGAGGCTGGTACTGGTCGTTGCAGCCTGACGCTCTTGCGGCTCGCACTCCGAGGCACATCGTGGTGGTCGCAACTGGCGGGTTTCGAGCGATCGTTTCACCACCCGGTCAAACTGGCTTTGCTGGGAGGCATCGACGGAGCGGTAGCCAGTGCTTCCGCCCAAAAACTCGAAGGCCACCAGGAGGTGGATTGGAACCAGGCCTGCTTGGGTCTTTTGCAAGGCTCGCTGTCCTATTCCATTCCCGCTCTTCCCGCCGTAGCGCAGTGGCGGGAGCGCATGACCCGACGGTTGGAGCAACGGCAAGCCTGAACCTGCAAACGGAATATTCACAAAAAAACCCCGCTTTAGGCGGGGCTTTTTTCACAATTTGGATTAATTGGGGTTATTCGTGGAAGTTCTTGATGCGGATACCGCTGAACTTGAGGCCGTTGGGAAGTTCGATGCGAAGTTCATCCGGGGTCACTGCTGCGTCCAACACAAAAGTGCCATTTACTTCTGTTCCAAGTTGGTGATGGACCACTGCACCACTGCGCATCAGTTGCATTTCAAAGCCCGAGAAACGGCCTTCGGTTTGGTTGTCTTCAGGCAAGGTGCTTTCCACCGAAATGCGGTCATCGCTAACCCGGTGCATTTCAATTTCTTCGTCCAGGAACACTTCTCCTTCATCGGTCACCAGCATGCCGCGGTACAACCCGGCCACCTCTCCGGCAACATTGGTGTCAATGGGGGGCGTAGTAATAGAGCAGGCGGTTAAACCTAGGAAAATGGCGGCAACAGTAACCAACATGAGTTTTTTCATAACAAGTAACTTTCGTGATCTGGCGTCCTACAGGAGGAGAGCGACAGATGGTTGATTAATTTAATCCTATTTCGTAATGTCCAACAATACAGTGTATTACGCGGGCATCTTCCTTCTGGTTTCGGCTCCAAAACAGAAAATTTAACCCTAAGGGTACTCCGTTGAGTGCCCGTCTGCTACGCATCAAAACGCGCTTGCATGGAAAAATATTTCTATGCCGCTATACTGGTTTTCGAGTATTCCGGTATGCGCGATTGCCTGGTCATTGAATGGCCGGGACCACCAAGCCCCGGAACCATAACCTCCTTTCAAAGGATGGCTGGCTTAGTCGTTGTCGGGCTTGAACAAGGCAGCCAGGCTTTTGCGCGTGTTTTCATCAGTCACTACGGCTAATTCAAAGGCATTCATGCCAGTCCGCAAGGCAGCCGCTTCCAGTGGCTGAAGGTCGCGCAGGAAGTACACGAGCTCTATCTGCTGGCCATCGTGGTCGGTAGCGTAGAGGCAGTTGGTCAACAGGAATCCGGTTGACCCGCCTTTCATGCCCGCATGCCGAAAATTCTGTTGGTTTCCTGGCGACTCCATCATGAATTCGAGCAATTTCGCCGAGGTCTGTTGCTCCGCTTCAGAGAAGTTTTCGCGGCGGTTCACGCTACCGGCTAAACCCGCATAAGCTTTAGCGGAAGAAGCCGGCAATCGATCTGAAAGGACGCGCTGCGCAGCCAGCCCTACCAACCTGAAGCGCTCGCGAAGAGAGCCGCTGACGTCTGCAGCCATGGAGTCGGACCAGGCCCAGGCCAGGTTCCGATACTCTACATCAGAAAGCGCGCGGAGTTGTGAAGGGTAATCCTTCACCGGCCCCGGCAGGCTCTTGTGGATCCACATGGTGCCCACCAGGGGGTAGACCATTGTGTGCGGATTTACGCCAAAGCGCTCGCCCAGCGTTTCTAGCCGGTTTCGACCTAAACGCCGGATGATGTACTCCGTGTTGGCGTTGGAACTGTACATAGTCATGCCCCTAGCCACCTCCAAAAGGCTTGCGGTCAGCGTTTGCGACCCTTGAGGGAGCGACTGAATCCAGGCCGGATGCGCACCGCCATCGGTACCTGGCAAATGGAATAGCGCTAACTGCGCCAGCGGCACTTGTTCGTTCAGGTCCAACAGGCCCTCTGCACTCATCCGGGCTACATCCAGCGCCAGCGCGAACTTGACCGTGCTGGCCAGTGGAAGTACCTGGTTCGGCTGCTGATCCGCCAGAACTTCCCCATTTTGAACCAGCACTAACGAAACGCGATCGCTGTTTTCGCGCATAAATGTCATCACCTGGAGTTCCCCAACTTCCTGTACCTGATCGCTTTCTGCTTGCTGGGCAGTTGCTCTTTGCTGCGGAAAAACCAGTAGAAATACGAGCGGAAATGGCAGCAAGAATGGGCTAAGTCCCCGGCGTAGTCTTGTCAGCATAATATAACTTTTGCTATGTTTTGGATTCGTTAGACGGCGGCGGTCCAGCAATAAGGTCTAAGGCATGCAGCCCATCCAGGGCCGCCGCAAAGAGTTGGAAATGAGCCAGAATTTCTGCCTGGGCGTGCATGCGCCGTTCGGTTCGGCCGAAAAGTTGGTGATTCACCTGCCCCACTTCCGCGCTTTCTTCCTGTCCCTGAACTTGACCCTGACCCTGTCCCTGAACTTGACCCTGTCCCTGCCCCTGAACTTGTCCCTGCCCCTGAACCTGAACTTGGCCCTGCCCCTGAACTTGACCCTGTTCGTTTCCCAGGCGCAGTTGTTGCACGTGGGGCGATGCAAAGCCGGCCCGCACCATCGGGTTAACCAGAAAGCGTTTCATGTGCTCTTCGTCGTTTGCCTGGAAGATGAAGCGACGGTCAAGGGCTGCATCGCCGATAGCAATATCCTGAAGGCCCATGATCTTGAACAAGCGGTGTTTTAAGCGCCCTTCAAAAATATTGAAACTAAATTCATGTGAACCCGGTAAGCCACAGCAAATTCGGGTATACTCGTCCATCTTTTCCTTGCCTTTGCTGTTAGTCCGGCTTTCAAATTCAATCGTCCAGTACCGATGGCGCACCCGCATGGTGATTGCCTCCTCTCTGGACTTGTGCTCGCGGTTGTCCGCGTAGTCCAGTTCGGCTCCCAAAATATGGGCGACATCTTGCCAGCTTCTAAACAGTTCTGCCATGGTGAAGCAAATCAGGTACCGGGCCGAAAGGCTCGGATGTGTTCAGGGTGCGTTTCTAATCGAGCAGCTCCGATGAGGTCCAGGCAGTAGGGCACTGCCGCAAACACAGCGTCCAGGCATTCACGAATGGCTTTTGGTTTGCCTGGAAGATTTAGGATGAGTGAACGGTTGCGAATGCCCGCTGTTTGGCGGGAAAGAATGGCCGTTGGAACAAACTTTAGGCTGACAGCCCGCATCTGCTCGCCAAAACCGGGCATCATTTTTTGGCAAACCGCCTCGGTAGCCTCCGGGGTAACATCGCGCGGAGCCGGACCGGTTCCTCCGGTGGTCAGCACAAGATCGCATCCTTCCACATCGGTCAGATCAGTCAGTGCCTGCCGGATTTGATCGGGCTCATCGGGAACCAGCCGATAGAAGGCCTCCCAGGGGCTGCTCAGATAGAGCCCCATGGTGTCGGCAATGGCCTTGCCAGATAAATCTTCATAGATGCCTGCTGAGGCCCGGTCAGATACCGTCAAGATGCCAATACGCGCCGCTTTCATTCCCTCGCAAAATAGAAAATTGGCGGGTAGAAAACGCAAGCCTCAGAGACCCAGCGCTTTGCGCATCGGTTCTTCGCTGACGGAATTGTGGCTCCAATAATCATCCATGACCTGCTGGCGGCGCACCGCCTTGGTGGTCAGGGTTTTTCCCCAACTGTCCACCGTTTCTTCCCAACTGGTGATGGCGCGCGGAAAATCCCGCTCAAAGTAGACCCGCAAGGTGCGGTCTCGCTCTGGATAGCGGATCTCGTAGACCATGTTGCCGTCTTCGCTGCGCGACAGGCTGGCTTCAGCCCCGGTAGCAGTCAACGGCAAATGGCGCAGGCGAATGTCCAGGCTTCCCGGAATTGCCTGGAACGAGCCGGTGGGCAAAGCATTAGGATCCAATCGAATCAACGCCCAGACTTCGTCTTCCAAAAACACGTCGCCGAGGGCCGTTTCCTGCACCGATTCCCCTTCAAAATACGAGCGCACCTCCGCCTCGTACCCGGACCCGCTGCGGTGCACATCCATGTACACATGACCGCACCATTCCTGCACTGATGTGGTTGATTTCAGCGCGCGCGGATCGCGGCTCCGGTCCAATGGGCTGAACACGCTTTGCATGGTTTTGTAGGTATAAATTCCGGTAGGAAAATCCCGGGTGAAATTGAGTTTGAGCACAGGCACAGCATCGTCTCCGGCTTCCCGTGGCTCGTCCAGTTTGACCAGTTTTTTCCGGCTGTAATCTTCCGTGACGAAAATCAACACGGCCTGCCCTGCGCGGATTTCGCCGTAGCGCGCCTGCTCCAGGTCAAAAACATTCATTTCAGCCTTGCCCTGGTACCAATACTCCGAAAATCCGGGTTCTTTACGCGCATCGTTTCCCGGGGGAAGGGCTGCCGCAGTCTGCGCGGCCGGGGTGGCAGATTCCTGAGCACCCGGCTTTGATTGGTCGGAACCTGAGGCACAAGAAGCCAGTCCGAGGGCACCAGCCAGCGCAAAACACCCAAAGGCCGCGCGATTTGCGCTTCCTGCAAGCAGGCCGGTTGCGAAGAACCCGGGTAAACCAGGCGCGTCAAGGTTGGAGGCAGGGGCTGGGCTGTCCATGTGGGCAAGCCGTGGACGGAGAAAAGTTTTCATACTCGATAAAATTACCCGATTCAAGCCAGCCAGACACTAAGCATTTCTGCTGTGCTTCTCGATAAATCCGTTTCCATCGTTTCTAAAAAAGGCGGCGTTAGCCAAACAACTAAGGCTTGTAACCCTGAAGCATGGCTGCATTAATCTCTTGTCGATTGCGGCATCCGCTTAGTCCCATAGTCAGGTCAAACTCGGCCTGAAAATTGCGGAAAAGCGCTTCAACTCCGGCCTGGCCAGCCAGTGCCAACGCATAGGCAAAAGGACGGCCAATGCCCACCGCATCAGCCCCGATGGCCAGAGCTTTGAATGCATCCGCGCCGCTGCGCAATCCGCTGTCCAGCAGCACGGGCATCCTACCCCGCACCGCCTCCAGCACCCCGGGCAAGGCATCCAGGGCCGCGATAGCCCCATCCACCTGGCGGCCTCCATGATTGGACACGATCAGGCCATCAACCCCGTGGTCCTGCGCTTTGCGGGCATCGTCCGGATGTTGAATGCCTTTGAGCAGGATCGGTAGCCTGGTCCGGTCGCGGAGAAAGCGCAAGTCGCTCCATTCCAGCGTCGGGCGCGAGTAAATGCGGGTGAACAACTGCACCGCTCTAGTAGCCTCGCCACTGCGCAAGTTGGCCCACCAGGAGCCCGGATGTCGGCGCAATTGGGCCATGAGCACCGCAAGGCTGCTGGCGTTGACTTTGCGCGGTGGTGGGTTGTCGTCGGCGAAGGCATTTTGGGCCAGGAGCCGCTGAAACACCGGATCACTGGTGTATTGCGCGATCCCCATTCCCCGGAGAAAGGGAAGCCAGGCCAGGTTTAGATCAGCCGTGCGCCAGCCGAGCAGCGTAGTGTCCAGCGTGACCACAATGGCCTGGCATCCACACGATTCTGCGCGCTGCACGAAGCTTTCTACCAGCTCGTTGGAGCGGCTCCAGTACAACTGAAACCAGCGCAGCGCATCGGGATTGGCGGCTGATGACGCGGCAGACACGGCCTCCATCGGAGCGGACGCCTGGTTGGAAATTAGCAGCGGCACCCCACAAGCAGCGGCGGCTCGGGCCACGGCGCGGTCGCCATCGGGGTGCACCATTTCCAGCACGCCGATTGGGCAGGCAAAAAACGGCGACGCCCAGCGCTGACCCAACACGGTAACCGACCCTTCGCGCAGGCCCACATCGCGCAACATACCAGGCAGGATTTGCTGGCGCGCAAAGGCCGCCTCGTTGTTGGCCATAGTTTGTCCGCGCCCCGCTCCGCCGGCAATGTACGCCCATGCTTCAGCGCTGATGTGCCGTCGGGCCAGCTCGGCAAGCTTACCAAATTCTGTGGGAATGACGGGCGCGCTTCCGGCCACACCCGCCAGGTAAATGTCCCGCTGGCGCTGGGGACCAATACCGGGCGTTTGGCCAGCACCAGCAGCGTTTTCAGTTGCTGAAAAAGAGGAAGTAGGGGAGTCCGGCATGGGGCAAAGACCAGGAGTTTGAGAAATTTCTGGAAAAGCGATCAAGAAGCCCGGTTAGAGCCCTTCTCCAGCGCCGAGCCATTGGTCAGCGGCAAAACAGAATGCCCGCCATGGCCACGGTGAAGGTAAAGCAACGGCTCTATTGCTGTAATTTTGCCGCATGGAATCCGTTACCCTTATCCTTCGCGATGCAGGCATGCGCCGCACAGGGCCCCGGCAAGCGGTGCTGGAGCACCTGATGGAATCGGAGCATGCCCTTTCCCACCAGGAACTGGAGAACCGCCTCGAAGGCCGGGTTGACCGCGTCACCATTTACCGCATCCTTGCGGCCTTTGAAGACCACGGCATAGTGCACCGTGTCATGGACGCGGGGGGCCATCCTCAGTACGCGCTCTGCTCTTCGTCGTGCAGCGGCCATCACCACCACGACGAGCACGTCCACTTTCAGTGCAATGTCTGCGGCAACACCTATTGTCTGGACGAAGTGGCTTTTCCCCGTATCAGCCTCCCGTCAGGCTTTGTGCTCAGCGCGCTTGACGTGACCGCGCGGGGCACTTGCGGCCGATGTAAGGCAGCGTGAGAGGGGGGGGAAGGGCATTGTCCCACAAGCGACTATGCTTGCGATGCTTCAAAAGTATGTTTTGCGCCCTTAAGTTGCCAATTATAAAGAATAATTATAATATATATGAAAGTAGCTGAGAATATGGTTTCCAACTGGCCTGAAGCATTAGTTGCCTTAACCGTTGCACCAGAACACAATAAACTATTGTTAGAATATGATACGGTTCGAGTTCTTGACACGTTTATTCGCCCCAATGAGATAACAGCGCTTCATACACATCGGTGGCCCGCAACCTTGTACATTTTGAGTTGGTCAGATTTTGTGCGTTACGGTGAGAACGATAATGTCGTAGTCGATTCAAGGAATTTTAAAGCTTCTCCTCAGGCATCTACCTCCTTTTGGACGAAACCGCTAACCGCTCATCGATTAAATAATGTTGGTGAAAATTATATACATGTTATAAGTGTAGAAAATAACAGTAGATAGATAATTAATACAACTTTAAAAATTACAGGCTTCCCATGCCCCTTTTCGAGCAATACCCCCTGCACCTCTACAACTCCATGGTCCGCGAAAAGCAGCTTTTTGAGCCGCTTGACCCTCCCTTTGTGGGCTTGTACGCTTGCGGACCCACGGTCTACAGTGAGCCGCACCTGGGCCACGCCCGCAGCCTGATTACCTGGGACCTCGTGTTCCGCTACCTGCGCCACCTCGGCTATCGCGTGCGTTATGTCCGCAACATCACAGACGTAGGCCATCTTGAAGATGAAGTGGCTGGTGAGGGCGAGGACCGCATCGGAAAAAAAGCCCGCCTGGAGCGCCTGGAGCCCATGGAAATAGTGCAACAGTACACACTCGCGTACCGCAAAGCCGCCACGGAACTCAATGCCCTGCCGCCCAGTATTGAGCCCACCGCCTCCGGACACGTGCCCGAGCAAATTCAGGCCATCAAACGCATTATGTCGAATGGCTATGCATATGAACGCGACGGCTCGGTGTACTTCAATCTGGAGCGCTATGCCGCTTCGCGTCCTTATGGCAAACTCAGCGGCAAGGTGCTTGATGACTTAATGGCCGGCAGCCGCCAGACTGAAGGCCTGACCGAAAAGCAAAGCCCCCACGACTTCGCCCTCTGGAAAAAAGCCAACCCCGAGCACATCATGCGCTGGGATTCTCCCTGGGGCGAAGGCTTTCCCGGCTGGCACATCGAGTGCTCCGCCATGAGCACCAAGTACCTCGGCGAAACCTTTGACCTGCACGGCGGCGGCATGGACCTGCAGTTTCCCCACCACGAAGCGGAAATTGCTCAAAACGTCGGGTGCTTTGGCACCGAAGGTGTGCGCTACTGGATCCACCACAACATGCTCACCATTGAAGGGCAGAAGATGGCCCGCTCGCTGGGCAACTTCATCACTATTGAACAAATGTTCAAAGGAGATCACCCGCTGTTGGAACAGGCTTATTCGCCCATGACCATAAGGTTTTTTACCTTACAGTCGCATTACCGCAGCCCGGTTGATTTTAGCAACGAAGGTCTGCAAGCCGCCGAGAAAAGCTATCGCCGCCTGATGAACGCCGCCGCCGCGCTTGACAAGCTTGAGTACAGCGCTTCTGCCTTGGACACTGACTTAGACAACCAGCTTCAGGAAGCCTGCCATTCCCTCTACCGCGAACTCAGCGACGACTTTAACACCCCGCGCGCGCTGGCGGTGCTTTTTGAACTCAGCAGCCGGATTCAGGACTTCCGCTCGGGGAACAAAGCCATCGGTTCCATCAGCCAAGGTACTTTTGACTTGCTCCGCACCCGCTTCCGCGCCGTACTCTTTGACGTTTTTGGCCTATTGCCCGAAACCGAAGGCCAGACCCCCAAACTGGACAGCGTCATGGACCTGCTCATCCGAATGCGCACCGAAGCCCGCGCCCGCAAAGACTTCGCTGCCTCCGACCGCATCCGCGATGAACTCATCGCCATGGGCATTCAGCTCAAGGATGGCAAGGACGGGACTACCTTTAGTGTGGGGGAGTAGGGGGGGGTAAAATTCTTAACATCTATTCATCAGGATGGCAAGAAGAGATGTTTTAAGCATTAAGTTATTATTTATTTGTTAACTAACTTTATTCTGTCATTTTCTCTTTTCACTTTACCTTGGTGCACTGCTGTGTCAACAACGTAACGCAATATTGTTTCAATCTGCTTGCCTACTTTGGCAAAACCAAAAGTCCGAGCCAAGTAGCGATGCAGTTCAGCTTCCTCAATACTCAAATTGTTTGTCACAACTTCCTGTAAAGCAACTAAGATTTCTTCTGGAGCAATGTCATCCATATTACGTTTTTCTACTTCATTGCTACGATAGTAGTCTAAAGTTGTGTTGTTGCTCCAATAAAAGGGCTGATGGTGAATTATCTGCACTAAGTTTAACTCTTTGATAATTCCTTCTAAATGCTTGTCTAACCTTGCTCCTGAACGATTCGTGTTCCACGCTTGTAATATTTTTTTATACAATAAACTTTTACTTATAGGAGCTTCTGTGTCGACTAAGGATTGTATCTGTTGCTTTATGGTGTTGCGGTTTTGAAACTCAAATATTTTTTCACTATTGGCATTTGGTACATGAATTAAGGAGTAATAAACGTATGTTACTTGTTTGCGTGAAATATTAATTGGTGTGACTTCTTCGGGCATAACTTTGATTTGCTCAAATGCTGGTTCAACAACGCTTTCGGCAACCTCTGCTTCTTCGGCTTCGAGTTGCATTTGCAGTTGGTTTACTTTTTCCATTACTAATTCAATAATTTTGTTGGAATTTTCATGCCAGTCAATTGTCCAAATGCGATAAATGTTCCAGCCCAACGCTTTAAGAACGGAAGGCAATACCATTTCCCTATCATTAGTAGTATGTGCAGAATAATAGTAGTGACCGTCAACTACAATTCCCAGAATGTATTGTTGCGGTTTATCGGGGTGAATAATACCAATGTCCACTTTAAATCCCGAGGTGCCAATATTACACTTAACCTCTAAACCTTTTTCTTGTAATTTTTCGCTAATAGATGCTGATAAATGTTGCTTGTCGAAAGTTTCTTGAACATCTTCAGGCCGAACACTTAAATGACCATTTTCTGCAAATCGTAAAAAAGCTTTTAGGCCTGCCACACCTTCAGCTGATGTGCGGCCTAGGTCTATTTGGTCTGGTTGCAATGAAGCGAATATGTGCATTTCATTGCGGGCACGAGTTACAGCTACATTCAATCTACGCCAACCACCATCACGATTTAAAGGGCCGAAATTCATACTCATTTTACCCGCTTCATCGGGAGCGTAGCACACTGAAAACAGAATAATGTCTCTTTCATCACCCTGAACACTTTCTAGATTCTTAACAAACAGTGGTTCATTACTTTCATTGGTAAGTTCTTCCAATGTCGGGTCTGACTTAAATAGCTTTTGTAGCTTGTCTTCTATCAGATTCTGCTGTGTCTGACTAAACGTAACAACACCTATACTTAACTTCCGTTTTTTCGAATCATTGTAATGTGATTTAATATAATGCACAATCGCATCAGCTTCAAATTTATTTGTGCGTGTTTTTCCCTTGTCATAATACCCGATCACATGATGATATTTTACCTTTCGGTTTAAATCATCCGATGAAGGGAATGTAAGTAGCTTGTTTTCATAATAATTTACATTGCTGAAAGCAATTAAACTTTCGTGTTTACTACGATAGTGTCGCAACAAATATTTAGATGGTACGGACAACGACAAACAATCATCTAAAATACTTTCCAAATCTTCAACGTCAATATTTTCTTCATCAAACTTTAGTGTGCTGAAAAAAGAAGTCGGTGGCATTTGTTTCGGGTCGCCTACAATGACACACTGTTTTGCTCTTGCCAAGGCGCTCACTGCTTCACACGTTGGCAATTGCGATGCTTCGTCAAAAATGACAATATCAAAATGTTTTGTATTCACGTCAAAATACTGTGCTGCTGAAATGGGGCTCATCAACATACAAGGCGCAATGCGTGGCAGTAATTCAGGAATTTGATCAAACAGTTTTCTGATACTCAATCCTCTGCCTCTGTTCTTGATAGCTCTCTGTAAAATGCTAATTTCGGAACTTTGCATTGCTTCTGCTGTAGTATTCGGCAATTGTGCAGCCAACTTCACACGCAACTCTTGAATAGTGAGATTTTGAAAGTCCTTTGCAATTTTTTTATACTGTTCAATTTTACTTTCAAACAAACCCACATTGAATAAACTCAATGATTCGTGTTGCGATATGATGCGTTGTGCTATTGAGGTATGAACTGTGTAAATAAAGTAATCGCTGATATTTTCAGAATTACATAATAAACCTTCATAATCATTTATCAGCCAATGTAATTTTAAACCCTCGCCTTGATTTCGAAGTTGGATATAGTTAATCCAATTTCTTAATTGAGGTAGATGTGTTTGTATGCTTTGTAGTTGTATTTCGGTTTCATTTAGCCAGTTTTCTTTTTGTTGAAAATGAATGCCTGTAAGCGTTTCGAAATAATTCTTCTGCTCGTTAAAAGATGTTGTTAGTTTTAAAAACTCTGCAATGTCCGAAAAATTACCTTGTTTAAGTTCATCAGAATACTGCATGTTATTATCCTGTAAAACCTGAACCCACTTGCCAAGTGCATTCTGCCCCCAATTGTTTGTTATTGTGCTTAGATGCTGAATCAATCCAGCTTTGTAGTCAATGTCGGATAAATCTGTTTGCTCATCTTTGAATAAAAATTTCAAGGATTGCTTCACTACTCCAAAGCGGCTATTTTGCAAAAGACTTTGCACTTCTTCCAATTTACGGTTATGTATAAATAATTGTTCTATTTGGTTGTCACCACTAATAGGAGTATTTCTAAAAGCGTTTAACTGCTTTGTAATTTTTCTTTTCTGTAACCATTTTGGTAAAAACCAGCTTTGTTGCGCATTTTTCCATTCCATTTCTGTTGACGAAATGTTACTTAATAAAATATTTTTATTATAATCTTTTAATATGCTGTTTAAAACTAACAAATATCTACTAAATGCACTACTCCACTCGGTATATATAGCGAAATTTTCTATGTCAGATAAGTATCGTATAATATATAACGGTATATTAGGTAAATTATTAATGGCATTAATTAGCTGAACAAACTGTTCCCACTCTGATTTAGATTCTACGGAAAAAGGGAAATGTATTGCCTTAGTCAACGATTCCAATTTACTTTGCAAATCGGGTAAAAGGTTTAATATTTTTTGGGTTTGTATTGAGATATCGCCGTTCACAGAGGGAGAATACTGCGGTAAATTAAAAGCAGTCAGCGGATTTTCAGAGGGGTGAATGATTAGTTTAGTTATGGATTGAAATTGTGGGAGCCAATCTGTCCACTGTTGCCAAAGTGTTGCGTTCATTTGTTGCAGAACGGTTTCAGAAATAATTTTATTATTAAATGATTTATCGCTATAATTTTCTAAGCAGGTAATGCTGTCGTATAAACTCCAACCAATTTTTTGCTTTTGGTGTAATATATTTATATAACTGCTTATAGACTTCTTAATTATGTCTAACCGTTGCGCTTCTTGTTGGAAATCGGCTGTCCGTATAAGAATTGGTGTTTCAATTGATTTTGCCAATTGCTCTAAAACACTAGATTTTTTAGATTTATTGGAATGTAGTTCCAAAGTAAAAGGTGCAAGTCCAATTTTCTCTAGTCGTCTATGCACAACATCTAATGCTGCTTTTTTTGCTGCTACAAACAATACTCTTTTGCCATGATACAGGGCGTCTGCGATAATGTTGGTAATTGTTTGTGATTTTCCTGTACCTGGCGGTCCATGCAAAATAAAACTAAGTCCTTGTTGAGCCGCAAGGACAGCTTCCATTTGTGAAACATCCGTAGAAATTGGCAACATTAATGATTCCGAATTAATGTTTTCAACTTCATCCGCAGATAGCGGTTCGCGATTTGTATTGAATATTAGTTTTCCTTCTACTAAACTACGCACCATGTCGCTTTTAAGCAACTCATCCTGGTGCACTACGATGTCTTTCCAAAGAATCAATTTACTAAATGAAAAATTGCCTAAGACTAACTGTTCTTCTACATCCCAACCTTTTAATTGCATAACGGCTCTGCGAAGAATGCCCATTACTTTTGACACATCTATTCCTTTTTCATCAGTAGGAAGTTCTTCCAATGAACTCAAATTTAGTTCATACCCTTGTCGCAGAAATTCCACCAGTGTAATGTTTATCATGGCTTCTTCTTCACGACTCTTCAAAGTAAACTTGCTGTTTACAGACCTACGGCTGATTTCGACTGGTATTAGCAGCACTGGAGCATAGCGAGGTTTTTCTGGTGTTTTTCGGTCATACCATTTTAGTAGTCCGACAGCAAGATACAAAGTGCTTGAACCAGTTTCTTCTATTGCTTGTTTTACATTTTTATGAATGTAAATGAGAATGTTCTCTAAATCTTCCTGATGATAGTGAGTTAATAAGCGATTATATTTTAACTCATCATTTGCCATTTGGTATAAAGGCGATGAATGATGAAGCGGATGAGTGAGCAAGTTATACTTGCGCAATATCTGCGCATTTGGATTGGGTAAAATAGAAAAGCTTTTTCCTTCGGATAAAGTGTCTTCCAAATGACTAACGTCAATGTCTACTAACTGTAGCATATTGCGGGTTATATGCAGATTCAATAAGTTATTGCGTAGCGTTAAATCTAACAACTTGCGCTCCCATATTTTTTGCTTGGTTTTCGGTTGCTTTCCTAGTAATAGTTCATCTTGATAAATAGTTCCAATTTCAAACCGCCCCTCCATAGCATTTACTTCCGACTGTTTAACAGCTTCTTCATCTAACTTTGGTCCTGAAGTATTTGTAAGCAAAGGCAATGGACGTATGCGTAAGGTTCTTGCACGCTTTATATCTACTGATAGCAAAAATTCTTCTTTTTGAACTAACTGGGCTTCGCCTGCATTAAGTGCATTACTGAATTTAATATTGTTTCCTTTGCACATACTTGTTGCCTCAACTGCTGCCATCTCACGTATGCCTTTTGAAAGGCGTTTAGTAATTGCAGTTTTATCGTCATTGATTATTTCAGAAAATTTATTGTCTTGCAACCAGCAACCAACAAAAGCATGATTACGTACAATAATTAGAATTGGGTTCAGGTCAACTGCTTCTAAACATGCAGCAAACAACAAACTGATGTCAATGCAGTTTCCGAATTTTTCCTTCTGGATAGTAGTAAGTAGTCTTAGCCTTTGTCCCGTTTCTTCATAGCCTGGCGGCAATGAACTGTAAACAATTTCTTCCCCTTGAATGGCCGAGTAAATTGCAGACATAATTTGCAATATACGTTCAGGATCATTGCTCTGATAGCCTGTAAAAGCCGTTTCTAAGCCCTGGATTTCTAAAATTTCAACCGCTTTTCTCTTGATATGATATATGTAAGGATGGTTAGGTGTAACATAAGCAGCTATCAGTTCTGGCAATACCTGAAATCCTCCAAAATGCTCTAATGGGTGAATGTTTATAGTAATAGTTTCCTTGAGCTGTGTACCGTCCTTTTCAATAATTTCAATGATAAAGTTTGCTTTTTCGGTTTCGGATAGTTTGTCGAGATATTCGCGGTTTACTCTTAAATTCTCTAACGGAATTTTTACGTCCATTTTAGAGGGCACGAAGGAAACACTGTAGCTAAATGATTCAATACAAGGAAGGTCAGCTGTAATCTTTATTTCAACTTGAGCGGAATCTGTGTCAGAGGTGTTTTCAATCGTCAAGGACTGAATAGGTTTAATGCCATTTAAGTATAATGATATGTTTAAGAATTTCAGTGTTTGCGTATGTATTCTTAGTTTAGTTATTTCTTGCATATTATATTACAATCTATTTAATTTCATCAAATTTTTCTTTCATCGTGGGGTTGGCGTGCGTTAGTTTTTTGATGGTTAAGTCATCTGCCTTTTGATTTGCAAGCCGAAGATTATTATCAGATGATAGCAAAGCGTCTTTGGTTTTTTGTAAATGGTCTATTGTTTTATCAATTTCCTCGATAGCAGTTTTAAATTTGCGACTTGCTAATTCGTAATTTCTCGCAAATCCCTCTTTGAAAGTATTTATCTTTTCCTCAAAGTTTGTAATGTCTATATTTTGATTTTTAACTAAGGCTAATTCTGCTTTGTAATGTAGGGAGTTCATAGCCGCATTGCGAAGCAATGTAATAATCGGTATGAAAAATTGCGGACGAATAATATACATTTTGTTGAATTTGTGCGAGACATCCACAATTCCAGAATTATAATACTCGCTTTCTGCTTCTAAAAGAGAAACAAGCACAGCATATTCGCACTTTTTATCAGTGCGATCTTTGTCTAATTCTTTTAGGAAATCTTCGTTTTTCTTTTTTGTAGCGGTTTCGTCTCCCTCGTTCTTCATTTCAAACATTATTGAAACTATTTCGTTTCCCGCTTCGTCAGACTCCCTGTAAATAAAATCACCCTTGCTGCCATATTTTGAGTCGTTGTCTTTTTCAAAATAAGCTCTTTGAAACGCTGTCGCACGAAGTTTATTAAATTCGGTCTCACAATGTTGTTCAAGTGTTTCTCCTATCATTTTTGTTGATAATTTCAACTTCATATCCTTTCTAAGTGCAATCTCCTCGTCTTTGTGTTTAATTATGGCATCTTTTTCTTTTAATTCAGCCGAATATTTTTCATTCAAAGACTTTTCAAGAAGTGTCTTTTCAGTCTCTTTAATTACTACGACATTGGCTAGTTCATCTCTTTCTTTTACTGCTTTTTGAGTTGCCTCTGTTACAGCAAGTTTTTTCTCAACTTCTGCTTTGTCAAGTTTGGATGTGATTTGCGCGAGTTCTGTTTCTTTTTGAGCTATTTTTTGGGATAGTTCTATTTCTTTCTGAGCTTTGATTTCAGTCAATTCTCTGTCTTTCTTTGCGATTTGTTCTTGTAATGAAATTCTAATATTTGCTTCAGCTAATTTGACTGCACTTACTTTTTCTTTTTCTGCAAGTGTTAGGCGGTTTATCAATTCCTTCTCAAATTGGTGGTCACGAACTTGTTTTAGAATATCTGCAAAACCAGCTTCTTCAATCGTGAAAGCTTTCTTACAATTTGGGCAAATAATTTCGTTCATATCGTAATGTGTTTTTTGTTGTGTTTTTGTATAATGATCGTTATTTTCCCGGATTTTACCAAGTGGAAAGTCCTATCGTTCATTCGGTGCTGATTAATTCCTTGCCACAATGTGAGCAAGATTTTTTTTCTTTTTTTAGTTTGTGTAATTCTGCTGAAAATCCCGACGCTAAAATTCCAGCAGGTAAAGCAAATATTCCAATTCCAAGAATGGAAATAAAAGCTGTTAATATTCTTCCTAATCCTGTAATTGGGTAAACATCTCCGTAACCAACTGTTGTTAGTGTTGTTACGCTCCACCACATTGTTTCCGGAATGCTAGAAAATTTTTCTGGTTGTGCATCGTGTTCTATAAAGTACATAAGACTTGATGCGACAACGATTAAGGTAAGCGTTATCCATAGACACAATACCAGTTCTTCTTTTTTTGATTTAAAAACATTTGAAATAATTCTTGTTGCGTTTAAGTACCTTCCTAATTTAAAAACCCTCATAAATTTTATGATACGAAATACTCTTACAAAACGTAAATCGTAGAGCTTTGATTGAGATAAATAGAACGGCATTATTGCAAGCAAGTCAATCAATGAGCCAATTGATAATATATATTTAAGTCGTCCTTTTATGGGGTGTTTGAATTTGTCTATGTATGTGCAAGTCCAAACTCTTAACGCATATTCAATAGAAAAAAAGCATACTGAAAATATTTCAAATGCTCGGAAGAATGATCCGTAAGCTAAAAACAAGTTGTCAACTGTCTCAAAGATGACTGCGACTACATTTAGCAGAATTAATGAAACAATAAAACCGTCAATTAACTTGTCCTTAAAACTTTCTCCTTTTGATGGTTCAAGTAGTGTATAAATATAGTTTTTAATGGTTAGATACATTAATGTTTAATTTAGTTATAATTGTATGATTACTACAGTTAGTCTGTTTGCAGTTTTGTTAAAGTATATTTATTGCTACACTGCGTTTTCTAGTTGGAGGCGTTGCAATCCTTTAATTTAATTCAAGAGTTATTCTCCATGTTTATTTCAAGTCAGTTAGTTTGATGGTTGCACAATCAAATATAAAGAGACTGCGATTTAATGTATACTTTCAATTCTGATTTATTACTTTCTTTTAAAACCTTTATTTATCTTATTAGTTAATTGTGTCTTTTTTAAGACGAGCGCAATTCCGAATGCCTAAGATAAAATCTTTTATCAAGGAATACCTCCTTGCGACACAAATGTTATAATAAGACGTAAGCCCCCCCTCACCCCCCATGCGACCTCAACATCCGGGCATAGGCCTTGGCCAGGTACGTCAAA
>CAYSDI010000029.1:26245-37125 GCA_964429745.1 uncultured Chitinophagales bacterium | reverse complement strand
CGCCCCCCCTGCCTTACAGCGAAGCGCCCAACAGCCCGTTCATGGCCCTGGTCCAGGAAGTGCACGAAACGGCCACTAACCTGACCCCCGAACAGGAAGCCATCGCTCGGTTTTGGGATTGCAACCCCTACGTTACCCAAGAGCAGGCCCACCTGATGTCCGGCACCAAAAAGATCACCCCGGGCGGTCACTGGATGGCCATCACCGGCCATGCAGCCCGGCAAAGCCGCGCGGACTATCCGTCTACGCTGCGCGCTTATGCCCTCACTGCCATTGCGCTGCACGATGCTTTCATTTCCTGCTGGGATGAGAAATACAGGAGCAACCTTATCCGTCCCGAAACGGTCATCAACCGAAGCATCGACCCAAACTGGAAGCCGCTGTTGGAGACTCCGCCCTTTCCCGAGTACCCGAGTGGGCACAGTGTAATTTCCTCGTCAGCCTGTCAGGTGCTCAGTCAACTTTTCGGTTCATCGTTCGCGTTCACGGATTCCACGGAATCGCCTTTTGGCCTGGAGCCGCGCTCTTTTACCTCCTTTGAACAAGCCGTTCAGGAGGCTTCGCTAAGCCGCCTCTACGGTGGCATCCACTATAGGCCGGCGGTAGAAATGGGGTTGGTACAGGGCACGCAGGTTGGCCGGCATGTTTGGCAGACGCTCACGGCTGAGCCTGAAACCCCTGTGGCTGAAGTCCCCTGATCATTTCCCCGCCGCTATCCTTTTACCTCTCTTATGCTGAGTACTATCGCCCGCTTCATTCCCGCTGCTTTACTAACTCCTTTGCTGCTTTTCTACAGTTGCCAATCAGAGGACCGCTCGAAGGGGGATAATGGTTCTGAAAGCAGCACCGGAGCCCTGTTCCAGGCACTTAGCCCGGAGCAGACCGGAATTACTTTTGTAAACAGCATAAAGGAAGATGAAAAAATAAATTACTTTAATTACGGATACATTTACAACGGTGGAGGGGTTGCCGTGGGCGATATTGACGGAGACGGCTTGGCAGATCTGTATTTCTCTGCCACCATGGGCGGCAATAAACTGTACCGCAACCTCGGCGATTTTCGCTTTGAAGACATCACCGAAAAAGCTGGTGTGGCTGCCGCGGAAGGGTTTAAGACGGGCGTGTTAATGGCTGATGTCAACAGCGATGGCTTGTTGGATCTGTACGTCTGCCGCACCGGAAATGGCCCGGTTCAAGAGCGTAGCAATCTGCTGTTCATCAACCAGGGGAGCGGCATTTTCAAGGAACAAAGCGCGGCGTTTGGCCTGGATGCTCCGGCCAACACCAACCACGCTGTCTTTTTTGATTGCGACGATGACGGCGACCTGGACTGTTACTGGCTCAATCACCCCATCCGTTTCGGCACCAATTCCAGACCGAGGCTGCAAGGGGGAGTTCGCAATACATCGCCGGAAACTCCCTATGAAAGCGATCGCTTGTTCCGCAACGACGGCGACCGATTTACCGATGTGACGGTGCAGGCTGGCGTGGTGAACAGCGCCTTTGGGCTGAGCGTTTCGGTGAGCGATTACAACGGCGACGGACTTGCAGATTTGTTTGTGGCCAACGACTATATCGAACCCGATTTCCTGTACATCAACAACGGTGACGGAACCTTCAGCGACCAGTACAGCGCCTACTTTGACCTGATCAGCCAAAACAGCATGGGCTCGGACGCCGCTGATTTAGACGACGATGGCGACGTAGATCTGGTGGTGCTGGACATGCTTCCCCAAACTCACGAGCGTCAAAAATTGCTGATGAGCACTATGTCGCTGGACCGCTACCAGACCCTGCTCAAGTACGGCTACGGCCGCCAGCAAATGCGCAACGTGTTGCAGTGGAACCAAAACAACGAGGGCTTCGCGGAAGGCGCGCAACAAGCTGGCATCCATGCTACCGACTGGAGCTGGTCCGTGCTGGCTGCTGACTACGACAACGACGGCCGCAAAGACCTGTTCATCACCAACGGCTACCGGCGCGAAGTCACCGACCTGGACTTTCTGCGCTACAAAAACGACAGCCTCCGCCAAAACATGCCCATTTCGCGCCTTCATGAAGTACTGGATCGCATTCCATCTACGCGGCTGAATAATTTCCTGTTCCTGCAACAAGGCGACGGTGCTTTCCGCGACGCTTCCGGCGCCTTGGCAGGGAGCAAACCGACCTTTTCCAATGGGGCCGTGTACGCCGATCTAAACGGTGACGGCCTGTTGGATTTGGTCGTCAACAACCTGGAAGACCAAGCTACGGTTTACCAAAACAACGGCCGCAGCGACCAGCACTGGTTGCGGATTCAACTCAAGGGTCCGGCTAAAAACACGCAGGCGGTCGGAGCCCGAGTGCGCGTGCGCGCTGACAACCGCTGGTACCATGTGGCCCAGCAGCCGGTGCGGGGTTATTTCAGCTCCGTCGATCCCGTGTTGCACGTGGGGTTGGGCAGTTCAAGCACCGTACAAGAAATTCAGGTCGAATGGCCGGACGGAACCTGGAGCGGCGGCTGGTCAGGTGCTGCAGACCGAACGCTCGTCATCGCCTACGGCGAAAACAGCATCGCCGAACCGCAACAGGAAAAACCCAAGGCCCTTTTTGCCGAAAGTAACGCCATCCGCTACCGCCATACCGAGGATGTGTTTGAAGACTTTAGAAGGGAGTTTTTGCTGCCGCGGCGACTCAGCCGCGAAGGACCGCATATGGCCACCGCAGACTTTAACCGGGACGGCCTGCAAGACCTGTTTGTCGGTGGAGCGTCTGGTCAAGCAGGAGCCGTATTTTTCCAGGAACCAGGTGGCGCATTCCGACGGGAAACTTCGCCCGACCTTCAAAAAGATGCCGCCTGCGAAGATGTCCGGCCCACCGTGCTGGATGCCAATGGCGACGACTTCCCGGACCTCTACGTCGGCTCAGGTGGCTATGCGGCCGCAAACGGCGATCCGGTGTACCAGGACCGCCTATACCTCAATGACGGCAAAGGCGGCCTGCGCAAAGCAGCAAATGCCCTTCCAATCATGCAGCAACCCACGGGCGCTGTTGCCGCTTTTGACTGGGATGGCGATGGCGACTCGGATTTATTTGTCGGGGGAAGGGCCGTTCCGGGCCGCTACCCCGAAGCGCCGCGCTCCTGGCTGTTGGTCAATGACAAAGGCAACTTCCGGGATGTGACCGAAAAACTGGCGCCGGACCTGCAAGCCCCTGGCATGGTTACCGACGCCGTCTGGATTCCCGCTACAGCAAACAGCCCGGTCAGGCTGGCACTCTGCGGCGAATGGATGGCCATTCAAATCTTTGCGGTGCAGAACGGCAGTTTGCAACCGCAGGTGGTGCCGGGATTGGCGCAAAGCCGCGGCTGGTGGAACCGCCTGGTCCTGACCGACTTGAACGCCGACGGCGCCCTGGATTTGCTGGCTGGAAACCTGGGCTTGAACTCGCGCTTCCGGGCCAGCCCGGAAAGCCCGCTAGTCATGATGGTCCGCGATTTCGACGCCAATGGTCAAATGGATCCCGTGTTTTTCCAGACCTGGGATGGCGTGCTCCGGCCGGTTCCCGGCTTTGACCTGATCAGCAACCAATTGCCCTACCTCCGCAAGCGATTTAGCCGCTACAGCGCCTACGCCCGCGCGAGCGCCGACGAGATTTTCCCGGCTTCAGAGCAGAAAGGTGCCCAGCGGTTGGAAGCGCAGGTGCTCGAGTCCTGGTGCCTGATGAGCGACGGAAAGTCGGGGTTTCAGGCAGTCCCCCTTCCCCCGAAAGCGCAGGCGTTCCCGTTGCAGGATGCCCTGCCGGCCGACTGGAACGGCGACGGAAACACCGATCTGCTTGTGGCCGGAAACTTTGACCACCTGGACATTGAATCAGGGCCCATTCGCGGGGGAAAAGGACTCTTGCTCGCCGGCGACGGACGCGGTGGATTCCAGGTCATCGAAGCCACGAGCCTGGGCCTGCGGGCTTCCGGCGACGTGCGCAGCCTGGCAGCAATTTCGTTATCCACAGCGGGCAAGGTTTTAGTCGTCGTCGGTGTCAACGATGGTGAAACGCTTAGTTTTACCGGGAATGAACCGAAACAACCGCTTCCTTAAGAAGAAAACTTGTGCATTGCCTGAGCATAACCGCAGTGGGAAGCTAAACCGGAATGGCACCCGCTGCGCGGCCAGCATGCATAGGTTTAGTTGTGTTATGTTCCTCACCTTGCTGATGGCTTCTCCTGGTCTTCGCGCCCAGGAGACCGTGCGGGTTATGTTCCACAACCTGTTGAATTTCCCCGATCCCGTGCCGGCGGGAAGGGCCGATACCTTTGCCACTATTGCCGATTATGTGCAGGCCGATCTGTTGTTGGTCTGCGAGCTCAAAACGGCAGCCGGTGCTGAAGATCTGCTCAACCGCGGGCTCAATGCGGGGGGAGCAAGCGATTGGCGGAAGGCGGCTTTTGTCCCGGATGGTTCGGCGGGAGGCTTGTTGCAAAACCTGGTGTTTTACCGGCAGGATAAGCTGGCGCTGTACCGCCAGTCGCGGATAAAAACGCATGTCCGGGACATCAGCCATTACGTCTTCTTTATGCGCGACCCCTATCTGGCGGGGCATCTGGATACGACCTGGCTGGATGTTTATGTGGCGCACCTCAAGGCAGGCAATACACCCTCCGATGCGGCAGACCGAAGCCGCATGGTCGACTCCCTGCGGCGCTACCTTGACCAGCAGCCTCCCGGCCGCAACATCATTTTTGGCGGCGATTTCAACGTCTACACCAGCGCGGAGGCCGCCTACGATAAACTGATTGATCCCTATGCGTCCATTTGGCTCCGCGACCCGATCAACCGACCCGGAAGTTGGAGCAGCAGTCCAGGCATGGCCGACGTGCACACCCAAAGTACGCGCACGAGCCTGATCTACGACGACGGTTCGGGGGGGGGCATGGATGATCGTTTCGATTTTTTACTTCTCTCCTCGCCCATGACTTTTGGCAGCGGTCGATTCCGCTATACCCCCGGCTCTTACAAGGCACTGGGCAATCCAGGAAGTTGCCTGAACCAAAGCATCCTGACCTGCGAGCCAAACCCAGTGCCCCGAAGAGTGCGAAACGCGCTGTATTACATGAGCGATCACCTTCCCGTTTTCCTGGACCTGGAGGTCACCTATCCCATCTACAATGGCTTGGAAAGCGAGTCCATCAGTGATGGAACTTCCCCTCGCTTATGGTGGGATGGCATACAGCTTTGGGTGGCCCCTGCACAAGACTTTGCCGGTACAGTTGAATTTTACGGTTTAGACGGGCGCTTGCTCCGGGCTACCGGATCGTTGTTTCTGCCGGCAGGTAGCGCCACCGCAGTTTCGCTCCCAATGACTTACAACGGTCTGGTGTTGATTCGCGGCACGGACCAAAGCGGGCAACAATGGTCCCGGACATTATCGCTTTACCCCTCACTGAAATGATCGTTAGCACCATACCATACCATACCATGAGAAATGTTGTCTTTTTACTGATGGCGGGTTTGTCCTCGATCCTCAACGCGCAAGACACGTTTTCTATCGTTGCGGTAGACCCCGATAACCGGCAGGTAGGTAGCGCCGGAGCAACCTGCCTCGACAGTGTATTGGAAGGAACCAGCGCCGTAATTATTTCTTACATCAAACCCGGTGTTGGCGCCATCCATACGCAAAGTTATTGGAACCCAATTAATCAGGCGAACGCGAGCGCCCGCATGGATGCAGGTGACAGCCCTGAAGAAATCATGGATTGGCTGGAGGCCAACGATGCGGAGGGCAATCCAGCCATTCGGCAGTACGGGGCTGCCGATCTGGATCCGGCGAACAACCCGCGGGTAGCGGCTTTTACAGGCGGCGATTGCTTTGACTTCAAAGGCCACGAGTTGGGCCCGAATTACGCTGTGCAGGGCAACATCCTTTCCGGTCGGGCCATCCTCGATTCCATGTCCTTCCGCTTTTTCTTTGAGTTAAGTGACTTGGCGGGTAAGTTGATGGCTTCTATGCAGGGAGCTAAAAAAGTCGGGGCTGACACCCGTTGCTTCGCGGCGGGGGTGTCTTCGCGTTCGGCCTTTCTCCGGGTGGCCAATCCGGACGATTCCACGGAGTTCTACCTGGATCTGGTGGTTGGGTCCACCCCACCCGGTGTTGACCCTATTGATGTGTTGCAGGAAAAATTCGACGCCTGGCGGGATGTAAATCCCTACTTCCCCCCCCCGAGCGGATTGTCAAGTCCTGCTGGTGAACGGGTTGTTTTGCTCGTTTCGCCCAACCCTGCCGGTCCGAATTCCCGGTTGGCAGCCTTGGAAACGAAGCAAATTCATGCACCGATGACCCTGCAGTTCATCAGTCTAAACGGCCAGCTCCAATTGGAAATACCCTGGGGTGGCCAGGAACTGCTGCTATCCGACTTGCGGAGCCCCGCTGGGTCAGGGAACACGGCTGGATCTGCGGTGCGTGGTGGAGCAAGCATGAGCATTGGGGCAACCGTTGGCTTAGCTGCTAACGTGCAGGATGGCTTGCCAGCTGGTTGGTACGTTGTCCGGGCGCTTTGCGGCAAAACCTTGTTGGCACAGAACACCTTTGTCTATCAACCCTGAGGCATGTGCACTTTGCTGATCAGCTACCGCCAACACGCAGATTTCCCGTTGCTTATCGCTGCGAACCGGGATGAGTTTCACGCGCGACCAACGACGGCCTTGCATTGGTGGCTGGACCAACCCGATGTCCTGGGCGGTCGCGACCAAGTAGGCGGCGGCACCTGGTTTGGGTTGACCCGACACGGCCGTTTTGCTTCCCTCACCAATTTCCGCCAGTTCCCGTTGAACCCGAATGCGCCCAGCCGGGGTGACTTGGTGCGGGGCTATTTAGAAGGAAACCAACAACCTGCTGAATTTCTGGAGCAGTTGCAGGAATCGGCTTCGCTGTATAACGGGTACAACCTGCTTTTTGGCACAGTCAACGACTTGTGGTATTTCAGCAACCGCTCCAGCCAAAACGGCCCGGTAGCTCCCGGAATTCACGGCTTGAGCAATGCCCTGCTCAATGACCCCTGGCCAAAGGTCAACAAGGGCCGCAGCCATTTCCAGAACTTATTTGCCCACCCCGCCTCGCTGGACGCTGAAACAGTGTTAGAAGCATTGGCCAACAAAACTCAATACCCAGACCAAAGCCTCCCTGATACTGGAGTGGGCTTGGAGCGGGAGCGCGTCCTAAGTGCGCTCTTCATCGAAAGTCCAGGTTACGGCACTCGCGCTTCCTGGTTTTTGCGTGTGAGCAGCGATGGCTTGGTGGATGTCACGGAACGGTCCTACCTGCCTGACGCCCATCGGGCCGAAGTTTTTCAACTGGTGCAGGCTGCGCCGGAGCCTTTTCCCCGGCCAAAAACCTCGCTGCCTTGAACGACGCACGTGAAAGCCGTTGTCGGGACGTGCTGCGCAAGCGCCAACCCGACCTAACGGTGGTGCTTGAAGACATTACTGATCCGCATAATATTTCGGCCGTCCTCCGCACCTGTGATGCCGTGGGCATTGCGGCCATTCACCTGATCGGAACCTACGAACCTTACGGCAAACATCTTGGGAGCCACAGTTCTGCGAGCGCTTTTCAATGGGTGAATGTTCACCGCCACGCAGACCGGGAAAGTTGCGCCATTGCCGTGCGGCAACAAGTAAACACACTGCTGGCAGCCTGCCCGGATCCCGGCAGTGCTGACCTTTATGCCCTGGACCTGACCCAGCCCGTTGCCCTTGTTTTTGGCAGTGAGCAACACGGTCTCAGTCCGGCCATGCGCGCTCTTTGCGACGGGATGTTCAGCATCCCGCAGGTGGGCATGATTCCCAGTTTGAACATCTCCGTGGCCTGCGCTGTGAGTTTGTACGAGGCCCTCCGACAACGCCAAAATGCCGGTTTTTACCAGTCTCCACGGTTAAAGCCAGCGGCCCGGGAAGCCTTGTATCACCAATGGCAGGGACGGGAAATTTACCGGAAAAGCGAGCATTGAAGCGCGTTGGCCCAACGCGCAACAGCACTTCGCCCGCAACGGAAATGGCTATCTTTGCCTATGGCCATGCATCAGAAGATCCTCATAATCGATTTCGGCTCGCAGTATACGCAATTGATTGCCAGGAGGATCCGGGAACTGAACGTTTTCAGCCAAATCGTTCCCTGCAACCACATTCCCGAAATCGGCCCGGAGGTCAAAGGCATCGTGCTCAGCGGGAGTCCCTTTTCGGTCGGTTCGGGCAAACTCCCTGCCTTCGATTTCGAGAAGGTTCGCGACCGGGTTCCCTTGTTAGGCATTTGCTACGGCGCGCAGTTCCTGGCCAATCATTACGGGGGAAAGGTTTCGAGCGCCGAGCAGCGGGAGTACGGACGGGCGCGTCTCGGCTTCGTGGACCCCGGTTCTGCGCTCTTTGAAGGATTACAGACCGGCAGCCAGGTTTGGATGTCGCACGGCGACACGATCACCGAACTGCCTGCCCATTTCCATTGCGTCGCCAGTACGGCAGACGTGGCTGTAGCGGCATTTACCAACCAAGCCAACGGTCATCCCCCGGTTTTCGGGCTGCAATTCCATCCTGAGGTGACCCATTCGGACCAGGGTAAACAAGTGCTGGCCAATTTTGTGCTCGGCGTTTGCGGCTGCTCCGGCGACTGGACGCCCGCCGTCTTTGTCGAAGAAAGCGTGCGTTCGCTCCGCGATAAAATCGGGGATGGCACAGTTATCCTCGGGCTTTCCGGAGGGGTAGACTCTTCAGTGGCAGCGCTGTTGTTGCACAAAGCCATTGGCAACAGGCTGCACGGTATTTTCGTGAACAATGGTTTGCTAAGAAAAAACGAATACGAAGAAGTTCTCTATGCTTACACCGGGATGGGCCTGCAAGTCCGCGGTGTCGATGCGTCTGAGCGCTTTTTGGACGAACTGGCCGGGGTAAGTGATCCGGAAACCAAGCGCAAAATCATCGGCCGGGTTTTTGTTGAAGTCTTTCAGGAAATTGCAGCGCAGGAACAGGATGCCCGCTGGCTGGGTCAGGGCACCATATACCCGGATGTCATTGAGTCGGTTTCCATCCACGGCCCTGCCATGACCATTAAATCGCACCACAACGTCGGGGGTTTGCCTGAAAAACTGCACTTGCAGGTGGTGGAACCGCTGCGCGAATTGTTCAAGGATGAAGTGCGGCGCGTCGGTCGGGAGCTTCAACTGGACCCCCGCATTTTGAACCGGCACCCCTTCCCCGGTCCTGGATTGGGCATCCGCATCATTGGGGCGGTTAGCGCAGATCGGGTGACCTTGCTGCAGGAAGCTGACCGCATTTTCATCGATAAATTGCGCCAACACGGCTGGTATGACCAGGTTTGGCAGGCTGGAGCCATCCTGACGCCCGTTCAATCCGTAGGCGTTATGGGCGACGAGCGCACCTACGAATACGTAGTAGCGCTGCGCGCCGTGAGCTCTACGGACGGCATGACCGCTGATTGGAGCCGGCTTCCGCACGACCTGCTCGCGGAAATTTCCACGGAAATCATCAATCGGGTTAAAGGCATTAACCGAGTTGTTTACGACATCTCCACAAAACCACCGGCCACCATTGAGTGGGAATAACGCAACGTCGATTCTTTTCGCTGCACTGATTGCTTCCGTGTTGGCGATGTCCTGTTCCTCCAGTCGCTCTGCGCAAAGGGACAAGCCTACCGTATTAGCGCCTGCTTCGACAACAGATGCGGAGATTCTTACCCCGGAAAATAAATCCGAGACAGGCACCGGGAGCCCGGAGGTCGATCCGGATAGCAAGCCGGCTGCCGGACGCTTTCAAGTGGCTTTAATGCTGCCTTTCACTTTGGATCAGCGCAGCCTGGACCAATTGCGCGATCAAAATCCGCTTAAAAACAATCGCCCGCTGGTCAGCCTGGGGCTGTATGAAGGTGTGCTGATGGCACTGGACAGCCTTAAAAAGCACAATCCTGGTTTTGATTTGTTCGTATACGATACAAGAAACAGCGCGGAGGAAGTGCGCCGAATAACGGCCAAGCCGGAGTTTCGGCAGACGGACCTGATCATCGGACCGCTCTTTGAATTGGAGCTCCAAGAGGCTACCTCATATGCCCGGCAGGAGGGCATTCCCATCGTTTCGCCTTTGCGCAAGGCCACGGGCCAGCAGCGGCATCCTTCCTTTTTTGCGATCAATCCGGGCGAAGAGGACCTGTTGAAACTGCTGGGGAATGAATTAGACCGAACCGAGCGGCGCTCCAAAATTTTAGTTATCCGGCAAGAAAATGAGGACGACGCGCGGCTCAGCCTAGCCTTTCGCTCTGGGGTAAGCGACTCCAGCCGCCGGGCTCAAGTTCTGGAAATCATAACAAATTATCGGTTGAGCGGTATCGAGAGTCATTTTTCTTCTGTGCAGCCCAACATTTTGGTTGTCCCCTCGCGCGATGAGGTCTTTGTCAACGCGCTTTGTCGTCGGCTCGCAGGGTTGCGCTACACCTACAACATCCAGGTTTACGGGCTGGAAGATTGGCGGGAATTTGGTTCGATTACACCAGACAATTTCGAAAAAATCAACCTGCGTTTTCCCGTGTCCTACTGGCCGGGCATCAAACCCGGTTTTTCCAGCAGCTTTGACTTGGCATACCGGGAAAGGTACCACTCCCCGCCGTCGGAATATGTTTTCCGCGGTTATGACCTGATGCTTTATTTTGGTCGATTGCTGCAGGTCAATGGTCGAAAATGGCCAGATCCGGACAAGCTTCCTACCCGCTTTGCAGGCATGAACGACCAGTTCCGTTTCTTGGCGATCCCCGCGGCCACGCCGTCGGAACCCGACCACCTGAGCAACAGAGTTTTGCATATTGTCCGCTACCAGGACAATGAATTTGTGACCTCGCCCTGACCTCGC
>CAYSDI010000029.1:4159-26145 GCA_964429745.1 uncultured Chitinophagales bacterium | reverse complement strand
TTTGCATATTGTCCGCTACCAGGACAATGAATTTGTGACCTCGCCCTGACCTCGCTCTGACTTTGCCCTGACTTTGCCCTGACATTGCTCTGACTTTGCTCTGACTTTGCTTTGACACCGCCTTGACTTTGGGCAAACTGCGCATTCTGGCACCGATCTGATGCCACATTTACCCGGCCAGTACTCGGGAAACCCATCGGATTGGCCTATCTTTAGGAAACTTTCGTTTAACCTGACGTATCCTCTTTTCCCTATTTTATGCTAAACTTCCACTCCTCTTTCGCCAAACTTTTTGTCGGTTTGTTTCTCGCGGCCAGTTTGTCCGGGACCAGCACACCGCTGAAGGCTCAAACATCTTCAAATGTCACCTTTCGGGGGCAATTGGATTACGCCAACGACCTCAATGACATTTGGGGTTGGCGCAATCCGGCCGACGGCAAAGAGTACGCGCTGGTTGGTGTGACCAACGGCTTTTCCATCGTAGACGTCAGCAATCCGGCCAGTCCGGTGCAACTGCATTTTGTACCAGGAACCAATACGGTCTGGCGCGACGTCAAAACCTGGGGCAACTACGCCTATGTGGTCAATGAGGGCAGCGGCGGTCTGTTAGTAGTTAATATGGCCAATCTTCCGGGCAGCATCACGTCCTCTTTTGTCAACCTGGGAATTGGCTACTCTACCTCGCACAACATTTTCATTGATGAGAATGGCATAGCGTACCTCTGTGGGAGCAACGGATCGCTGGGCACAGTCATAATTGATGTGGACGCCAACCCGGCTAATCCGCCGGTGGTAGGCAGCTACACCACCCGCTATGTGCACGATCTGTTCGTGCGCGGCGACACGATGTGGACGGCAGAAATCAACAACGGCATTTTTTCGGTAGTGGACGTGACCAACAAAGCTGCCCCGATGGTGATGGCCACACAATCTACTTCAAGCAATTTCACGCACAACTTGTGGCTTTCCGATGATGGCAAATACCTCTACACCACCGATGAAATAAGCGGAGGAAATGTGGACGGTTACGATGTTAGCGATCTTACCGACATCCAGGAAGTGGACCGGTTCCGACCGGGAACCGGCACCACATCCATACCACACAATACGTTTGTCAAGGACAACTTTCTGGTTACCGCCTGGTACCGGGATGGCATGCGCATTACCGATGCTACACAGCCGGACAACCTGATTGAAGTGGGCTGGTACGACACTTCTCCGCTTTCCGGAAACGGGTTCAACGGGGCTTGGGGCGTGTATCCTTATTTGCCATCCGGCAATGCGCTTATCAGCGATATTGAAAGCGGGCTGTTTGTGGTCACCCCAAGTTATACCGGTGCGGCATTCCTGGAGGGTCTTGTCACCGATCAGGTGAGCGGTGTGCCGCTCCTGAATGCTACCGTTTCCATTTCTTCCACAACGGCCAGCGATTTAACGAACCTTTTTGGTCAGTATGGCACCGGTCTTGGAACTGCGGGAACCTACACCGTTACGGTGACGCGAGCGGGTTACGTTTCCCAGACTATTCCCGGTGTGGTACTCGTGCTGGGCAACACCACCGTGCTCAATGTGGCGCTGGTGCCTGCTACCGCGTTCACGTTAACCGGCACTATCCGCGACGCCATTAGCACTAGCGGACTTGCAGGGGCCAAACTGCTGCTGCAGACAGGCGGTACCACTTATCCCATTACCGCGGATGCCTCTGGCAATTTCAGTTTGGCCGGCTTCTTTTCGGGTGTGTACGATGTGTATGCAGGAACCTGGGGTTATGTCACCAGTTTCCAAAGCGGGCTATCAATCAATCCAGGAACTGGTGCCCTGACCATTAACCTGAATCGCGGCTACACGGACGATTTTGTGCTGGATCAGGGATGGACGGCGGTCAACTCGGCGGCTTCCGGTCTCTGGGCTCGCGGTGAACCGATTGGTACCGATTTGTCCGGTGTGGCCTCCAATCCGGATTTAGACTTACCTGCTGACCTGGGCTCGCTCTGTTACGTGACGGGTAACGCCGGCGGGGCCGTCGGCACCGACGATGTCGACAACGGCAGAACCACCCTTCGCTCGCCATTTTTTGACCTGAGCAGCGGAACCGATCCCCAACTCAGTTACTCCCGCTGGTTCTTTAACGGCGGAGGCTCAGGTGCTCCGAATGATTCGCTAATCGTGAAACTCAGCAATGGGACAACCACCGTAGTCCTTGAAACGGTTACTGCCACTACACCAGGCAACAGCAGTTGGGTGTCTCGCACCTACCGTATTTTGGATTTTCTGCCGCTGAGTGCGACCATGCGCCTGACAGTAGAAACGGCCGATGCCGCAGCCTCCGGTCATATTGTCGAAGGGGCATTTGACGGCTTTGCGATAACCGATGCGGCTGCACCAGTTTGCGCTGCCCCAACAGGAACGTTTGCCAACAACATCACTGCCGCGTCTGCCCGTGTCAACTGGGCCGCCTTGCCTGGGGCGCTATCCTACCAAGTTCAAGGGCGCAAAGTGGGTACCACCAATTTCCGCAACTCCACCACCTCCGGCACCTTCCGCAATGTGACCGGGTTAAATAACGGTACTGCCTATGAGTGGAAAGTACGAGTGCAGTGTAGCACCGGAGATGTTAGTGCATTCTCACCGCTTTCAACCTTTACTACGCTAACACTTCGCCAAGTGGAAGAACCTGCTGTTTCGCTGGAACCAAATCCCGCAACAACATATACGTCACTTTCTGTTGACGTTTCAACGAGCGGTCCGGTTCAATGGCAGCTTATTGACATACTCGGCCGACCCATGCTGGCTGGCCGCTTTGACGCTGTACCAGGCGCGCATCGCATTCCCCTTGATCTTTCCGGCTTACCTGCTGGCATTTACATCGCTGCACTAACTGGTGCAGACTGGCAACACCAAGTAGAACTGCTGGTTTCTGAAACACGATAACTTATCTGTTTTAAGTTGCTTTATCTTGCCATTTTTGGCCTCCTCCTCCCCTCATTGAACCCGAATGAAAAACACATTTGTTGCGGCCTTCGTGGCCGTCTTGCTGCTCTTTGACCAGCTTCATGCGCAAGTCAATGCCAGCTTTCTCGGACAAGTGCCTTACCCCGAAGCCCTCTCCGACATCTGGGGCTGGCATAATCCTATCGATGGCAAAGAATACGCGTTAGTTGGTGTTTACAACGGGTTTTCGATTGCCGACGTGAGTAATCCGACCAGTCCGGTAGCGCTTCATTTTGTACCGGGTGATAATTCCATTTGGCGGGATGTAAAGACCTGGGGAAACTACGCCTATGTGACCAACGAGACCGGTGGGGGCTTGCTCATTGTGGACTTGAGCGGTCTGCCGGGCAGCATTAGCACCTCCATTTGGACCGGGGGAAGTTTGGGTTACAACACCGCCCACAACATCTTCATCGATGATAACGGCGTAGCTTATCTCTGCGGAAGCAACGGAGCCCTTGGCACCTTGTTTCTGGATGTCAATGCAAATCCCATAAATCCGCCGGTGCTCGGCAGCTACACCACCCGCTACGTCCATGATACTTACGTAAGAGGGGATACGATGTGGAATGCCGAAATCAGCGACGGCATCTTCTCGGTCGTCGATATATCAAATAAGAGCGCTCCTGCTTTAATGGCTACGCAGGCCACCAGCAGCGACTTCTGCCACAACATTTGGGTCAGTGATGATGCCTCCTGGCTTGTTACCACAGATGAAGTCAGCGGAGCCAATATTGACGCGTACGATGTCAGCGACCTCAGTGACATTCGCCGGCTCGACACCTGGCAAAGCAATACCGGGAGTGGCGTGATCCCCCACAATGTTTTCATTTTAAACCAGCACCTGCTAACCGCTTACTACCGCGATGGCTTGACGATTACGGATGCCACCCATCCGGATAACATGATTCAAACCGGCTTCTACGATACCTCCCCCTTTAGCGGCAATGGCTTCAATGGAGCATGGGGGGTTTACCCCTACTTGCCTTCCGGGAACATCTTGATCACCGATATCGAAGAAGGACTTTTCGTGATAAGTCCTTCTTATGTGCAAGCTGCTTACCTGCGAGGCGTCGTGACCGATTCGGTCACTGGCATCCCCGTCACGGGGGCTTCTCTGAGCATTTTAGGCAGCCCGGATGAAGGGGTGGCCGTCACGAATATTGCTGGCCAATATGCAACAGGAACTTATGCACCAGGAACATATTCGATTCGTATCTCACGGTTTGGATACGCAACCAAAGAAATTAGTGGTGTGCTGCTCAGTTCCGGCATAGAAACCTTGCAAAATGTGGAATTGTTGCCGCTGGCCACATTTGCGCTCACTGGACAGGTGTTTGACTCCATTACCGGGCTGCCTGTTGCCTTTGCGCAAATAGCGCTGGAAACTTCCGATACCGTGTTGGTTGGTATTGCCGATGCTTCAGGGCAGTTCAACTTCGCCGGAATTCTTCCTGGCACCTATACTACCTATGCCGGTCAGTGGGGATACCGCACAAGCCGCAGGCCGCCACAAACGCTTGACGGAGCGAGCGGGAGCCTGGTTCTGACGATCAATCGAGGGTTGTACGATGACTTTATTTTCGATTTCAACTGGACCGGTATACACACGGCTTCTGCTGGGCTGTGGGAACGAGGAATTCCCATCGGAACCAGCAACGGCCCTTCGGATTCCAATCCCTACTTTGATGTTTTCGAAGATTTTGGCACCGCGTGCTACCAAACAGGTAACGGAGGCGGCATGGCCGGAACGGATGATGTAGACAACGGGACCACTACACTATTTTCTCCGGTCTTTGATCTGAGTGCCTACGGTGATCCGCGCATCGTTTACGAACGCTGGTTCTACAACGGCGGTGGATCCAGCTCGCCGAACGACAGCATGATTATTCGGCTTTCCAATGGCAGTGCCACGGCTACTTTGGAAACCGTCGTTAATGGAGACGCCTTCGAAAGTCAATGGCGCAAGCGCGATTGGCGGGTTCAGGATTTCCTACCGGCTACCTCTGCGATGCAGTTCAGCGTGTATGCCGCCGATTTTGCAGCAACCGGTCACCTGGTCGAAGGGGCGCTGGACGCCTGGCGAGTTTACGACGCTGCTGCAACGGCTGTTCCCGGAGTTGCCGTAAACATCTCTGCTTCCCAGCCCTGCGCCGGGAACACGGTCCTGTTTGAGGATGCGTCCACTGGCTACCCGGTAACCTGGCACTGGGAATTCGAGGGAGGAACGCCCGCAGAAGCCTTTGTGGCCGATCCGGAAGTGGTGTACACAGTACCCGGTACTTATGACGTGCGCCTTACGGTATACAACGGGGAAGGCACCGCTTCTCTTGTGCTATCCAATGCCATCACGGTGGTCGATTCCTTGCTGCTTACCCTGGCGTCTTCGCCGAGCACAACCGGCAGCGATGGCTCCGGTATTGTAGAAGACGTTACCGGCGGAACAGCACCATATATTTACCTATGGAACGATCCCGCAGCACAAACCACAAAAACGGCCACTGGATTGGCTCCCGGAGAATACACGGTTGCGGTGACGAGCAGCGATGGCTGCTCAGCCTCAGGAACTGTCGTGGTTACCGGTGTAGTCAATGGATTGTCTGTCGCTGATTTTGCACAAGCGGTTCAGCTTGCACCCAATCCGTTTGCCAGCGCAGTCACCGTTGCGCTAACGTTGGCCGATGCTGAACGCTGGCAAGTGACGGATGCCACAGGACGCGTGCTGGAACAAGGGGCCCTTTCGCCCGGAACAACAACCTTGCAACTTGGACGCGATTGGCCGGCTGGAACGTACCATTTTATAGCCTATGGTTCTACGGGCTTTCTGGGAGCACTTCCGCTGATTAAAATGACACCGTAATGCAAGGACTTGCCGTTTTTGCGCGGTCGGCATGGGTATTCATTTGCATGTTCGTGCTGATGGCCACAGCGACACAGGCCCAACAAAATCTGGACCTGGTGGGCCATTTGCCCTACGCCAGCAATTTGAGCGATGTTTGGGGGTATGTAGCTCCGGACGGCCGTGAGTATGCGCTGGTTGGCGCCTTTGATGGCGTTTCAGTGGTGGATTTGCTCGATCCTTCGGCACCGGTGGAAGTTGCTTTTCTGCCGGGCTTCGGTTCCATCTGGCGCGACCTGAAAGTTTGGGGCAACCATGCCTACGCGACCAACGAAACTGGCGGAGGTCTTGCAATTTTAGACTTAAGCAATCTGCCCCTCAGCGTAGACACCAGCTCCTACCGCGAACGCGAGTTGCGCACCATACACAACTTATACATTGACAGCCAGGGTATTGCATACGTTTTCGGCGCCAATATTGACGGCGGTGGCGTGACCATGCTGGACCTCAACCCCGACCCGAAACAACCTGTTTTTCTGGGGGCTTACACCACCCGCTACGTGCACGATGCATTCGTGCGCAATGACACCATGTGGACGGCAGAAATTCAGGTCGGCGAATTTTCAATCGTAGACATCAGCGATAAGAGCGCCCCATTCATTCTCGGCACCCAAAAAACACCCATCGGTTTAACACACAACGCCTGGTTGTCCGATGACGGCGCTGTTCTAGCTGTTTCTGAAGAATACCCGGCTGGCCATATTGTAACGTATGACGTTAGTGACCCCAGCGACATAGAAGAATTAGGACGTTTTCGGAGCAATTGGAACACCAACGTCATTCCTCACAATGTTTTTTTCCGGGGAAATTGGCTCGTTACAAGCTACTACCGCGATGGCGTTACCCTAACCGATGCTACCCGCCCTGAAAACCTGGTAGGAACCGGGGTTTTCGACACCTCTCCATTTTCATCCGATGGCGAATTCAACGGCTGCTGGGGCGTCTACCCCTATTTGCCCTCCGGCCTGATCCTGGCAACAGACATAGAAGAAGGACTTTTTGTGCTTCAACCCCGCTATGTGCGCGGGGCTTACCTCGAAGGTACCGTCAGCGAATCGGCGACCGGTTCGCCCAGACTTTATGCCCGGGTGGAAATTTTGGGCACCGATGCCCGGCCTTACATTACCGATTTCAGCGGTCGGTACCGCACCGGAACAGCAGATTCAGGCTTGTTTACGGTGAGAGTAGCAGCCTCTGGCTGCGCCACGGCGTTTATCCCGGATGTATTGCTTCAGCCCGGCCAATTGACTGTCCTGGACGTCGATCTTGCTTGCACCGGAACGGCCCTTCCACCGGTTGTGGAATTTACCCCTGCTATTCGGGTGTTGCCGGCTGTTTTTGCGGGTTCTTCAACATTTTCATGGGCCTTGGAAGGCCTGTGGCAACCCGGAGCGCGCGTATCCGTATGGAACGCTGGCGGCAACCTGATCACCACAGAAATCCTCTCCGGACCTGATGGGCAACTCACTTTGGGGCAGGATTGGCCCGCCGGGGCTTACCTCTTAGTGGTCAAAAGCGGCAGTTTTCTTCGGTCAATAAAATCCATAAAGCACTGACGGTCAACTATTTACAATAATTTTTGACCTTCTTCGCCCAAGTGGGAATTCCGTCCGGATTTTGCTGGTCCAAATCCCTATATTTGCCCTTCCGTTTTCAAATCTCATTCACTGAGGCATAGCTCTAACCCATGCAGGGAAAAGGTTTAGTCAGTGCAGTCTTTGTACTGCTCATTCTGGCGTGTATTTATCAGCTTTCATTTACGTTCGCTTCTAAGCGGGTGGAATCCAAAGCCAGGGCGCATTCGGAACAGGCCATTAGTGGTCTTCCGGCTGATGTGCCCATTGAAGAAAAAGAAAGCCTTCGGTTGAAGGCTGAGCAGGAATACCTGGACCAAAAGGCCGAAGAAAAGGTTCTTTTGTGGTATACCTACCAGGATTGTAAGGAACGCGAACTCAACCTGGGGCTTGACCTCCAGGGCGGGATGAGCGTGGTTATGGAGGTTTCCAACTACGACCTGGTTCGAAAGCTCGCCGGCCGCAACAGCAACGACCCTGTGTTGGTCAAGGCATTAGAGGCCGCCCGGAGCCAGGAAGGTCAGGGACAGGGGGAATTCATCAATTTGTTCGTCAAAGCATACCAGGACCAAAATCCCGGTGGCCAACTCGTCACCCTTTTCGCCAGCATTGATAATGAAGAGGAGCTGGACCGCAGCGCCAACAACAATCAGGTAGCCGAGTATTTGGCCAAGAAATCTGAAGAAGGTTACCAGGCCACGCTCACCAAACTTCGGGAACGCATTGACCGCTTCGGCGTCGCGCAGGCCAGCATTACCCCGGTAGAGGGTCAGGGCCGTATCGTCGTTGAACTACCCGGTGTGGACAACCCAAAACAGGTTAAACGTCTCTTGCAGGCTACCGCAAACTTGGAATTCTGGCAGTCGCAGTCTCTGACCCAGGAATTCGCCGATCGGTTGGATCGCGCCGACAAGAAAAGTGCGTCTCTCTTGGAACTCGGATTAATCGGGGCAACAGCAGCCCCAGCCGAAGGCGAAATAACAGACGCAGAAGTCTTGTTGACCGCTCCTGTACCTGCTGACGACTCCCTTACTGGTGCTGCAGAAAGGTTGCTTGAAGGTGCATCCACAAACGATGGCACGCTTACGGCTGCCGATACAGGTGCGGCCGTAGAAGAAGCTCCGGTGGCGGAAGAAATTCCTGCAGCGCAGGACTCCCTCCCCGCAGGCCCTCTGTTTAGCCGCATTCAGTTTGCCCAAGGACCCGGGTACCTCGGTTTAGTTAACCAGCAGGACACAGGCATGGTCATGGATATTCTCCGCACGCCAGAAGTTGCCCGCGACTTTCCGCTGCATCGCTTTGCCTGGAGTGCCTTGGCCACCAAGGAAGATAAAGCCGTGTTTGAGCTTTACGCGCTCATGCTCACGCCAGACGGCAGCAATCAGGCTTTGCTCGAAGGCGACCTGATCAAGCTGGCCCGCGCTGATTTTGACCCCATGAACGGCCAACCGATCGTTACCATGGTCATGAACGCCCGCGGAGCAAAAGATTGGGCTCGTGTCACAACGGAGCACGTCGGAGACAACATCGCCGTGGTACTGGACAACCGGGTGTATTCTGCACCGGTAATCCAGGAGCCCATCACCAATGGATCTTCGCGTATTTCGGGCAATTTTGATCCGGAAGATGTCACGACGCTGGCCAGCATTTTGGAAACTGGCAAGTTGCCGGTTAAATCCAGTATCGTCCAGGAAGACACCGTGGGACCAACCCTCGGTGCCGAGCAGATCCGCCGCGGTATCATCGCCTTGGTGCTAGGCCTCGTTGTCGTTATGATCTTTATGGTCATCTACTACAACACTGGTGGGATCGTAGCTGACCTTGTGTTGTTGGCCAACATCTTCTTTGTGTTTGGTATCCTATCCGCTTGGGGTGCCACACTAACCTTGCCCGGTTTGGCGGGTATTGTGTTAACAGTGGGTATGGCGGTGGACGCCAACGTCATTATTTTTGAACGAATTCGGGAAGAGCTCGCCAAGGGAAAGAGCATGCTCAAGGCCATCGCCGATGGTTACAGTAACTCGTATTCGGCCATTATTGACGCGAACATCACAACACTTATTGTTGCCTTCATTCTGAATACCTTTGGACTTGGCCCGGTTCGCGGGTTCGCCGTGGTGTTGATCATCGGTATATTTTCTTCGCTGTTTACAGCCATCTTCCTGACACGACTGATTTTTGATCGATGGAGCAATCAGAACCGTCCGATCAAGTTTCACACGCGTTTGTCTGACCGAGCGCTCAAAAACATAAACTTCGACTTCGTCGGCAAACGCAAACAGTTTTATGCGCTTTCCGGAGTAATCATTCTTGCTGGTGTTCTGTCATTGGCTATCGGTGGGCTAAATCTTGGAGTTGATTTTAAAGGTGGCCGCTCCTATACCGTTGCTTTTGATCAATCCATCAATGCTGAAGAAGTCCGAAGTGTTTTAGAAAAGAATTTTGATCCCAGCGTAGTGGTCAAAAGTTTTTCCAGCGCCAACCGGCTCAAAATCACGACGGCCAAAGACATTAACATTACCACTGCCGAGCAAGACAGTACAACAACGGCCAACCTGTATGCCAGCCTTTTGCCATTCTACAGCGACCCATCTCTTTCTTTTGATGGCTGGGATCAGACATACAAGGAACAACAGCAAAAGGTACAAGCCAGCATCGCGCAGGATATCCAGCGGTCCTCTTATCTCGCTGGGCTGTTAGCCATCGCCGGTATCTTCCTGTACATTCTGTTCCGTTTCCGACGTTGGCAGTATGGTTTCGGAGCCATTGCTGCTTTGTTGCATGACGTCTTGATTGTCTTTGGAATCTTTTCCATTTTCCGCAACATCATGCCGTTCTCTATGGAGATCGGGGAGACTTTTATCGCCGCTATTTTAACCGTGATCGGATACTCCGTGAACGATACCGTGGTGGTCTTTGACCGCATCCGCGAATACCTGCGAGAATCCAAAGCGGGTACGCGTTCAGAAATCATCAACTCTGCCATCCAATCTACCTTGAGCCGGACGGTGGTCACTTCGGCAACCACGGCTCTTACACTGGTCGTCCTTTTTATTGCAGGATCGGATCAGATCAAAGGTTTTGCCTTTGCTATCCTGGTCGGTATCGTTGTCGGTACGTATTCTTCCATCTTCATTGCAACCCCCATTGTGATGGATTTTTCTAAAGAGGGTACCCTCCGCGATCACCACACACCAGCTCCAAAAAGGGCTGCTGCAAAAGCCTGATTACACGAATATCTGCGGAGATTTGGCGCTCAACTCTCCGCGTTATCGCATCAAAAAAGCCCGGCAAGTTGCCGGGCTTTTTTGATGGTTGGATGCCGAACATCCATGAGACCTGGTGCTGGTAGGTCAGACTGGGTTTCCCTTGCGGTAATCCGCCAGAAATTTCTCCAATCCGACGTCTGTGAGCGGATGCTTGAGCAGCCCTGTTATGGACGAAAGCGGACAAGTAACGATGTCCGCCCCTACTTCCGCACATTGCACGATGTGGAGCGAACTGCGAATAGATGCCGCAAGCACTTCGGTGGCAAATCCATAATTGCCATAAATGTTTACAATTTGCTCAATCAGGGATACGCCATCCCAGTTGGTATCATCGATGCGCCCCATGAAGGGAGATACCATGCTCGCCCCGGCTTTGGCAGCCAGAATAGCCTGTCCTGCAGAGAAAACGAGGGTGCAATTGGTTCGAATGCCCTTCCCCGAAAAATATTTTAGCGCCTTAACGCCATCGGCAATCATTGGAACCTTCACCACAATGTTCGGGTGCAATTCGCTGAGCATTTCTCCTTCGCGAACCATGCCGGCAAAATCTATGGCAATAACCTCTGCCGAGACATCGCCATCCACCATTTCACAAATCTTGACGTAGTGGGCCAAAATGTTCTGCTGGCCTGTAATGCCCGACTTTGCCATCAGCGATGGGTTCGTCGTGACGCCGTCAAGCACGCCCAAGGCATGCGCTTCGCTAATTTCATGCAGGTCAGCCGTATCGATAAAGAACTTCATAGGATGGTACGTTGCGGTCTAGCCGGAGGAACAATCACCACAGTTCTTCTGCGGCGCCTTCCCGACCCTGCAAAGATAGGCAACGGATACTCGCCTGAATCCTCGGACGCCCTGCTTCTTCTGTTGAAAACGAGGATGCCGCAAAATAAACTAGCCGACTTTCTTACGCAAGCGAATTTTCGCGAACAACTATTGCAGGAATAGGAGTGCGTCTTTGTATATTCGAAAGCGATCGAAAACCCATAACCCACTCTCCATGAATGCTGCAAATCGGGTCTTACCTTGGATGCTGGCCTTGCTTCCCCTTTGGCTTTTGCCTTCCTGCAAAGAAGATTCGCTGGAACCGGAAGGCATCTGGTTCATCAGCACAGACGAGGATTACAAAACCACGGCCCAGGAAGCCCTCGTGAACGCGGCAGACTACGACACCGTTCATTTTCGAGCCGGAGTTTTTGAATTTAACACGCAGCTCTCTGTCTCCAACAAAACCGGAATTGTCATTCGGGGTGAAGGCAGGGACGTAACGATTCTTGACTTCTCCGCCCAGGTAGCTGGAGCTCAGGGAATTCTGGCTACGGATATGGTGGACATCATTTTTGCCGACCTGACCGTGCGGGACATGGCAGGAGATGGCATTAAAGTCAAAGATTCGGATGGAATTTCCTTTTTCCGGGTCGGAGCGGTTTATACCACTCCGCTTACCGCTGACAATGGCGCTTATGGCTTGTATCCAGTTACTTGCGAAGATGTTTTGATCGATGATTGTTACGTGCGGGGTGCTTCAGATGCCGGTATTTATGTCGGTCAAAGCCGGCAGGTGCATGTTCGCAATTGTTATGTTGAAGAATGCGTAGCCGGAATCGAGGTTGAAAACTGCATCAATGCCGATGTCTATGGCAACACCGCCACCAAAAATACTGGTGGAATTCTGGTGTTTGATCTCCCCTCCCTTCCGGTCATTAAAAATGGCAATACCACCCGTGTGTTTGATAACGATCTGATCAATAATACCCAGGGTAACTTCGCTCCCCCTGGCAATGCGGTAGCCAATATTCCCGAAGGTACCGGTATTATGATCCTGGCATACGATCGCTGTGAGGTATTCAACAATCGCATTACAGGCTGCAATACGCTGGGTATTGGGGTAGTCAGTTATCTTACCCTGGAGGTCTTAGACCCGGGTTCCAGCTATGACGATCCCGACTATGACCCCTACGTTTACAACATCCACATCCACGACAACACCTTTAATCGGTCACCGGGGTATCCCTTTGCGGGCGTGCTGGGCTTAACCCTTCAAGCCGTTTATACCGCCAACAGCATTTCCCCGGATATCGTTTTGGACGGCAGTTTCAACCCTGCAGTACCTGAAGCGGACCAGAAAATCTGCGTCTACGACAACGGTGGAGCACAAGTGGCCAATGTGGATGCAGTGAATGAGTTTGCCAATGTCATTCCCAATCCGGTATCCGCTGATTGCACCCTCAGCCCACTGCCAGAAACCGCGATTGATGCACCGCTTCTTCCTTACTAAGCCCGTTAAATCCAGGCCGGTATTTGGCTTTTTGACTGCTGCTTTGTTACTTTTCAGCGCTTGCCGCGATGACAAAGGATTAGGCAACGGGTTCAGTCTGGACAGCCTTCCGCTGGAACAGTTGAGCGATTACCAGCTCTTTGAAGGGGCACTCAAAGACCTCCGACCTGGGCCCGGCCTGCTTCCTTACGACTTGAACACGCCTTTGTTCACGGACTACGCGGAAAAACTGCGCTTTGTGTACCTCCCGGAAGGTGCGCAAATTACCTACGTCGATGAAGCAACGCTCGAGTATCCCGTAGGAGCAATGTTGTTCAAGAATTTCTTTTTCTATGCTGATGCCCGAAACCCGGCTCTCGGGCGCCGGATTCTGGAGACCCGGGTCTTGGCTTTACATGAAGACGGCTGGAAGGCTTATTCCTACTTGTGGAATGATGCCCAGACCGAGGCCACCTACCGCGTAACTGGAGCCGTATTGCCCATCGAATGGATTCAGGAAGATGGCACCAACCGTTCCATACAGTATGTTATCCCAAACCAAGTTGACTGTCAGAACTGCCACCAGATCGGGGACCCTCTCATGCCGCTTGGCCCAAAACCGCGCAATCTGAACCGCTCGTATTCCTATGCGGATGGCACGGTTAACCAACTGGAAAAGTGGGTGGAAAAAAACTGGCTAGCCGGACTCCCCACGAGCGTGCCCCGGATGCCTATTTGGAATGATCCGAGTTCAGGGAACCTGAATGACCGGGCCCGAGCCTACCTGGATGTAAACTGTGCGCATTGCCACCGCCCGGAAGGAGACGCAGACAACAGCGGTCTATTCCTAAACGTGGAGAACGCTAGCGCCAGTGCTTTGGGCATCTGCAAGCCTCCCGTAGCGGCCGGGGCTGGATCTGGCGGATTCGCTTTTGACATTGTTCCTGGTCGGCCCGACTCCTCCATCCTGCTTTACCGGATGAATTCTGTTGCACTTAATGTCATGATGCCGGAAGCCGGTAGGACTATTATCCACCAGGAAGGCTTTGAACTGATTGAAGCCTGGATCGCTTCCCTTTCGCCAGAAGGATGTCCTTAACAATGGTCCTTTCTAGAATGCAACCGCTTAAACGGCGTGGGCGTGCAGATGAAAGGTATTCATCAACAAATACACAACTCCGATACCGATAACCATTAGCGCACTGACCAACCGCACATCCACATGGTAGTGAAGTCTATCCAATTTCTCGGCCAGCAGGTGGCGCCCCATAAACAAGAGGCCAGCAATTAGCAACAACACGAGCGCCATGCCTAAAACATAGGCAAGGATAACCATCAACGCCGTCGAAAACTGATCGGTGGTCATGGATAAAAGAATCGTTGAAACGGCCATAGGGCAAGGCACCATACCAAGCATGAAGCCGAACATAGAAGCGTGGCGCACATTGCGAATCTCGCTTGTGCTCACCCAGGAAAAATTGTCTTTGATAGGTTGCTGCGGCTGATGAGGGTGCAAGCTAATGGGTGCCAGCACAAGATTCTGCGTATCATGCCGCGTAGGACTTTGTAAAAAATTCTGCGAAGAATGTTTCGAAGCGATGTGGTGGTGGTGGCCGCATTCGCAGCCAGCTTCATGCCCTTGTTCCTTGGTCAATCGGGCCAATCGGCGATAACGCATCAAAAGGTACAGACCGAATAAGATCACCACAATCGGGCTGACCCACTCCATCCAAGCCAAATCAGCTTGTTGCCCAAAGGCGTATTGCAAGCCGACCGAAAGGACGATCAATAAAAGGAAATGGGAAAATAAAAGGGAGCCGGCCATTGCGGCGATTTGCCTCCAGGATAGTTTTTCGCCAATCATGAAAGCCGCAATCAGCGATTTGCCATGACCTGGGCTTACGCCGTCAAGCGCGCCCAACATAAAACTTGTTCCGAGTCCGAGTATGTTCATTGGCTACAAATGCACTTCAGTTGCAAAAGTAACCAACTCCTCGGTAAAATCAATCCTTTAGACAGCGAATTGATCCCCGGCAAATTTTCGTGATCTCTCCACGTTCAATGGAGTTAGTAAAACGGCCATCCAACGCATAGACCATCATTCGCCAATCTGTATACGGCGATTGGCTGGAAGTAATGAGAAAAGCGGAAGTTTCCACCTCAGTAAAACGTTCCCCAGTGTTCATATAGCCACCGAGATGCACATCAAATCCCGATCCCCCGCCAATCTGAACGGAGGTGAAGGTGATGCTTGTATCGCTAAAAAGCAGGTCATATTCACTAATTGTTGGCAGATGCCAGCCCACTGGACAAGCGCCTTGCTCCCCCTCAGACCCATAGATCTCGAATGCGTAAAGCGAATCTATTCCCTTGCCGGCCGTCCAGTTGTAAAAACGGCCAGCCTTAGCTGGGGTATTGCAATTAAAACCGGTGCTAAAACCGAACACCCCTTCGCCCAAATCGTGGTTCAGGTTTTGTTGAAACCAGCACTGGCTCCCCATCTGCACGGTTCGGTAGGCCCCACCATCGCGCATGTCAACAAGAAGATCACTACAAACAAAATCAGGGTCTGGAAAAGCAAAGGTATCGGCATGAGCCCAGGCACTCAGCGAACCTTGATGGCACTGCGCCTGTACGGTCCAAGTGAGGAGTTGCCCTAATGGCAAATCTTGAACAACCGGCTGAACATCCGTTAAAAAAGTATCGAACAGCACAGGTGATCCTATTGCAGCATTCCGAACAACCAGGTGGTACTGGGCAGACTGGGGAACCGGGTTCCATTGCAGCCTTGCCTGCGTTTCGGAGAGAAGTTCACTTTTGAGGGGGAAGGGCCTGGCGTTTTGACCGCAAGGGACAGATTTTTCAAAAGGACTCGATTGGCCGACTGCCAGGCTAGTCATCCCGACCATGCAGAAGACCCCCAGTATTCCAGAGAGAAAGTGCTTCATAAATGTGGCTGACGCATGCGGGAGTCCACCTTGCGGTGCTCAACACCACCATAAAAAACAGGAAACTGCCCCCATCAACAAAGCACAAGTTAAGGCGCGCAAATTTCTGCGCAAGCAAAGTCCCAGGCCAACAGTGCAAAAAAAAACGGCAATCCTAGTATCGCACCGCTACAACCTCCTGCCCTTGCTGCGATCAAGCCCTGGGGGATTAAGAGGGAGCTGGTCGTACCGGATTGCCGCGGGCAAAGTTAACCAATCGCTTTGGAAAATCAGGAGGGCAAACGGCAATTAACCACAGACCAAAATTAGGGGCAAACGCCTGCGGGGTGCAGTAAATCCAGAAAACCGGCCGGCACAACACAGCCATATTTCGCTAAATTCGCGGCATGTCAACAAAGCCGGCAGAAAACGTAGAAGCGAACCGCAATGAAGATGCCATGCGGCTTCTGGTTTCAGAAATGAAACAGAAATGGGATCGCGTCAGCATAGGAGGTGGCTTAAAAAAACTGGAACAGCTCAAGGAGAAAAACAAACTTTCCGCCCGCGAGCGCATTAACCTTTTGCTCGATCCAGGCAAACCCTATCTGGAAATTGGAGCGTTTGCCGGTGACGGGATGTACGCCGAACACGGGGGTTGCCCATCCGGTGGTGTCGTAGTTGTTGTCGGGTACATCCAAAAACGGCTTTGCGTGGTAGTGGCCAACGACGCTACCGTCAAAGCAGGCGCATGGTTTCCTATAACCGGCAAAAAAAACCTTCGCGCGCAGGAAATCGCGATGGAGAACCGGCTTCCCATTATTTACCTGGTGGATAGCGCAGGAGTTTACCTGCCCTTGCAGGACGAAATTTTTCCCGACAAAGATCACTTTGGCCGCATTTTCCGCAACAACGCGGTAATGTCCAGCCAGGGCATCCCGCAAATCGCCGCCATTATGGGAAGTTGCGTGGCCGGCGGGGCTTACCTCCCGATCATGTCCGATGAGGCACTGATTGTCGAGGGAACTGGGTCCATTTTCCTGGCGGGTCCTTACCTGGTCAAAGCCGCCATTGGTGAAGACATCGACGCGGAAACACTGGGCGGTGCCTTAACCACCACAGAAATTTCGGGCATTTGCGACTATTCCATGCCCGATGATCCCAGTTGCCTGGCCAAAATCCGGGAGCTCATTGGCAAAATGGGCCGGTTTGAGCGGGCCGGTTTCAACCGCGCTGACCCCCTCCCCCCCAAAGGCGAACCCAAAAGCTTGTACGGTCTCATCCCCGAAAAGCTTGCTAAGCCCTATGACATGGGTAAGGTCATCCGCCAGCTGCTCGACGATTCGGAATTTGACGAGTACAAGGCCAGCTACGGCAAAACGCTACTCTGCGGTTACGGGCGCATTGACGGTTGGGCGGTTGGCATTGTGGCCAACCAGCGCAGCATTGTCCGCAACAAAAAAGGCGAAACCCAAATTGGTGGCGTAATCTACTCAGAATCAGCAGATAAAGCGGCCCGCTTCATTATGAATTGCAACCAAAAGCGCATCCCGCTTTTGTTCCTTCAGGACGTCACCGGATTTATGGTAGGCAGCCGATCCGAACACGGGGGCATCATTAAAGACGGGGCTAAAATGGTCAACGCCATGGCTAATTCGGTGGTCCCCAAGTTCACCGTCATCATCGGCAACTCCTTTGGAGCCGGCAATTACGCCATGTGCGGCAAAGCTTATGATCCACGGCTAATCGTCTCTTGGCCGACGGCGAAAATGGCCGTGATGGGCGGGGCGCAGGCCGCTAAAACGCTCATGCAAATTGAAATGGCTTCCGCCAGAGGAAAAGGCGGTGTTGCAAGCCCGGAAGAACAAGAAGCCCTTCTGCAGAAAATCACCAAGCGATACGAGCTCACCACCGAACCCTACTATGCCGCAGCACGCTTGTGGGTCGATGCCATCATTGATCCGCTGGAAACGCGCAAGTGGATCTCTATGGGAATTGAAGCTGCAGACCACCAGCCCTTACAAAAAAAATTTAGCACTGGGGTCATACAAACTTAACAATCAGTAGTTTATAACTTCACACCATCGCCCTCCCCCCATCGATACGACCGCACGGGAAGGCCCGCCAGATCCAGAACACGATCCACAACGGTTGCCGCCAGCGCGGTAAAATCTGCCGGACGCGAGTAAAAGGAAGGCATGGCAGGGCAAAGAATCGCACCTGCTTCCACTACTGTAATCATGTTGCGCAAGTGGATCAGGCTCAACGGAGTATCCCGGGGCACCAGAATTAACTTTCGACGCTCTTTTAACATGACATCAGCCGCCCGGGTCATCAGGTCATTCGAAATACCGGCGGCTATCCTGCCCAGCGTGCCCATACTGCAGGGACAGACGATCATGGTGTCGTAACGCGCCGACCCTGAAGCAAATGGAGCTCTAAAGTCATCAGAGGCGTAAACGGCAAACGGATAGCTGGGCAAGTCGTTCTGGCCCAACTCCGTTTGCCAGACGTCTGCAGCATTTTTGGAATACACCAAACCAATCCGCCTGGGGTCAATGGGCAAGGTCGCGAGCCGGTCCAACAGCACCTTTGCATAAATGGAGCCGCTCGCCCCGGTAATGCCTATCACCAGTTTCCTGTCCAATTGGTCCATGATTCGTTTTTAGAGGTATCGCAAAATGAACATATCGGGCGGAGGAAAGTTGGTCAATGCCGTGCTCTCTCCGCCCAATTTCGCTATTTTGGCCCGGTTTATGCCGGGGGAATGATCCGGTTTTCTGCCACAAAGGAGGAACTTGGTCGCCTTGTTTTTCGTTTAATTGCTGGAAAGGAATTATTTTTCCGTTGGACCAGGTTGCCGTTTTTACACCCTTCTCCCTTCAACTTTTAGAAACACTTGCATGAAGTTTCCGATTTTTCCAGCTCTTGTGCTGCTGAGTACTCTCTCTTTGGGCACCGTTTCCGTATTTGGGCAGACCCCTACCGCCATTGCGACTGCGCAACCGCATCCGACCACTGCCAAAGTGGAATGGCTCACGTTTGAGGAGGCCATGAAACGATTGGAAACCGAGCCGCGCAAGGTTTTTATCGACATTTACACTGATTGGTGCGGCTGGTGCAAACGGATGGATGCCAATACGTTCGCCAACCCCACGATTGCGGGCTACCTGAATGATAAGTGGTACGCGGTTAAATTTGACGCAGAGCAAAAAACGCCGATTACTTACAAAGGCAAAGAGTACACCTTTGTGCCCTCGTCCAGCCGGGGCTACAACCAATTGGCTGCGGAACTGACAGGCGGTCGCTTAAGTTACCCCACCACAGTCTACCTGGATGAACAAGGCAATCCCATACAGTCGATTCCCGGTTACAAGGATGCCTACAACATGGACAAAATTCTCCATTTCTTTGGGGAAAACCACCACCTCAACAACAGTTGGGTGGAGTTTCAACAGAGCTACCAGTCTCCGCTGCGAGAAGGGGCTACCAATTGAACGCCTGACCCCCATTCATGGCATCTCTCCGCAACTACACCGCTGCAATACTTGTTTTAATCATTGGAGCATCCATTGTTCCAAAAGCCTTTTTGGACCAACCCGGTTCAGGCAAGGCCATCTACGGGGCAGAAGTCATCCCGGCATCTGCCCGAAAAACCCTGCCAGCTTACGCTGTGCTGGCCACAGCGGAACGGACCCCTTCCCCCGAAAAGGCAACCCGACGCAACCCAGCGGCTGCAACCGAAGTGCGTTGGATCAGCATGGAAGATGCCTTGGCGCTGAACAGCAAAAAGCGGGACGAAAGGCCCATTTTCATTGATTTGTATACTGATTGGTGCGGTTGGTGCAAACGCATGGATGCCACGACGTTTCAAGATCCGGTGGTGGTCCAATACTTGAACGAGCGCTACCACTGCGTCAAATTCAACGCCGAAACCCACGGCCCCCTCACCTACCTGGGGCAGGAACTCGCTTTGCCATCTTCCCCTAGAGCTACTCACCCCTTTGCGTTAATGGTGGGTGCTATCGGCGGAAGCATCGGTTACCCTACGGTGGTATTGTTGGACACCGATAATAAAAAGCTGACCACGCTGCCCGGTTACCAAACGGCGCAAGCACTGGAACCCTTGTTGGCTTTTTACGCCGAAGGGTACTACCAGGAGTTTGATTACGCTACGTTTCAAGGCATGTATGCACCAAAATCCAGACAATAAGGATGCCTGGTCATCTCTTCTCTTCTCTCAGCGGTGAATAATTTTTCTTCTGGTTCCCCGAGCCCCGGTCATCCTCATCCAGACCCCACCCCCCGCACGCCGCTACCGCTCCAGCACCTGCGCGTTCTGGAATTGGCCTCCGTCCTGGCAGGACCTTCGGTCGGCACCTTTTTGGCTGAACTCGGTGCTCGCGTAACCAAAGTAGAAAACCGAGCTCAAGGCGGTGACGTCACCCGATCCTGGAAGACTTCAGGGGAGTCGCCTGACGACCCGTTGAGCGCCTACTACGCCTCCGTGAATTGGAACAAAACCACCGTTTGGGCGGACTTGAAGCACCCTGATGACTGCAAAGCTGTTGCAGAAATGGCCCTCTCTGCGGACATCGTTCTGGCCAGTTTCCGGGCCGGCGACGACCTGCGATATGGGCTTGACCCCGGTACTCTGCTGCGCCAAAATCCCGGGTTGATTTACGGGCGCATCAGCGGCTTTGGTCCTAACCATAATCGACCCGCCTACGATCTGGTGCTGCAGGCGGAAACCGGTTGGATGGCCATGAACGGCTTGCCCGGCCAGCCCGGGGTCAAACTTCCCGTCGCGCTGGTTGATGTTTTTGCGGCCCACCAGCTCAAACAAGCTTTATTGCTGGCATTGCTCGAACGCGAGCGAAGCGGGCGCGGTGCACTAGTCGAAGTGTCCCTTTACGATGCTGCTATTAGTGGTTTGGCGAATCAGGCGTCCAATTACCTCATGACTGGAGTCGTACCCACCCGACTGGGAAGCCTGCATCCCAATATTGCCCCCTACGGGGAGCAGTTTACCTGCCAGGACGACCAAAACCTGGTCTTGGCCGTAGGCAGCGATGCCCAGTTTAAGGAGCTTTGCGAGGTTTTGGAGCAGCCGGACCGGGCCCATCATACCGACTTTGCCCTTAATCAAGACCGGGTTAAGAACCGGGGAAAACTGTCCGAATTCCTGCAACCGCTGTTCCGTCAAAAGCCAGCAAGACTCTGGTTAACCCGCCTTGAACAGGCAGGGGTGCCGGCCGGTCAGGTGCTGAACCTGGACCAAGTTTTTGACCAAAATGCCGCAAAAGCCATGGTGTTGGCTGACCCGGAGCCAGGCTCAACCGGCTTGAGAACCCGGCAGGTAGCCTTTTTTGTTCATCCCTCCAACACAGACAGTCAACAGCGCATGGCAAAGGATGAACAACCATCAGAAACGTAAATCCCAATAAATCTTTGGCAAAATTTTGCAGTGGTTCCAGTGGAATTCCCGTATTTTTCAGGAACATTTGCTCGGTATTAACACGCCTCCATTTCTCTTTATCATTTTGGCTTAGTATGAAAATCTCAACCGCTTTAAGCATGGGCTTTGCCTACGGGCTGTTTGTTGCCAGTGCAGCACAGGCTTCGGCACAATCCATTGCAGTTGGCCTGCCACATGCTACCATTGATGGTCCTCGGACGGACGTTGGCGGCTCTGGGAGCACATCAGGAACAGTATCCGCAGAACCATCTGTAGAGGTTTTCCCAACCACCGCAAAACGCAGTCTAAGCGTTCGGTTAACTGGTGTACCCAGTGGATCCTATTCGATGGGATTTCGCCGCCCGGACGGAAGCTTGGTTCAAGCTTGGGAGGCAATGGTCATCTCAGAAACCACTTTTGTCATTGACATTGAAAAAGTAGAAACTGGTGTGTTGACCTTCTTTATCCAGGTTGGCGTCCAGGAATTGACTGCTTCGTTCTACCATATCCCGTAAAGGCACTTATTTGGGGTTCTACAGGAACCAAAAAGGTCTACAGGAACCAAAAAGGATGGGGTACTTCTAAAAACCCCATCTAAAAATCCAAACTGCTGT
>CAYSDI010000029.1:0-4059 GCA_964429745.1 uncultured Chitinophagales bacterium | reverse complement strand
GCACAGGGTTTTTAGGAATACCCTTTGAGGAGAAAAAAATGGGTGGCTGACCGGGGTCGAACCGGCGACCTCTAGAATCACAATCTAGCACTCTAACCAACTGAGCTACAACCACCAGGTAAAGAACGAGGCCGGAAATCCGGCATGGGGACACAAAGATAAGAATCCGGTACTAAATCGCAGCCCGGTCAAGGCGCGAAAAGCGAGTATTTTTGCGATGATAAGTCCCCACCTCGCCCGCCCATGCCCCCCGCCTCGGAAACCGTCCAACTCTGCGTCAAAGGAATGACCTGTGCCAACTGCGCGCTCAGCGTAGAGCGATACCTGGTTCGCCAGGGGCTTGAGGGGGTCCAGGTCAGTTTTGCCGACGATGAAGTCCGTTTCCGGCTCCCGGCTGGAAAGAACCTCGAGGGCATCATCGATGGATTAGAGAACATCGGCTATCCGGTTGTGTCGGAGGCAGAGCAAAAAAACGGTGGCCCTTCGCCCGCACAAAAAAAACTCTGGCTTGCCGCAGTGCCTACGATCCCGCTGGTCCTTGCCATGTTTTTGCCCTTCCCTCTGCTCCACAACCCCTGGTTTCAGTTGGCGCTGAGCCTGCCTGTATTTTTGCTTGGGGCGGAACATTTTGGCCGCAGTGCCTGGAACTCGCTTCGCACAGGTGTGCCCAACATGGATGTGTTAATTGTGCTCGGGTCATCTGCAGCGTTCCTCTACAGCCTGATCGGACTCCTGGCCGGCTTGGGCCACCAGTACCTCTTTTTTGAAACCAGTGCCAGCATCGTAACGTTGGTTTTGATCGGTCAGGTCATTGAGGAGCGCGCAGTGCGCAAGACTACGTCGTCTCTCCGTGCACTTGCGGCGCTGCAAACGGGCGAAGTGCGGCTGCTTCGACGCGCGGCTGACGGTCGGGAGGAGCGAGTTAGCGTTCCCGTATCCGATGTGCGCCCCGGAGACCGCCTGGCCGCTGAGCAAGGCGATAAAATTCCGCTTGATGGCAAGGTTTTGCGCGGTGAGGCTGAACTTGACGAATCCATGTTAACCGGTGAAAGTTTTCCGCAACCGCGCAAGGCCGGCGATGCCATCACCGGAGGCAGCACCGTTCTGGCCGGCTGGCTGGAAATGGAGGTGACGGCCATTGGAAAAGATACCGTACTCTCTGGTATTATTGATCTGGTCCGCCAGGCCTCGCTGGACAAAAGCCCGGTGCAGCGGCTTGCCGATCGCATCAGCGCGTGGTTTGTGCCCGTAGTAGTTGGCCTATCAGTCCTGACTTTTTTTCTGGCTCATTTTGTCTGGAACATCCCTGCCGGAAGTGCGCTGTTGCAAGCCATCGCCGTGCTGGTCATTTCGTGCCCCTGCGCCATGGGGTTGGCTACGCCCACAGCAGTTGCTGTTGGCCTGGGTCGTGCCGCACAATCTGGAATTTTGGTCAAAGGAGCCAGCACCCTTCAATCGCTCGCATCCGTAAGAAGAGTTATCCTGGATAAAACCGGCACCCTCACCAGCGGGGAATTTGTGCTCGAAAAGCTTGTGCTACTTTCGCCAGCGATGGAAAAGCAAGAGGCCATGAACCTCATTGTTGCGCTGGCCAGCACTTCCAATCATCCGGTATCCAGAAGTCTTTTTAACAATCTTTCGAAAGACCATTCGCCGCAGGCAACCTTGCTGCATACCATCCGGGAAAACCGGGGAATGGGCCTGTCGGGACTTGATGCTGAGGGCAGGACCTGGAAACTCGGCTCTGACCGCTGGACGATTCCGGCTGAGGCTAAACCTGAGGCTACACCTGAGTTTGCAGCCGCCGATCATTCAGCAAACACTGTGACAAGGCAACCAACCGGCGCAGTTTCGGCCCCATCCCTTCCCGGCGACGTGTTCCTAAGCTGCGATGGAATACCCGTGGCGGCTTTGTACCTCCGCGATCAAATCAGGCCTGGCGCGCGCGAACTCATCGCCTACCTGCACCAGCGCGGCATTGAGCCGGTGCTGCTCTCCGGTGATCGCGAAGTGCGAGTCAAAGAACTGGCCGATTCGCTGGGCATTCAAACGTGGTATGCGGGCAAAAGACCGGAAGAAAAACTTCAACTGGTGCAAGCGCTGAATGCAGAAGTTCCCAGCGCTATGGTCGGCGACGGCATCAACGACGCGCCGGCGCTGGAGCGCGCCAGCGTGGGCATATCGCTTGTAGACAGCACCCGCGCTGCCCGCGACGCGGCCGGGGTAGTCCTGCTTGGCGGAAGACCCGATCAACTGATCGATGCCTTTGCGCTGGCCACGCACACCCTTCGAACCATTCGGCAGAACTTGTTCTGGGCCTTTTTCTACAACGTGTTGGCCATTCCGATTGCCGCCGTTGGCCTGCTCAGCCCGATGCTGGCGGCAGGGGCTATGGCTTTTTCTGACCTTATGGTCATCGGCAATTCGCTGCGACTGCGGTTCAAAAAAATCCACAGTAGTTCAAATGCAACGAACGCGGCGTTTATTCCTGCCGTTGCTACTGCCAATACCCCCCTTTTTTCGGGCGAAAGGGTTTCGGTTCCCGGGCAGCCTAAAGGTAAAGTTGTGCCTCGGTGAAGGTCATTCGGTCGCTGCAGGGATTTCAGGTGCTGCGCTATGCTGCCTTGCTCCTGACGGGTGTATTGCTGGCCAAAAGTCCGTTAGACACAGACAGCATTGGCTTGTACGAAGCACTCTTGCTGGTTTCCGGATTCACTGGTTTTTTCTGGACAGGCGGTTTGCTCAATGCCCTTGTGCCGCTGTACCGGAGCAAGTCTCGGGAAACGGCTGCTGATCTAAATGATAGCAATTCTTATGCTATCGCTAACAATGCTTCGGCAACCGCTTCTGTAAACACTCGACATGCGGAACAAAACGGCTTGCTTGGCGAAGCGTTCCGCACGGCGCTGCTGGTTAATACCGGCCTGGTTGCCCTGCTGGCCCTGTTTCCAGGTGTCTGGACCGGTTTGTTGGGCTTGGACCACCATTCCCCACAGCTCTGGGGCATCTTTTGCGTGTTTGTCTTTTTCAACAACCCTGCTTACCTGGCGGAGTACGTTTACCTGGTCCGCGATCAATCCAGGGAGTTGCTGTATTACGGGGTTGCTGTGTTCGTCATTCAACTGGTAGCCGTTGGCCTACCCCCGTTGCTCGGATATGGCCTGGAGATAAGCCTGGTCGGTATGGCCTTGGGTGCGCTGTTGCGCTGGTTGTGGTTGTTGCACCTGCTCGGACCTGCCTGGCGCATGCGCAGCGAGGAAAAAGCCCGCAGCGCCTTGCGTCGCACCGCCATACCCCTCGCGGGAAGTTTGTTGCTCGGGGGGACGGCCATGTACCTGGACGGTTTTATTGTAGCGGGTGCACTTGGGCAGGAGGCGCTTGCGGTGTTCCGCTACGGCGCCCGTGAATTGCCGCTGGTGTTGCTGCTGGCCAATGCTTTTTCTACAGCGGCAAGTGCCGAAGTAGCGGATGATTTGACCGCTAGTTTGCGCATGATCCGCGAACGTTCTTTGGCAATGCTAAAGCGCTTCGTTCTCATTTCGGTGGCATTGCTTCTAAGCAGTCATTGGTGGTTTCCCAAAGTCTTTCGCCCGGAATTTGCCTCTTCGCATACTGTATTCAACATATACTTGTTACTATTGATACCCCGTTTATTATTTCCACAAACGGTGCTCACCGGCCTGGGTAAAACAAAAGTTATGTTCTGGATTTCCGGCTTTGAATTAGGGCTAAATGCAGGCCTTAGTTTGTTGTTGGTGGCACCGTTTGGTATGAAAGGTGTAGCCTGGGCCACGGTTATTGCCCATCTGGCAGACAAATTGCTCTTGATGGCCTACAACCATCGCGCGTTGAATATCCGCCCTTCGGCCTACGTGAACGGGCCCGCCTTTGTCGGGTATTCGCTTATTTTAGCCCTCGCTTACGCAGTCTCTCTACAGATTTCTTAGCGAGATTTCCTGACCATTTTTCTAAGCGAATTAATGCGCCGGCGCGGTTGAAATTCCAATCCTCTCAGCGCCAACAAATCGCCCTCCAGCCGCGCCATGCCGCGTACAATCC
>CAYSDI010000028.1:0-37655 GCA_964429745.1 uncultured Chitinophagales bacterium | reverse complement strand
CCCCAGGGGCCGCCCCAACTCATAATCATACAACGTGAGTTTGCGCAGCGTGTAAAAGTCGTTCCAATAGGAAAGCAGCGCCGCGATGTAGGCACGGCGAGCTTGATCTTGCTCGGAGTTGGCAATGTTTAGGTCGGTGATGTCGGTTTTGCCGATGAGGTAACGGGCTTTGGCCACGTCAAAGCGTTTGTGCGACACGGTGTCGGCTTTGGCGGCGATGCGCACCTGGTTGCTCTGTAGATTAAATTGCTGGACGAGCAGGATTACCTCTTGTTCAAAGTTGATGGTGTTCAGCTCAATTTGGGATTGCACCAGGTCGCGGTTGGCGAAGGCGATTTCGCGCTCGGAGCGGGCGCGGCCCCAGTCTACGATGGGCACGCTGAACGTAAGGCCGACGTTCTGAAAGTCCTGGGGATCCTGGTAGGCATCGCCAATAGCGGTAGCCGTGTTGTTAAGGCCGTATTGGGCAAAGAGATCGGCTGAAAAGCCGTTGTTTCCTTTAGCGACAGCTACTTGTTGATCGGCCTCCAATTGTTGGCGTTGAAATCCGACCACATCGGAACGGTATTGCCGGGCATGCTCCAGTGCAGTGGCCGGATCAATGCGCAAATCCGGAAGTTCGCTTGGAATAGACAGGCGAAGGGGCTGCCGGTCATCAAGGCGAAGGAATCGCTTGAGCCGAGCTCCAGTATTCGCAATTTCATTCTCGGCCTGCGCCAGCGCCACTTGGGCATTGAGCACAGACAATTCAACTTGCAAGAGATCATTCTCCGCAATCTTGCCGAGGTTGTAACGGCCCCGCGAAATCTTGTAGATGGTGTCGTTGTTGGCAAGGTTGGTGGAGGAAATGCCCCGGTTAATTTGCGCCAGATGGAGTTGGAAAAACAAACTGACCGCGCGAATAGAGACGTCTTCAAAATTCTCCAACAAAACGCGGTCGGCCTGATCCAACTTCAGCGGCTCAATCTGCCTGCGCCATTGCCAGTCATTGTACCGAAAAATGGGTTGTTGCCAACCGACAAAGAACGGTGAACTGAGGTAAGAAGACTGCGTAGAATCTCCGAGTAAGTCAATGCGCTGTAAGCCTGAGCCTGCAAAAATGCGGCCTCCTGTCAAGCCTATTTCCTGACTCAACGACAGGTTCAACGCTGATGAAACCTGGTTTCGCTGGATGAACAGGTCGGAACCATCGGGCTGCGTAATGGCCAAAATAGTGCGGTCAAACCGGGGAACAGTTCCGTCCAGAGCCAGAACCGGGCGGCGGGCGGCTTGCCAGGAACGAAAATTCCAAAAGGCGTTGTTGTACTGGTTCTCCGCGATCAAAGCATCCACCGATACTTCGCGGGCTAACCGCACGCATTCTTCTAAGGTCAACACGAGCGTATCCTGCGCGTGTAAAAAACCCGCGTTCCCCAACAGCAAAAATAAGACTAGAAGTTTTCTCATGGATCAGGATTCGTAGCGCAGCGATTTAATCGGGTCCTGGTAAGCCGCCCGCCGGGCCGGCAGGAAACCGAAAATGATGCCGATGCCCACTGAAATCATAAACGCCATTAAAATAGACGAAGGGCTCACAATGGTCAGGATGCCATAGAGCCGCTGAATAATCACTGACGTGGCCACGCCCAAAGCGATACCAGCCATTCCCCCGGTAACGCTAATGAACACCGATTCCATCAGGAATTGTTCAATGATGTCGCGGCGCGTAGCCCCAATGGACATGCGCAGGCCAATTTCCTTAATGCGTTCCAGGACCGAAGCCAACATAATGTTCATAATGCCGATACCGCCAACCACCAGCGATATGCCGGCTATCAGCCCAAGTACAATGCTAAAGCGCTCTTTGGCCTTGCGCTGCTCATTCAATTTCTCGATGGGAATATCAATAACAAAATCTATGTCGCCGTTGTGACGCCGCTGCAGCAGCCGCCCGATAACCTCCGCCGACGAAGCCAGAAAATCGGCTTCAGAAACCTGAACCGTAATCCGGTCTACCTGGTGATAATTGACCGGAACGTCTTCCTTCTCCTCCGTATTCTCCTCCTGGTTGTTGGCCTCATTTGCAGCTTGCTGAATGCTGGCGTTGGTCAGCAATGCGCGGTTTTCAAAGCGAAGCAATACGGTTTGAAGGGGCGTGTAAATGTCGGCGTCGTAATCGCGAATGCCCAAGTTGGCCTGGGCCGATTCCGAAATGTTGCGCGCCTCCAACACGCCGATTACTTCAAGCCAGATGCTTCCGCACTTGATCTGTCGGCCTACAATATCCTCTTCTGCAAAATACTTGCGCGCCACGGATGCCCCTAAAATACACACGCGGCCGCCTCGCTCCAGGTGCACTTCGCTGAACAAGCGTCCGTCGCGGAGCGCAAAATTATTCAGGTCGAAATACTCGTTGCTTACCCCGACCACGTTGCCCTTGCCGGAGCGCCCTTCGCGGAGCATGCGCGTTTCGACCACAATTTCCGGGCTGAGCTTACTGGCCGTAGGCAGAACTTCTGTTATGGCGCGAACATCGCGCATGTCCAGCCCTTCGGAGTAGCGCGGATTCTCGTTATCCTCCTCCTCTCTGCCTTCCTGCCAAACCGGTGTGACCACCAGGTTGTTGGCCCCGATCAGCTCAAACTGGCGGAGCACTTCCACTTGATTGCCTTTGCCAACCGCCAGCATAGCAATAACACTGGCCACCCCGAAAATGATGCCAAGGCCGGTTAAGGTTGACCGGATTTTGTTCCCAAGCATGGCGTTGAACGCAATGGACGCATTCGAGCCCACCCGCTTTAACGAGTGGGCTGAGCCAGATTGGCTGTTCGCTGATTCTCCAAAAGGCTTGCTCATATTCGGCCTGCGGGAGAAGGGGCAGCGCCACCGCGGCGACCTGCTCCAGGGGCTTTTGGCTTGGTGTTGGCATCGGGGACCAGGGCGTCTAAAGGCAGCGAGTCACCGGGAAGACCGTCAGCAGGCATTTCCGGTTCTGGCTCCTGTTTTGGTGCCCAGCGCTGCTTCTCATCGGCCGATAACAATTCCCATGCTGCGTCTTCCGCTCCTTCCGGGGCACTGAGATAAACCACTTCATCTGCCTTTACCCCTGCCAGTAAAACGGTCTGGTTTTCGTTGTACAGCCCGGTTATGACCTGCCGTCGCCGCAGGCCTGAGGGCCCTTCGACATAAACATAATTTAAGCTATCATTGCGGAAAATACATTCGGAAGGCGCAAACAATGACGTATCTGTTTTTGCCGTGACAATGCTGTTGCTCGTGGTCATGGCCGGGCGAAGGGTAGTGTCGCTCTGCAACAACACGATCTTTACCTCAAAAACTTTGGCGTCGCTGTTCGGGCGCTGTTCGCCGATGTTGGCCACTTCGATGACCTTGCCAGAATACTGTCGATCAGGGAAAGCGTCAATGCCCAAGGTGACTTCCTGACCTTCAACAATTCGACTAATATCAACCTCGTTGATATAAGTCAACGAGATCATTTCAGATAAATCGGGCAGCGTGGCCACGGTGCTTTGCCAGGGCGAAATGGCTGAGCCTACTCCCCGGCGGGTACCGTCCCAGTTGCGGTCGTAAATGACCATGCCATCTGAGGGTGCACGCACTTCAAATTGATCAAGCAGGGCCGCCAGGTCATTGAGCTCGCTCCGTTGCAGCGACATGGTCCCTTCGATCTCCTGCAACCGGGCGCGCTCTTTATCGCGGCGGATCTGATAATTTTCTCCGGCCTGGTCGTAGGCCCGCTGCGACTTTTCCAGGTTGATTTCCGCCTGTCGGATGATGGCCGGAGGCTCGTATACCGATTGTTCCAGGGTAATGCGGGCCTCTTCCAACGCGTAATTCAGGTTGACTAGCGCTTCGCGGCTTTCGCGCAAGGTAAGCGTACTATCGAGGACCGCCTGCGTGCGCTGGGTAACGGTTTTGTCCAATTCGCCCTGCAAGCTTTTTAGCTTAGAGGAAGCTTCTGTGCGATCCAATGTAGCGACGTAATCGCCCGCTTTAACGCGGCTACCCTCCGCAATCAAATCGGTAATCTGTACCTGCCAAAGCCCGGCACCTCGCAATCCGGCCGGGCCCTGAATGTCAAGCGAATTGCGCGCCTGCAATTCTCCGGTCACCGTAACCGTCGCTTGAAAAGCACCTGCAGACACTGGAACCGTAATGGGCTGATCGCCCGAAGCGTCATCCGCGCATGCGCCAAGAGAAAAAGCGACCAGCAGCACGGCAAATCGGGCGGACAAACGGAGCGCCTTTGCGTTGCAGCCATCCGGTCCCATTCGGTTTTCAGATTCCAACATCATGAGTTAAAGATAACCGTTTCAATAGGGAGGCAACGGCTACCGCGTATTCAACAACAAACGTTAACAGTTTAGTGTGTGCGCTAACTCGGGCGCCTTTTGTTTGAGACGAAAGGGGATCGCTTAACGAAACAACTTCATGAAAATCTTAAAGAACCAGGTTTCTTCTGCCCGGATAACCGATTCCAGCACGCGGTCCGCTGCACCGGCGAATCGCCGGATGCGGGTTACCGAGTCGTGGAGGACGCGAGCCCGTGGTTCGGTGCTGCCTGCGCCCACTTCGCCCAATTCCTGAAGAAGCTCAATGAGTGGAGCGAGTTCGCGTTTCTTGCGCTCCCGGGTCACCTTGCGCGTCACCTGCCAGATGTCCTTGTCTGCCACGAAATACTCGCGGCGCTCGCCGAGGCGGAGTTGGCGCACCACTAGGCCCCAGTCCATGAGCGCGCGCAGGTTCATGTTCACGTTCCCGCGGCTGATGTTCAGGCGCTCCATGACTTGTTCCGCGCTGAGCGGCTCGGGTTCCAGCAGCAACAAGGCGTGAATTTGCGCCATGGTCCGGTTGATTCCCCAGGCGGAACCAAAATTGCCCCAGGCTTCTATAAAGCGATCCCGGGCGTCTTCTACAGCGAGATCTTCGCTTCGGTATGGCGCTTGTTCTTCTGACATAAACTGGAATACGGCAAAGGTACGGAATGCTTCGTTCAGTTTTTTCAAAAAGAATTGAAACACGGGTTATTGTCCTGTTTGTCCGTGTTCGCCCATTCAGCGCGTAAATTGAGTGATGGAATTCAATTACTCCATCCATTCAGTTATGAAAAAGAACCTCTACTCCCTCTCCCTGACCGTCTTGATTTTAACACTGGCGTCCTGCGGTCGTGTTGTCGCTCCCTACCAAAAAACCAGCCTCGGCGATCAACAAGAACCCTCTAATCGCCAGCAAACTGAGGCCTCTGGCGATGCGCTGGCGGAGCAGGATCAGCGAGGATCCGAGCAAACCCGTTTGGCCGAGCTTTCTCAAAAGGCGGAGCAATCCCGAGCCCGTACCACCGAAAGCGCTGTTGCATCGGGCGCCGATCGCGACGAGAAACGGTCTTCCGTCAGAGCGCCTAAGCTGGAAAAAACCGGACGCGCCCAGCGCATTTCGCGGAAAGACCCCTTTGGTGACCGCTATGCCTAGGCTAACCAGTACTCCGTTGGCGTTCACAACCAATCGCCATCCCGCGAGCGCTCGCTGCTTTCTGCCAGCTCGTTGATGATGGCCGCGCCCGCCGCAGCTTATGCTCAAGCAAGGCAGCGTTACGATTTCAGTGACCCGCTCTACTTGGCGCTGTTCATCGTTTTGGTCGTCTTGCTGGTGATTCTGGCCATCGCGATCTTAGCAGCCGCTGAAATTTCAACCGGTGGCTTGGTGGGCGTGCTCTTGCTGGCCCTCCTGATCATCCTGCTGGTTATCCTCCTGTAAGCTTGATTGAAAGCAGGCTTCACTCTTGGTTGCGCTGAAACTGCACCCCGATGGCGCGATCGTCGCCACGGGGGTCAGCGCCTCCTTCGAACCGGCCATCCGGTAAAATACGCACAGCATCCACGCGGCCAATGGGCGTGGTGGTGTACAATAAGTGGCCCATTTGCCTGAGCAGCTGGGCGGTGCTGTCAGCTAAAGCGCCTGGATCCGTGCGAATGGAATCAGGGAGCCATTGATGGTGAACCCGGGGCGCGGCAACCGCCTGCTGCATGGTCATGTCAAATTCCACCAGATTCAAAAACGTTTGCAAGACCGACGTAATGATGGTGGAGCCTCCCGGGCTGCCGATGACAGCGTAAAGCTTGCCTCGTTTTTCTACGATAATGGGGGTCATGGAGCTGAGCATGCGTTTGCCGGGTTCAATGGAATTGGCTTCGCCACCAAGCAAACCGTAAAGGTTCCGCGCCCCGGGCTTTGCGGAAAAGTCGTCCATTTCGTTGTTGAGCAAGAAGCCGGCTCCGTCAACAAAGACGCGTGAGCCAAAGGCATCGTTGAGTGTTGTGGTCACCGAAACGGCATTTCCCCCGCGGTCAACAATAGAAAAGTGTGTGGTTTGGTCGCTTTCTCTGCGGCGCGAAAACGTGCCGGCCTCAACGCTGCTGCTGAGACTGGCCTTCGCGGGATCGGTGTCTGCCATGCGGGCTCGCAAGTAATCGGGATCCAAAAGCTGCGTCTGCGGCACCGGCCAAAAATCGGGATCGCCCAGGTGAGTAGCGCGATCGGCGTAAACGCGGCGCTCCGCTTCGGTCAGGTAGTGCACTGTACGGCTGCTGTTGTGCCCCCATTGGCGCAGGGGAAAAGGCTCCAGCATGCCCAGCAACTGCGCAAGCGCGATCCCGCCGGAGGAGGGTGGACCCATCGTGATGACCGAAAAACTGTCATAGCGGGTCACGAGTGGGCCGCGCCATAGGGCTTCATATGCCGTCAAATCGGCCGTGTCCAGCAAGCCGCCACCGCGCTGCATTTCTGCCACTATGGCCAACGCCGTTTGGCCCTTGTAAAACCCGTCTGGCCCCTGGTCGCGAATGCGCGTCAACACGGCGGCCAGGTCGGTTTGCGTGAGCAGGTCGCCGGCTTTCCAAAGCGCTGATTTGCGCAGGTATTCGTTGCCCGGATTCCAGGTTTTAAAATCGGCGGCGTAGGCATTCAGGTCAGCAGCTTGGCTTCCGGTTATGGCAAAGCCCTTTTGTGCCAAGTCAATGGCCGGTTGCAGTAGTTCCGCCCAGGAACGCGTACCGAAACGCTGGTGGGCTTTCCACATGCCAGCAACCGTTCCGGGTACACCAACGGCGCGATGGCCTTTTACCGAGAGATCCGGAATCAAGTTGCCTTGCGGATCCAGGTACATGCCAGCGCTTGCACGTGCCGGGGCTGTTTCACGGAAATCGAGGGTGAGGGCAATGCCGTCCTCTCGCCGAAAGATCATGAAGCCCCCTCCCCCGATATTGCCCGCAATAGGGTAGCAGACCGACAAAGCGAACTGGACCGCCACCATGGCATCGATGGCGCTCCCCCCCCGCGCGAGCACGGCAGCACCGACGGCAGAGGCTTCGGGATGCGCGGTCACCACCATGCCCGCATCCGCGACGGGACCGAGTGGCGACGGCGGTGCCGGGGTCGGCTCTGTACTCCGACAAGCGGCCAGAAGGGCACAAGAAAGCAGCGCTATTGCAAAGCGTTTCCCCATATCGGTGGCCTGTCCGCGAAAGTTCGACGAATCAATTGCCCCGACAAAGGTAGCGAGAAGCTAGCGCGGCCCGCTGAAGAACTTGGTTATCTTAGCGCACAAAGCCCCGTTCGCTGAGCGCTTGCTTGAACCCGATTCGCGCATAACCACTCATACGCTGAGCGCGCATTCCCCAATTCCTGCGCCCAGCAATACCGGCAAAGACCCCCCAACGCTGTTTCCATGAACCCCCGCATTTTCCTGCATTTGTACACGGTTGCCTGCATGGTGGACATCTACTCCCGGGCCGCCGGCCAGGGCTCTTGGGAAATGCTGGTCAAGCCGCTGCTGATGCCGCTGCTCATAGCCTGGTTCTTCTTCTCCGCGCCGGTTCGCACGGCCTTGGAGCGCTGGACCCTGGCCGCATTGGTCTTTTCCTGGGGCGGCGACGTGCTGCTGCTCTTTGCCGACCGTTCCGAAGGTTGGTTTATCGCCGGGTTGGGCTCCTTCCTTCTCGGGCACCTCTGCTACATTCAGGCTTTCCGCCAGGGACCCTTCCTTTTTGCACCAACCACATTCGGCGAGCAGGCGCCGGAGCGCGGACTGCGCCCGATTGCCTGGACGGCGCTGCCGGTTCTCGCATTTGCCGGCTTTTTGATCTGGACCATCTGGCCGTATTTGGGCGAAATGGCCGTTCCCGTGAGCATTTATGCGCTCGTTATCGCCAGTATGGCCGTTGCGGCGCTAAACCGTTACCGAAAAGTGCCGTCGGCCAGTTTCGGGATGGTCCTGGCCGGGGCGCTGATTTTTGTGGTGTCTGATTCCACCATCGCCTGGAACAAGTTTTACCAGCCTTTTGACGCCGCCGGTCCAGCCATCATGGTCACCTACCTGACGGCACAATTGCTCATCACCGCGGGAGTTCTTGCCCAGCGAAGCCGCATGGATGACGAACAACTAGTCGGAGCGCTGACGCCCTGATTCGCGTTCGTGTCTATTCCTGGACCGTCAGGAGGAGGGCCTCGCTAAAAAAAACCCATTGGCAGAAATCTACCAATGGGCACAAAAAACAATCAACATGAAAACAACTGTCGTATACGCGGTTCGGGGCAGCAGTTGTGACCCAAAATTGCGGAGTAGAACGGGGGAAATGTCGTCGAGCGCTTAGGCGCCTTAGGCAATCAGGGGGCTGGAATCAGTGCTTCAGACGGGCGGTCCTGAACGGTTTCCACTTCTTCAGCAAAGGGATCTCCGTGACTAAGATCGGGATTGCGGAACGAGGAAATCAGCAGGCACACGGCCAAAATGAAGAGAATCTCCAGGGTTAATACAATCGTTTTTTCGTTCATGACCAGCATTTGTCTCCCTTTCGCTTGCCAGTCTTGGATTGCTTGCATTTTAGTGAACAGCAGGACCTGATGAACCCTGTGTTGCTTCAAAGCTATACAGCTAAACCCTGGATCTAATTACAGTTAAAGACTAAAAGTGACAGGGTTAAAACGACATATCTAGCTTAAAGAGCAGGCTTAACCTCCTGGCTGAAAATCAGTTGTTGCCCACTAACCATGCAAAGCGCTCAGGCAAACGGACAGAGGCTTGTTGGGCTCTCTGAGGGATTCAAGGAACAGTGAACCAAGTTGTTGTGAGGGCCTGCAAAGGGCGGATTTGCGCTGCCGCGGCCTCGTGCTTTGCGTAAAGTGCTGATTGCGAAGCGTTGCGAAATGGCGCCAAATTGATACGTTTGAGCAATTCGTGAAGTGCGCTCGGGGCAATCAAACTCTCCAACCTGTCCAACGGTGCTAAAGTATGGTTGTTAAGCGCTGATAACGTTGACTTTACGAGATAGCTTTTCCACTCAAGCAAGCCTTTGTAGCCTTTTGTAGACAAGCAAACCGATTTATTGCCCTGCGAGTGCTGCATTGCTCGGAGCCCGATCAAACAGGGTTTGAACAAAGTGCGAGTGCACCCTTTCGCTCCAGGCGCGTGGTGAATCCAATGGAAGATCCTTGGACAGCAATCCCGTACTTGCGGAATCGGCAGGCACTCGGTAGCTGACAAAAACTCCTTGCAAGACGGCGGCAATTAATAAGACCGGCAACCAACCCCGGCGGCGTTTCGCGATCAACATACCCATAAGGTACCTTATGCCTCCTACCAGGGGCCAAACGGTTGCCCCGCTGGTTGTGACGAGCTGAAATAGAAATAAAACGGGGAGAAGGCTTGCTAAACTCCTTACGAACTGCCTTTGAAGAACGGCTTCTGTGTCCAAAAGCCTTCGGTGCCAGCCCGCATCAGGTACCAGCCGGATGGTAAATCCTTTAAGTTCCAGGAGGCCTGCGGTGTCGCTGGTTCTCTTCGGATCAGGCGCCCGGTGCCATCCACAAGTTCAAACCAACCCTCGCCGGCCGTCCATTCCAGATTAAGCCAATCCTGTGCAGGATTGGGAGCAAGGCTTAAGGCAGTTTCGGGCAAAGCGGGTCCGAATCGCAACGTATTGGTACTGAAGGTGTTGATTGATGACCACGCACTCCAACCGCTGCCGGAACATTCCGCCCGAACCCGCCATTCATACGCGGTGCCTTCGTCGAAAATGCCCAGCCACTTGGCCGTCAGCGGGGTGGAGAGGTAGCGCCAACCGGTAAGGCCCAATCTGCGTCCCGCTACCTGGTACTGGGTCGCTCCGGCCACAGGGCTCCAGTTGACGGTGGCGCTGGTCCAGCCTATAGGACCAGTAAAGGTGCCTGAAGGAGTGCTACAAGTGACCCCACCGCTGCTGGTCCACGACGCGGCAAAACCCGCAGCGGTGGTAGAGCAATCGGCTCGGAAATCCAGGGTCATGGTGCCGCTGGTCGCGGTCAACGCACCAGGCAGTGACGTCCCGGTAAAACTGCCCAGCAGAGGATTGAACACTGTCGGACCATCGTGCACGTAGAGATAATCCCAGTTGGTTTCCAGATTGAAGGCGCTGAAGGTGAGCGTGACGAGCCCCGCCCCGGCAGGCTCAATGCGGTACAGCACCCGCTGGTCATCGGCATAGTTCCCGGAAGGCCCGCCCGGGTCGTAAAGCGTTCCCGAAGCCGCAGTGTACAGCAGCGGGCTCACGGGCTCGTTGATTAACCGGAAGTAATACGCCCAGTTCCAATGAATGCCCGGATCAGTGTGTGTTTGTGCGGGGAAATGCTGGTGTCCCTTGATGTGCGTGCAGGAACCCAACGTCAATACGCCGGTGGTGCCCGGCTTGGCATAGGTTCGCACCGGATTGATGCCGCGGTCGTCCGCAATGTCGCGCGCCAGTGCGGCCGAAGTACTGTACACCAGGGGGGTGTACCAGCTTGGATCGCTGACAAAGCCCTCGTGCTCCAGCCCTACCGTGTAGGGATTTTCGGAACCGACGTGCCATGCCTTGTCCGCTTCGCACACCATTTGGGTGATTTGCCCGTCGCTGGCCCGCAGCAGGTAATGGGCCGACACATTAGCTGCCGGATTTTGAAACCAGGAAATGCTGCCAGCATAGTACCCTTGCATGGTGTGCACGGTGATGGCCGAAATAGCGGCGCCCGCCCGCGAGCTATAATTGCTAGGATCGGCCTCCTGCCAAAATGCACCAGGGAATTCGGAGCAGCCGTCGCCCATGAGGGCCGCTGCGGCATCATCCGAATCGTCTTCCGAATTTTCTTCCGCGTCCTCCTCCGCGCTTTCCTCCGCGTCCTCCTCCGCGCTTTCAGAAGCACCTTCAAGCAGTACAACGCGTTGCCGCAACCGGGCGTAACGATTCAGACCAAAATACCCTTCCAAATCCAGGGAATAGGTCTGTACACCCCATGCAGCGGTCAACTCCGGGTCATTGAGCGCGGAAAACACCCCGTATAAATAGCTATCCAGGGCAAAGCTTGCTGTGCTTTCCGGCGAAAGGGGAAGTTCACTGAGCATCAGCAACGGAAAATCCCAGGCGAGCGGCTCTTCCATACCAAGACTCGGTGGCGAAAGCTGGTAAAGCGCTTTGGCATAGGCCAAAATTTGCTGAGCTGGTTCGCGCTTAAGCACCTCCGGATCAACGTCGCTCCATCGCGACACTTCGTTCAGGTTGTTGCGAAACCATCCCTTGCCGTCCTCCACCAGCCCCATTGGCCCCCAATACGACGGCAAACCCGCACAAGAAGGCGGTTCCTGATCCGGTTGCACGTTTCGCATCCGGGTAAGCGTATGTGAGACGGCCTGCAACAAGCCCGGAGGCAGCGCAGGATAGGCTGCATAGGCCTGGTCAAAAGCTGACGGCCAGGCATTTAATCCGGACAGACGCTCTCTGACTTCCGATTGACTCCTTGAAACCGAATGTGCGGCAACTAGCAGAAGTAGCGGCATCCATAAACGATGTACCATGAAGGCAAATTACAAAGGCCGCGCAGCGAACAGGAGTCTTTCGCCCGAAAAATTGCAAGCTGTGCATAATAACGAAAGGGTTGCCCGCAATGGACAACCCTTTCGAAAAAAGTCAAAACAGGAAACTATCCTTCCGGGCTTGCCGGAACTGGACGGCTCGGGCTGCCGCCGTCGGGCTGCGCGTTGGAATCGTCAAGCGGCGAGGTATTCATAATGCGGCGGACGCGCACCGTGACCCGGTCCACGATGAAGTACATGACCGGCACCAACACCAACGTGAGGAAGGTGGCAAAGGTCAGACCGAAAATGACGGTCCAGGCCATCGGCCCCCAGAACACCACACTGTCGCCGCCGACGTAAAAGTCGGGGTCAAAGTCGCTGAGCAACGTAAAGAAGTTTACGTTTATGCCCACCGCCAGCGGAATGAGACCAAGCACAGTGGTGATGGCTGTGAGCAAGACCGGGCGCAAACGAGTTTCGCCAGCCCGGACAATGACGCTAATGACTTCTTCGCGCGGCAAGTTTTCATGCGGCAGTAAACCCAGTTCCTCCTTGCGCTCGTGGCGAAGCTGCAACATGTAGTCGAGCAAAACGATGGCATTGTTCACCACAATACCCGCCAGCGAAATGATGCCAATCATCATCATCAGGATGACGAAGTCCATGCCGGTAAGCGTAATGCCCAAGAGCACACCAATGGTTGAGAACAGCACCGTTAACATAATGATGCCGGGAATAATCACCGAATTGAACTGAGAAACAATGATGAGCATAATCAATCCTATGGCAATAAAAAGTGCCGTGGTCAGAAACTCCGTGCTCGCTTCCTGTTCTTCTTGTTCACCAGTGAATTTGAAGGAGTATCCAGAAGCTAACTTATGGTCTGCCATCAACACCTTCATTTCCGCTGCAATGGCGGTGGCATTGTAGCCTTCTTTCACGTTGGAGTAAACCGTGATCACGCGATCCAGGTTGCGGCGTTTTACTGAACCATAGGTAGAACTATACTCTACATTGGCTACGGCCGAAATCGGAATCTGCTTGGTTGTGCCGGTTGTCTGATCTTTGAACGTTATGTTTTGGTTCATCAGGGCACTTAAATCGTATTGATACTCGGGAGCAAAACGCATCTTGATTGGATAGTCGTCTTCGCCTTCTTTGTACTTGGAAATCTCGCGGCCAAACAGCGCAGCGTTAATGTCACCCATGATGGCTTGGCTGCTAGTGCCGTACCGACGTGCGGCATCGCGATCAATGTCAATGAGAATTTGGGGCTTCCCGGTTTCCAAGTCAATTTTGAGTTCCTCTACCCCAGCAACGTTTGCCCGCGCCATGATGTTTCGAATTTCCTCTGCCTCAGCAAGCAGGCGATCAACATCTGGCCCACTGACTTCTACGTTAATCGGGTAGCCGACCGGAGGTCCTGATGGGTCTTTGTCCACAGTAATCAACGCACCCGGAGTTCCATCCACCACTTGTTGGATGTCCGCCATGATCTGGGAAGTGCTGACCCCCTGGCGCTCCATGAATTTGAGGAAAGAAATATTGATTCTGCTCTTGTTCGGCGACGATTGTTGTCCCGTCATGCCTTGATTCGGGTCGTTAGTGCCTTCGCCCACTTGCGTGGTCACCGCTTCTACAACGTCATAATAAGGAACACCGTTCTGTTCCTTCTCCTTCATCATGGTTACAATCTTGTTTTCCACCCGCTTCGTTAGCGTATGGGTTTCTTCAATGTCTGTACCAATAGGCAACTCAATGAAGACGTTCACGTATGTGGGGTAGTTCTCCGGAAAGAGCGTCACGTTAGGCTTGCTAGCCCCAAAAGCCATTACTGAAACGATAAAGAGCCCAAATGCCCCTAGCACAAGAAACACAGGCATGTAGCCCTTCAGCGAAAAGGAAACTACTTTTTTGTACCCTCGCTCCAATCGGGGCAGGAAAGTAGCCTGGAAACGCCGCGAGGCGGGAATCAGAACGAACCGGTTCAAGGCAGAAATCAAGGCTATGGCAGCAAAAAGGCTACCGACCGTATTGTTCTTGATGACAAAATAGCCAAGAGCACTGAGTACAATTAAAACAACCGTAGACCAAAGAAACGTTCGCGCGCCCCGTTTACGCGCACCGGGCTTATCCACCTTCATGAACAAGGTTGCTAAGACTGGATTCACGACAAGCGCCACGAAAAGTGATGAACTGAGCGTGATCATCAGCGTAATTGGAAGGAACTTCATGAACTCACCCATGATATCCTTCCAGAAAATGAGGGGTAAAAAGGCCGCTACGGTAGTAGCCGTTGAAGCAATAATGGGCATGGCTACTTCGCCTACTCCTTCTTTAGCTGCACGTATATTGGACTTGCCCATTTCCAAGTGCCGGTAGATGTTCTCCACCACCACGATACCGTTATCTACGAGCATACCCAGTGCCAGGATGAGGCTGAAGAGCACCATCATGTTCAATGTCACGCCCATAAAATGCAGGATGGCAATGCCCATAAGCATGGACAGCGGAATGGCAATACCAACGAAAGCCGCGTTGCGCAAGCCCAGGAAGAACAACAAAACCAACACTACTAATATGACCCCGGAGATAATGTTGTTCTCCAGGCTGTCCACCATGTCCTGGGTTTGCGTGCTCTGATCGTTGGTGATAGCCACTTTCAACTCCTTGGGCAACATTTCCTTTTGCGCTTTGGCGATGATTTTATCCACCTCCGCCGCGGCTTCCAGAAGGTTCCCACCGCTTTTCTTCTTGACTTCAAGGATGATTACTGGCTCCCCGTTCAGGCTGGCAAAGCTGGTAGGCTCTTCGTAGTCAAAGGTTACCTCCGCGACATCGCCCAGGTAAACAGGCTTGCTGTTTTCATGGGTCAGAATGATTTTCTCCAGTTCCTCTGGGTCTTTGTATTCTCCTTCCATGCGAAGGTTCCGCCGGTAGCCATCCACCAGCAGATTGCCGCCAAACATGGTCAGGTTCTCCTGACCCACGGCCTGCTGAATATCGTAGAAGCTGACTGCGCGGGCTTCCATAGCCTTCGGGTCAACATTGATGACCACTTCGCGCTCCAATACACCGCGCAAGTCTACCGCTGAAATGGCCTCCACAGCCTCAATTTCATCCTCCAGGTACTCCGCGTATTTGCGCATCACATCAAAATCCATGTTCCCGTACAGGTTCACGAACATGATGGCCATTTCGGAAAAATCCAGTTCGAAGATATTCGGTTCCTCGTCAAGGTCTGTGGGCAATTCGGGCTTGGCCTTGTCCACGGCATCCTTAACTTCCTGCAACGCCTTGTCTACATCAACATCCAGGTTGAACTCCACCACTACGGTGGAATAGCCTTCAATGGAAGTGGAAGAAATGTTGTCGATGCCCGAAATACCCTTGATCTCCTTCTCAATGGGTCTGGTGATTAGGTTTTCAATATCAACGGGCGAATTACCCGGATATACCACGCCAACGAAAATGGTGGGCTGGGTAATTTCCGGGAAACTCTCCTTGGGCATTTGGTTGTAAGCCGTAATGCCCATGAAGAAAATCAGCAGCGTCAACACAAATACGCTGGTGGTGTTGTCAACGGAGAAGCTCGTGATTTTGAACTCCCGAAACATCTCTTTAATGTTATTCAAGTTGGCCATGGGTCGTGAATTGTGGGACGTTACAGCTTGCGAATGCGCACAAAAGCCGAGTCAGAAACGGTGCGGAACCCGTCATCCACCAGCCATTCGCCTCCCGCGAGGCCAGCCTTAATAATGGATTTTCCTTTGGAGCTATTGCCCAACTGTATGTCGCGCTTGACGGCGATGCGCTCCACCGAATCGACAACATATACAAAACTCCCGTTGTAGCCGCTTTGTACCAGACGGCTCGGAACGAGCACTTGGTTGGGTGCGCTGAACGTACGAATACTTATGCTTCCGACCAGGTTGGGCTTGAGCGCACCGTTTTGGTTAGGCATATCCACTTCAAGGACAAAGGTGCGGTTGTTGGGATCAATCACCTGGCCTACCGCTGAAACGGTGGCAGGTTGTTCTAATCCGATCGATGGGAAACGCAGCGTGACTTGATCGCCAGGAGCAATGCGTCCAACGAAGGCTTCCGAAACATCGGCCTTGATCTGAACGCGATCCAGGTTAACGACGCGTAAAATTGGCTGACCCGGACTGGCCAATTCCCCCGTATTTAACATAACTTTATCTACGGTTCCGCTGATCGGTGAGCGAACATTGGTTTTCTCCAGCTGGGAATTGACCGTGGCCAGGCTCTTTTCCAGGCTCTGTACGTTGTTCTCGGCCTGGAGGTATTCCACCTCTGATCCGATGCGCTGATCCCAGAGTTTTTTGCGCTTCTCAAAAACCGTGCGAACCAGGGAGAGGGAATTTTCCAACTCGGCTATCTGCTTGCGAATGATTTCGCCGTCCAGTTCGGCTAAAACCTGTCCGCGGCCCACGCGCTGGCCTTCGCGAACGCGCACCTGCATGATGCGGCCGCCCATGTCGGAACTGATGAGGAGGTTTTCGCGGCTCGATACCGATGCGGAAACCTCCACGTACTCGGTGTACTCGGCTAATTCAACGGACAACACTGTGACCGAAGTTGTGTCGCGGGCTTGGAGCGTATCGATGCCCAAGGCGATCAGTTCCTCGCGCAAATCGCTGATGGCGGCTTTGCTGGCGCGGATCTTCTCTTCCTCGGCGAGGATTTTGCCATCAATGGTGGCAATCTTTTCTTCGTTGGAGGGCGCTCCGCAGGAGGCCATCACCAACATGCTCAGAAACAACAGATAAAGGGAAGATTTCATCGGGGGTCGTTTGTCGGGTATTTGCCTAATGCTTTTTTCAGATCAGTGCGTGCGATGAGCAATTGGTACATGCCGGCGATGTATTGGTCTTCGGCATTTTGAAAGTCCTGCAAGGCGGTGTTCAACTCCAGGCTTGAACCCACACCTTCGCGGTACTTGATTTGCGTAATGTTGTAAATCTTTTCGGCCAGATCGCGGCTTTGCTGCAAACTAACCAGGCGGTCGGCGGTGCTCAGGTAGTTGGACCGCGCCCGGGATACTTCTAACTGCAGCGCCATGCCCACGCTTTCCTGTTGCAGGAGGACGCCCTCCAGTTGAAGTTGGGCCTGCTCCAGCAGCGAGCGCTTGTAGAATCCATCGAAGATGGGAATGTTCAGGTTGAAGCCCACCACGGCGATTTCAAACCAGGGCTGATCGGAGTCAAAGAAGTCGAAGCTCTGGCGTTGGGCCTGTTGCTCGTAGCTGGCAAAAGCGGTCAGTGTGGGCAAAAACAGGTTGCGGTTGTAACGAACATTCATTTCGTTGGTCTCTTCCTGCAACAACAACAACTTATACTCCTGTCGGTTCTCCGGAGCAAACCCTTCCTGTCCACTGAGCGCATCGGTGAGCAACAGGCTGTCGAGCCGGTCAGTCAGGCGGATGGGCTGGTTCAGGTCCATGTTCATGTAATAGCGGAGCATGTCGTACGAAAGGCTTTGGTCGCGCAGCGCGGAATTGAGGCTGATGCCCAACTCGGCCACCGCCCGATCCAGGCGATCCGCCTCGATTTCTTCTACAAAACCCGCGTCGAGGTAAGCCCTCGTTTCGCCCGCCAACTTTTTAACCAGATCAAGGTTGCGTTTGACGCTGGCCACCTGCAGGTTGGCAATCAGGCCAGAATAGTAAGACTGCGTGATGTTGTGGCGCAGGTCAATCTCGCTGAGCTTGGTGCGCTCCACCTCAACGTTCACCAGCATTCTAGTGGCCTTGACCCCCAGAAAGTACGCCCCGTCAATGACCAACTGACTCACTTCAGCTTTGGCGGAAACGTTGTGCGGTGTGCCAAATTGTACTTCAAGAGGCTCGCCGCCGGGAGGTGCACCCGTGAACTCGGATGGAATCAGGCTAATGGGAAGTGAAAGGAAATTGGTGTAGCCCACCTCAGCGCTCACTTGCGGATACCCGCGCGAAATGGCTTCGCGCTTGCGCTGCTCCGCCGAGGCGATAATGCGCTGGGCATCGCGGGTGGACACCGCGTTTTTGATGCCGTACTCGATGGCCTGGTTCAGGCCCAGAGCGGTGGTGTCCTGGCTGGGCGTTTGTGCCAAGCTGCCGACAGGCGGCAACAAGCCGACCGCAGCCAGTAACATGGCAATCCGCTTCATTTGTTTAATCGTTCTTACCATCTTGTTCTTGGCGGTTGATGCGTTCTTCCAGGTAAACAACACCCTTTCGAGAGGCGATGCCCCGGATGTGATAATTCATGAATTCACGGTAGACTTCGGTAAGCCTGAATTGCTCCGGAGGAAAAAGTTGCGTGTCAAAAAACAAGTCAATTCGGGCTATATAGATTTTAGCCAGTACCACCGGATTGATCTCCCCGCGGTACAAGCCCTGCGCAATGCCGTCTTTCAGGTTCTGCAAAATGCGGTCGTGAATGACGTGGTTCTTGTAGCCCTCAAACAGCGCCCAGCTTTTCGGGTAATACTTTTTGGTTTCGTACACGATGGCCGGGTTCATGCTGGCAAACTGCGCGTTCACGTGCCGCGTAATCCGCAACATCTCGTCAATGGCATTTTCGGCGCTGTTGGTGATGTCTTCCAGCGAACACACCTCAGCCGATACATGGTGCACCATGGCCTTCTCGACCAGATCGCGCTTGTTGCTGAAGTACTTGTAGAGCGTTTTTTTGGACATGCCCATGTGCTGGGCAACGTCATCCATAGTGACGCTGCGAACCCCTACGGTCTGGAAAAGCCGGGCTGCCTGGCTTAAAATTTGAAGTTGTTGTTCGCTTGCGGTGTCCACGGGGGAAGGGGGGCGGTAAGGGTTGCGGGGGGGGATCGATTTCCTGGAGTTAAGTTTAAGCGACGCTGGTATGGCGTTACCGAGACGGCCCTCTCGGTTCTTTAAGCCCGTTTGGACGGTCCTGCCTTGCCTAAAGAGCGGCAAAGATACCCACTGGCCACTATGGAAACAATTTGAACGCCAAAAGTTTCCATTGGGAGTAAAATAATTTATAGCGGAACCGGAAAAGCAGCGAAAATGACGTGTTAAAAAGTGTTAAAATACTGCTAATCAACAAGATAGGACAGCGAAAAACACCCCTTTTATGATGTTACGCAGCCTTTTATACATGTGTATTTTCATTCCATAACTTGCACATTGCTGCCCGGACCAAACGGGCTACCATCCTGGCCTGGGTGAATATGCAGGAGGCCGGGCCGTTTTCCGGGCGCCAACGCACCCAAATCGGGCCAGTTAAAAAACCTGGCCGGGTTGCCGCAGGCCCATTGAATGGCCAGGGCGGGGTCTAATTCGGGATCTGCTTGCAGAAGTTGTTGTATTTCGTTTAACACCGACAATGTGCCGTTTGACGCCAGTGAATCCGTGCCGATAAGCACGCGGTCCGGGTAACGCCGGAACAGCGGCACTTCGGGAAGACGGTTTTCGATGTATCGGTTGGTGCCGGGGCAGAGGCACCAAAAGACATCGCGGCCGGAGTTGGCGGCCAGTTCCAGGTCGGCGGCGGTGGCGCAGGTGTTGTGCACGAGCAGGAGGCGCTGGCCGGCTGGCAAAGCATCCAGGGTGGCTTTGAGCGATGAAGAGCCAGGCTCAGGAATGCTGACTGGGATACCCAGATTTTGGTAAAACGAGGGAAATGCCCCTTCGCCCGAGGCAAAAAAGAGGATTTCTTCAGGGCTTTCCTGCATGTGGATGCTGATGGGCTGACCGGCATTGGCCGCGCCAATGTGCTGCATAAGTTCCGGATGAACCGAATAAGGCGCGTGCGGGCTTAAGCTCACAGACAAGCCCGCCTGCTGGAAAGCCTCCAAAACCGGGCGTCCGCGCTCCAGCCCTGCCGGCCAACCCTGCGCCGACATGCCAAAGACCTCGACAAACGTGTGAAAATGAATTTTTGACGAACGCTTGATGCCAATGCTGGCCGTGGTATTGGCAATGTCGCCCATGCCCACGGTACCAGCGGCTTTTAACGCTAGCTCCGCAGCCTGCATATGTTTTTCTATTGTTGCATGGTCGGCTCCTCTACTGCGGGTCACGGCTTCAAGAAAAGGCACCAGCCCGGTGTGCTGCGGAAAATGCCCGTGCAAGTGGCTCAGTTCCAGGTGGCCGTGTGCATTGATGAATCCCGGCGTCAGGCTGCCCGGTTGGTAATGCGCATTTGGCGCCAGTTCCGCGGGGAGCAGCGCCTCAATGATGCCGCTGTGGGCGTTGACCCCAACGGCGGTATTCAGTAGGCAACGGCCATCACCGGTATACACTCTATCTGCTAAAAAAAAGTTAATATTTGCGGACACAGGACTAAATCTAGCGCCAAATCTGCTTGAGTTTTCTATTTTTAGACGGGGTTTTTCTAGCCCTTGCTTGCCTGTGTGTTTATAAATACAACTGCAAGTATCCTGGCTGAACCTAAACCATCGCTGAACCAAACGCTTATTCCCATGGACGATACGCTACTTGATCGCCCCTCCACCGGCCAGGCTGGCGGAGTTGATTTTGACACCCGCGCTGCTGAACTGATTCGGGATGGTTTCACGGTTGAAATCCGCGGGTGGATTCGCAAAGGCTGGGAAATTTTCCAAAAAGAACCCGGCTACTTCATTGGCCTGTTGATTTTGTCACAAGGCCTTAGCTTAGGTGTGCAGTTGGTGGGTGGTCAATTAGGCGAATTTGTAGGTGTATTTGCGACTATTGCTGTGGCAGTTTTACTGCTGCCCATGCAAATGGGTTATGCTATTCTGGCTAGAAAAATTATGCGCAATGAGCCCTACACCTTTAGTGACATGTTCGGCGGCTACAAATTGACCGGCGAACTAATTGTGGTGTACTTGTTGTACGCGGTTTTAGTCGTGGTTGGAATGGTCTTTTTGGTGCTTCCCGGCATTTACCTGGCCATCGCCTTTTCGTGGGCTCCTTACTTGCTGCTGTTCTACAACAAACCCGCCACGGAAGCCCTGAGCATAAGCCGCAAACTCCTCCATAAATCCTGGTGGGGCATGTTCCTCTTTCTGATCGTTGCCGGCTTGCTGCTCAACATAGCCGGATTGCTGGTCTGCCTAGTGGGAATTCTGGTCAGCCTTCCGGTTTCGTACATCTCCATGTATGTAGCGCTTGATGAGACACTCGGGTTGCAGGATAGCGAGCCCGTAAAGGAGGAGTATTGAGGCCCGCTTAACCCTTACTGAGGGGAATAACGCGGCAAAAAGAACCGCGACTTCGCCTCAAAATGGGAAGAAGAGCGGTATGATAAACGAAGCCGCAATCCACACGATAATGTTGAGTGGCGTGCCTACTTTCAGGAAGTCATTGAACTTGTAATCACCGGGAGCGTACACCATGGTATTGGTGGGGTAGCTAACCGGGGTCATAAAGGTTAGCGAGCAGGCAAACATTACGGCGATGAGAAAGGGCTTTTCACTAATCTGCATAGCAACAGCCAAACTTAATACGATGGGAACCATTAATGCGGCCGTTGCCTTGCTCGAAAGGATATTGGTGGAAAGAAACGTAATGAGAAAGATTAAGCTCAGCGTGATTCTCGGGTCAAAGCCCCCCATGGTGTTGTAAACGAATTCAGCGATAATGGCCGCCCCACCGGTCTTTTCCAGCGCCGTGCCCATAGACAAGACACCCGCCATCATAAAGATGACTTTCCATTCAATGGCGTCGTAGGCTTCTTGCGGCTTTAGGATGGAGGTGGTTACCAAAACCAGCGACCCAACCATGCTGCTAATGAGGATGCTGGTTATTCCAAATGCAGCAGCACTCACCACCCCAACGGCAATGAGCAAGGCCGGTATGGCTTTCTTGTAATCAATTTTGGAAACGGCATGCTCCGACAACAAGATAATCAGCTTGCTTTGCAAGAGTTTGTCTAACTCCACTTTGGTGCCATAAATCAAGATCATGTCACCTTCCTTAATAATGATGTCAGATATGTTTTCATGCGTAACCTCTTCTCTGTGCCGGATAGCCAGCACGGAGCAATTGTAAATGTTCCTAAACTGGGAACTCTTCAGTGACTCTCCAGCGAGTTCAGAACCAATAGGTACCATGGTTTCGTACAAAATCCTTCCTGCATCGCCGTTGACTACATCACCTTTTTTACCAATAATAACGTATTTCGCATTATCGCTAAGCTCGCTCAATTTGCTCGGACTAACGATGATCTTTATTTGATCATTTTCACGCAACAAGGTATCGCGATCAAAAAAGGTAAGGTTTTCTCCGTTTCGAAAAATAGCAACAATGTTAGAATTCAAAGTAGATTCTAGCAGCGATTTTTGGATAGGCTTGCCAATGTCTTTGTTGCCGGGTGCGACCAAAATTTGAGCCGTGTATTGTTCTACGTTGTCAAAAACGTTTACGGCATTGTTCTTTCTATTGGGTAAGAGGAAAGGAGCTATCAAAAAAATGTACCCCAATCCAATTGCCAACAAACACAACGCCGGCAAAGAAAACTCAAACATGCCAAAAGGCTCAAGACCGTTTTTTTCTGCAATACTGCTGACTAGAATATTGGTTGAGGTACCAATGAGTGTACAAGTGCCTCCAAACAGCGCGGAGAATGAAATGGGAATGAGAAGTTTCGAAGGGGCAATTCCGGTATCCCGGCAAACAGACAGCGCCAGCGGGATCAGAATGGCTACCACCGCAGAGTCATTGACAAAGGCGGAGAATACGACCGCGATAAGGCAAAAGACAATCAGCGCAATCATGTAATGGATGCGCGCAATTTTTACAATCCTGCCGCTCAACCCACCAATTAGCCCTGATTTGAAAATGGCTCCACTGACCACAAACATGCAACCCAAGGTGAGGGTTGCCGGGTGGTTAAATCCCGAAAAGCCTTCTTCTGGGTTCAACACGCCCGAAACAATGAACAAGGCCATGATTAATATAGATGTAGTATCTATACTAAAATAATCCCTAACAAACAAAAAGATTCCAATGGCAATGATGCCGATGGTCAAGTACAGCTGCATAGTATTCTATTATAACGATATGCCTATATAATGCATTTCAGCACAACCCACGCTTGTGCTGAAATCTGTGCGATACTCTCCCGGGATAAATATGCTGCTTTTTTTGGAGGACACGGGCCCCAGGCATGAAGACGGTAGCTTTTAGCCCATGCTATCAAGTGATTCCACCGTTGGTTAGTTTAGCTCTCCTCGGGTGCTATCACCAATATTTCCGGCCAAGGCACTATTCGCGTGGATATGATGATGGAGCAGTAAACAGTTCCGCAGATTCCATCCAGAAAAATAACTAACCCACTATAAATGGCAAAGGGTCAAAATAGAGGGTTTATCAATCAGGGGTGAGCCTTTCACGGTAGGTAAAAGCCGCTTGTGAAAAATTTTTTTGGTTTCTGATATGCTTAGCGTTCATCTTGCTTCAGACGCGCGTCCACGTCCACTGCTCCATTGGATTTAACACGAATTACATAGCTTTCCTTCAAACTGCATCCGTCATCGTAACAATACCCTTCATAAATTTTTATCTTATTTTTAATAATGTTAAAGTATCGAAAACTAATGTTTTGCTCGCCGCTTACTTCGCGGTGAATATTCAAGACATTGCCTCTCTTGGAAATTGAATCAAGAAGCAAGAGGTTGCCATATCCGCCATAACCCCCTGCGCTCTGCTGATAAAAATAGTAGCCCTGCAGTTTGCCAATATTGGGTAGTCTGTACCTTAAACTATCGAGTTGTTGCTGGTAAAGGGTGCCGTTCAAATTCGCTGCAACGTCATCACCTTCAATTTTAGTAAAATGCAGGGATTTAACTTCGGGTAGTGGACGTTGGGATTCCCGGCTCTTGATGGCGCGAAAACAGGCTTGAATGACCTCAAAGTCTTTTCCACCCTGTCCTTGAAGTTGCCCATAATGAGTCGTGTCGGCTTTCCATTACTTTGGATGCTCCAGCGTGGTTAATAGGGAACACCCAAAAGAACGTTCGCTGTTGCCTTCGATGCCATGCGTAGTACCGGGGTCTTTTGTAAATTCAGTTGTTCCTCTCGGGTCGGTACCGCTAAAGGCGCCAACCTTACAGGACACTGAAAAAGTGGCTGCAACAAACACGCCAATTGTGACCCAACTCATTGCACCCTTGAATGTTGTCATGCCCGATCTTTTCTTGAGCCTGACGGAGCTGAATACTCAACGCCGATCGGTTGAAGATACATCCTGGAGCAGCAAAGAGAGAAACTTCCAGCCCCCTCACAAATCAATAATCAACCCAATGGAAGGTTGCACGAATCCATCCTCGTTGGCGATGTCCTGGGGTTGGTAACGATCCGGTTGAAGCGGGTCTGGTTGCGGTTGACCGGTGGCATCGCGAACCACGCTGAGGTCAGGTTGCAGGGTCGTGGTCGTGCTCAACACGTTGCGAATATCAACGTATAAATTAATACCCCATTTTTCAAAGTACCAGCGCTTGTCTACGCGCAAGTCCCATTGAAAAGCAGTGGCCGTGCGCAAGCTGTTGAGTTGTGTGTAGTCCAGAACCCCTTCGCCCGTTAAATCCCATTGCGTACTCTCCACGCTTGCCGCTACGTTGAAGGGCGTGTAAGGGTAACCCGTCGCCGAGGAAATCCTGCTGCCCAGGTCCCAGTTTTTTGCCAATTTAATGCCGCCGGCAACGTTAATGATGTGGCGGCGATCCCAGGAGCTGGGCAAATACTCGGACGGATCAGCTGCGGTAAACTCGCTGTAACTGAGCGTATAACTCACGATTCCAAACACGTTGCGGTACAGCTTTTGGCGCAGGGCAATTTCCAGCCCGTAGGCTCTACCACGGGATCTCGCATCCATGGCGGCGTCGCCGACAACGCCGAATTCCGCGCCGAGATTGGCCAGCGAGATGCTGTCCTGAAGCAGAAATGGATAGTGGCGGTAATCCTTGAAAAAGCCTTCAATCGAAAGGCGGCTGTTGATGGCACTGACCCAGTCTATGCCCAACACGTATTGGTCGCGAATAATGTGTTTCAACGTGCTTTGGTTCAGCAGCGCTCCGCCTGCATCGGTAAACGCCAAAGCGGTGTAAGGAGGCAATTGTGCGGCTCGACCGGCGCTGGCATTGAGGTTAATATCAGGTGTTAGCGCCAGCGAAAGGCCTATGTTGGGCGTAAGCGACTCCAGCGGGTTGCGCGTGGAACTGTTGTAATCTGCAACATCACTTCGCAAACCTAGCGAGAGCGACAAACGCTCCGCAAATAGCTTGCGGCTGTACTGGGCAAAAGCACTGAATTGACTGAGCTCCAACCGGACGATCCTGGGCTGAATGCTGCCGTCTGACGTGCTAAATCTGCTGTCATCGGAGTATCGGGAGTATTCATACCCAGCGCCAAGCGTCAGGGAACCGGCCCGCCCGACGATGCGCTCTTCATAACGGAACTTATTTTCTTCGCGGTCGCTCTTTTGGCGAAAAAGGAGTGCACTCTCATTGCCGAAATCATTATCAGCAAACTTTTCGTACGTATCGGTTACTTCGGTGCGGCTGATCACAAACGTGGAATTGCCTTTCTCTTTAAAACGGCGATAGCGCGCACCTACGGTATAGGTGGTTTGGTCAATTTCTGGCAGCAGCCCGAGCTGGTATTGTTGCTCAGGCGTTTCGTTGGCGTTCAAGTTCAGATTGAAATGATCCAGCGTGCCAATGCCCAGTATCGTCAACTCGTTGCGGGCATCAAATCGGGTTTTGATTTTAAACTGAGCATCGTTGTAGGTAGGCAGAAAGGGCAAGGCAAAGGCCCGGAACAACAGCTCCTGGTAGCTTCTGCGGTAGGAGGCCATAAAGGTGGACTTAGCCGGCGTGCTTTCGTCACTGATCTTGCTCAGGCGAAGGGGCCCTTCGACCGAAGCACCCGCTTCGAGTGCCCCAAGCGTTACGCGCCCTGCAACCCGGTCAGAGCGGCCGTCTTTGAACGTAAATTCCATGAGGCTGCTCAGCGCATTTCCACGTTCAGCCGGGATGGCGGCTGATGAAAAGGTTACGTCCTGAATGAAATCAACATTGATGGCTCCATTGGAACCGCCCGATGCGCCCTGCGTGGCAAAGTGGTTGATGGCCGGAATTTCAATGCCGTCCAGGAAAAACTTGTTTTCGTTTGGACTGCCGCCGCGCACGATGATATCGTTGCGGTAAGAAACGGTTCCAGCCACTCCGGGTAGGGTTTGAATAACGCGGCTGATGTCGCGGTTGCCACCGGGAAAACGTTCAATTTCAGCGGCGCCGACAGATTGTACCGACACTGGGCTCTCCGCTTTTTTCTCAAATGGGTTGACTTTAACCACCACCTCTTCCAACGCCGTGCTGGAAGGATCGAGAGTGATGTTCAACTGGGTGGCCTTGGCCCCAAGAACATCAATTTCAAAGATGGTTTTGCTTTGGTAGCCCACAAAAGAGATTTGCAGGTTGATCAGGCCCGGGTTGAGTTTGTCCAGCACAAAGCGACCATCCAGATCGGAAACCGTACCGATGGAAGTACCTTGTACAAGCACATTGGCAAAGGAAACGGGTTCGCCGTTCACGGCGTCGCGCACCGTACCTTCAATTCTGCCGTTTTGAGCCCAGGCCGCGAAAGTGCTGCACAGCACCGCAAGAAGGAAAAATAATTTCATGGTTGAGCAGTTCTAGCAAGGAATATGGCGCTCTAAACACCGTAGCAACGGAATTGTTCTTTAAGGAAACTAAACAGGGTAAATGGCGGCAGATTTTCTGCTTTCTGCATGGGCAGTGGAAGACCTTGTTACAAAATGCCGGGAGCAAACCGCCGTAGTGCTAAGAACCTTGGCCGGCATCCCTTACCTTGTGGCCCTAACCATTTATGGGTATGCCAACGATTAAACTGGCCGTTTTTGACATGGCCGGCACCACCATTCACGACGAGTCTTACGTGGCCAAGGCCTTTCAGGGGGCCATGCGCCGCAACGGTTACCCCGGGGTCACCTTGCAGGAAGCCACTGACCGCATGGGCTACCCCAAACCCCTGGCAATCCGCGAACTTCTGGAGATCCACGAACCGTTGCCCGACGCCATAACGCCTTGGCTTGTTGACCGCATTCACACCGATTTTGTAGATGGTATGGTGAATTTTTACGCCAACGAGCCCGGCATCCGGCCCGTAGCCGACGCGGAGGCCGTTTTTGACGCCCTGCACAGCATGGGCATCAAAGTAGCGCTGGATACCGGCTTTAGCCGCGACATTACCGACGTGATTTTGGCCCGCGTAGGCTGGACCGATGGCCGCTTCCTGGACGCCACGGCCGCCAGCGACGAAGTGGAACGGGGCCGCCCCTACCCCGACATGATTCGCAAAATCATGGCGGATCTTGGCATAGACGACCCGGCCAGCGTCATCAAAATCGGCGATACCGAAGTGGACGTCAACGAAGGCCACAACGCAGGCTGCCTGATGAGCATCGGGGTAACCGGCGGCGCCTTTACCCGCGAGCAACTGCTGCCCCATCGCCCAACCCACGTGCTGGATTCGCTCAGCGAACTGATTCCTTTGCTGACGCCGCACGCGTTGGCTGGTCAAGTGTCATGATGTTGGTTCCATGGCTGCAACGCGCGCTGGCCCGCAGCAGCCCATTCCGGATGAGCCTGTTCGGGGCGCTGGCCGCATTCCTGGTGTATTCATCTATGTATGCCTTTCGCAAGCCCTTTGCGGTGGCCACCTTTGACGGCATGAGCCTCTTGGGCGTGGATTACAAAGTCTGGCTCATTTTGGCGCAAACTTTGGGCTACATGGCCAGCAAGTTTTACGGCATAAAAGCCATTTCAGAATTGGGCGAAAGGGGCCGTGCGCTGCGCATCCTTGCGCTCATTAGCCTGTCCTGGCTGGCGCTGCTCGGCTTTGCGCTGCTGCCACCTTGGCTGGCCATCGCCTGCTTTGTGGTCAACGGCTTTCCGCTCGGGCTCATTTGGGGCATTGTGTTTCACTACCTCGAAGGGCGGCGTTTCACCGAGCTAATGGGCAGCGTGCTGGCGGCCAGTTTCGTCTTTTCATCAGGATTTGTCAAATCGGTGGGGCAATACACCATGACCGAGTGGGGGGTTGCGGAGAACTGGATGCCCTTTGTGACCGGCTTGCTGTTCTTTCCGTTATTGGCCCTGAGCGTATTCTTACTCAACCACCTGCCCGCCCCTACCCCCGAAGACCGGGAGCTCCGCGCCCCGCGACCGCCCATGCCGCTGGCCGCTCGCCGCGCGTTTTTTGACACGTTCCGGCCCGGGCTGCTGATTTTGGTGCTGGTGTACATGATGCTCACCGCCTTGCGCGACCTGCGCGACAACTTTGTAGTGGAAATCTGGCAGGGGCTGAACATCACGGCTGATCCCGCCCTGCTGACCCGCACCGAGGCACCGATTGCGGTGGTGCTGCTGGCCATGATGGCCCTCATGGTGTTGGTGCGGGACAACCGGCGCGCCTTCTTTCTCAACCACGCAATTATTCTGGGCGGGTTTGCGCTCTCTGCAGGCTCCACGCTAGGCATGCTGGCGGGTGTGCTGGCCCCGGTGCCCTGGATGATTCTGGTGGGCACTGGGGTTTACATGGCCTACATACCTTTTAATACCTTACTTTTTGAGCGATTGATCGCCACCTTTCGCTATGCTGGAAACGTAGGTTTTCTTATGTATCTGGTAGATAGCTTTGGTTATCTCGGCTCGGCCTCGCTGCTGTTGGTTCGGCAATTCGGCCAATTGGGCCATATTTCCTGGCTTGATTTCTACGTCCGCGCCGTGCTGCTTTTTTTGAGCATTGCCGCGGTGCTCATGCTGCTCTCGCTGGCTTATTTTCGGGCAAAACTTAACGAACAAGGCGGCGCAGCGACACCTCACCCTTCGACCTAAAAACACATGGCTTCATCAAAAACTGCCCTGGTAGTGGGCTCTGGCATTGTCGGGCTGGCGCTGACGCGCAGCCTGGTGGAACGCGGATGGACGGTCACAATGTTGGAGCGCCACCCGCAGGCGCAAGGGGCTTCCGTGCGCAATTTTGGCATGCTCTGGCCGGTGGGTCAACCCGAAGGGCCGCTGTACAAACGCGCCATGCGCTCCCGCGAAATCTGGCTAGAGCTGCAGGGCAAGGCTGGGTTTTGGGCCGAAAAAACGGGCTCGCTTCACTTGACCTATACCGATCTGGAAGCCCAGATAGCGCAGGAATATGTGCGGGCCGTACAGGGCGTGAAATCGGCGGCGTGGATCGGCCCGGTCGAGGTGGCCGAAAAAAGCCCGGCGGCCGTGCAGAAAGGATTGCGCGGTGCACTTTGGTCGGCCGACGAGGTGATTGTTGACCCGCCCGAAGCCATTGCCGCGGTAGCCGCCTACCTGGAGCGTCTGCCCACGGTCAACTTTGTGCGCAACCGTGTGGTGGGCCGCATTGAAGGCAATACCGCCTATTCTGGCCGGGAACAGTGGTCGGCTGACCGCATTTTTGTGGCCTCCGGCGCAGATTTCGAAACCCTTTATCCGGAAGTGTTTGCACAGACCGCCATCACCAAATGCAAATTGCAGATGATGCGCCTGGTCAGCCAGCCCGACGCCTGGCGCATCGGACCGCCGCTCTGCTCCTCGCTGAGCTTCATACACTACAAAGGCTTTGACGTGGCGCCGTCCTTGCCTAAGCTGCGCGCGCTATACCACGAGCAAAGCCCTGAGCTGCTGCAATGGGGCATCCACGTTATGGTGTCACAAAATGGTTCGGGCGAATTGGTTATTGGCGATAGCCACGAATACGGGTTAAACCTGGCCCCGTTTGATCAGCAATTCATCAACGACCTGATCGTGGACTTCCTGAAAAGTTTTGCCCAATTCCGCGATTGGCGGATTGGCGCCTCCTGGCACGGCATCTACCCCAAGATGACCAACGGCGCCACAGAGTACATCCACCCTGTTGATGACGTAACCACCGTGGTGAACGGTGTTGGTGGCGCTGGCATGACGCTTTCGTTTGGCTTGGCTGAAGAGGTAGTGGGGGGGATGGGGTGAGTTGGGGCTTTTATAAGGTCGTTTTGGAGTAGGTGGGTTTGGGCTTCTTGACTTTTCTGATCGTTTGGAAACGTTTGGGGACGTTTCGGATCGGTTCGGCTCAGATCATTTCAAACTTGTTCAGCCACAGGAAAGTCGATGGGAAACCCGGTCAAGTTGTGCAAAAAGTTGCTGATCATCTTGTCGCCAATCACCACCACCGCATCAATCAAGTTGGCTTCAGTATAACCCGCAGCAAAGAAGGCCTCGCTGCTTTCTTCAGTTGCCTGACCGCGGCGTTCAACCACAGATACCGTAAACCGGACTAAAGCATCCAACTTGCTGTCAAAAGGGACACTGCCTTTGCGAATGGTCAAAATTTGTTCCTCCGTAAATCCGTGCATTTTACCCAATGCAGTATGCGCAGACTGGCAATACCGGCAACCGTTAATTTGGCTCGTAATCAGGTTGATCACCTCTCTCTCTTTGCCGCGGATCGTGCTCTTGCGGTTCTGCAAAGCAAGGTAGTCTGCTAAAGCCGTTTCGTTTTTAGCGTAATAGGCGTACAAATTGGGCACAAAACCAAGGCCCTTTTCTAAACTGTCAAAAAGAGCTTGGTTGGCCGGTGAAACTTCATGCCTTCCTGGAACGGAAAATGTTCGCTGTACGTTCGTAGTCATGATGCTTGATTTTTTCCTTTGTGTTATCCTGTATTGGACTTCACAAAAGTGCACTGGCTTAGCTTGCGAAAACTTGATCTGATTCAAGAAACTTGTTTGACATGGTTCAACTGTTTCCATCCCTTCGTTTTTTTCGAATCCGCGAAAGAAATTCTGTGGTCATGCCCAAATAGGACGCTAACGCATATTGGGGTATGCGCTGGACTACGTGAAAATACTTGGCGGTGAAAAGCTCGTAGCGCTGCTCGGCGGATTGTGTCAGTTTAGCGATGATTCTGCGCTGTTGAAAAGCAAGCCCTCTTTCTGCAATGATTCGGAAAAATGTTTCGAATGTGTGGCTGGTCCTTTTCAGCTCCTGCTCCTTTTCAAAATCAGTTTGCAACACCTTGCTGTCTTCTAAAGCCACAACAAACATGGATGCTGGCTGTTGAAAAATGTACCTGTTGTAATCAGTTATCCACCAATCATCTATGGCAAAATTGATGGTCTGATCTTTGCCTTCTGCCGTAATGACGTAGGCCCGGAACGCACCTTCCAGTGCATAATTTCGGTGCCTGGCAACATAGTTTAGTTGCACGATGAACTGTCGCTTCTTGACGGATAACGCGCTGAAGCACGCTGCCACTTGCTGTGCTTCATCTTCCGATAGCGGCACTATCTTTTCAATATGATCTACTATTCTGTAATTCATTACAAAGGTCCTTCGCCAACCATTTAGACTGTTCAGGCGGTAAACAACGACCGGAAACGAAGCTCGGAAATATCCTGGAAGGCGAGTGTTTCAAATTTGCCCATTTCCGCCGTTCGTTACACCCGTTGCCATTCAAGACATGTTATTATATATTAATATTACATTTTAGAAACTATTGAGACGCTCAAAGACAAAAACACTTTCCTGACTAATAAATGACAACATTTTTCGGTTTCGTACAGGTCGGCTATGTACTCATCCAGATTATTCAATGTTGCATTGACCGCATGGAGGTCAAAATGGTTTGCATCGAAGGAGCCTCCTAACCATAAAAGGGTCTGCTTGCGGTCAAAGCTGGGTTTCCCATTCAACGTTCCAAGCATGTTGTAGAAACCGTGCAGACCACCGCAATCTTCGGGCGGACAATGCAGGGCGCCATCAATGCAAATGGGATACTGGGTATTGATTTGCCTGGGTAGAAATTTCTCGACCAGGATTCGATGGCGCCAACCATCACCAAAATCATATTCATACGCAATCCGCTGCCTTTCTTTTGTCATATCATCCTGAAGCATCCTTTCTTTAGCATCCAGCGTTTTTCCGGGGCTGAAACCAATTTCCGCAAACTCTTCATCGGGCTCACCGATGTTCAATTTCTTGTGTTGGAACTCATACAAATGGTAGTTCTGCCAACCCATTGCAATCTGAATAATATTGTGCAATTGGAAGTAACTGGTCCTTTTTTCCAAAAGCACACGACGCCAGATAGGCGGATTGCTCCCCTCCAGCGTAATCTTTAGTTAATAATATTATTCATTTTTTGCAATTACCATCTATGCTTTAATCGATCAATCTTCATCAATCCTTGGTCTTTTTCCAGAGCGAGAAATTTACAAAGGTTACTTCTAAAAATCACCAAGAATTGCGCCTTTGGCGGTGGAACAGCTCTTTTCGGTTCCAATAGAGCCAAAGCCTTCCACGACCGGGCAGAGGAACCTGAAATGTCCCGGACAAACCAGGAAAGCAGCCCGAACAAGACCGCCCTTGGAACTGCTTCAGGCGCCTTGTCGTAAACCGAGCTAGCCAGCAACCACACCGTGACGCCCCAGCCCAAAAAAAATCCACTGGTGAGCGCCGAAAGAGAGTGGACATCCGCCGACTCATAAGTGGTAGCGCCGTCCAGCGGCCAGTTCAGCAGGTCAAGTGTAAAGCGCGCGGGCTCTGCTGTGGGAAACATGGTGCCCAGGAAAAACACCGGGGCGAACGAGGCAATGACAACGGCGCTGACTTTGAGCCAGGTTTTGTGGAGCGGCGATGCTTCATCGTTCCCGGGGTTGCTGTTTCGCTGCAAAATGGTTGGTGAAGTAAAACTCGCTGGTGGCAATACGCCCTTTGCCCGATGAAAAACGGCGCACGGTGTCGTCCAGGATGTGGTCCGTTTTTCGGGCGTGCTCCCCTTCGCGCAACAGGATGGTACCCCTGGGGTAATGCTGTACTGCAGAGAGCGACTGAATGAGGCTTTGCGTCTCTGCCTTCAGGGTTTGAAGAAACTGGTCAATTTGGGCATAGTGCATGGCGCGGCCGTAAGTGTTCGGCCTTGAATGTAACCATGAATCAACAAACTACCACCGCAATGAACGGGTGTGCCAAGTCTGCATCCAGGCAACGTGCACGCGTGGACTGAGGCGAAACACCGGGCGCAAAAGCAAGGTCAATACCGGAACGCGTATCTATAATAAAGTGTTTAATGAAATTATATTTATAGCTACTCTGTAAAATTGGATAAATACGTTTATCAACACTACACCAACAAGGCCCTTGGCAACAGCGCCCAGCCAGCCATCCTGGTAAAAATGCTTTAAAGCCACAATGTAATACAGCGTTATGAAGGCGATGGATGGCACGATGAATAACCACCGATTAGGAGTAATGGGCAATACTATTAGCCCCTCACCAATAATGAATATTACTACAATGATGAATGATAAATAATGCGTTGCAAATATTAAATGTTTGCCAAATTCTATTTTCCTCTTTAGATGCAACAGCAAGCCAGTTAATGCGATAAACGGAATTAAACACACAATCAGACCCTTTGCCAAATCAGATGATCTGTTATCGTACATTATAGCTATTTCCTTTACCTCTAATCCTCTTGTTTGGGATATTTGCCTTACTTTTTCCATGACCCTAACGCCATCAAAGTTTTCTACAAAATACCCTTGTGACGGAGATCGGAACAAGTCAAGTTCGGACATAAACATATAAAATAATATATTTACAACGATCAGAATTTGAAAGGGGCGCATGTAAGGTGCCCGGACTCCGTTTACAAACTCCGTGGAAAGCTTGCCCGGATAAAACAGGAGCAACTTCATGGTCCTGAGCAACTTAGAATCAAAACTCGTTATCGAACCCAGGGCTTGTCGAGCGATGCTAAACACCGAAAAATCCCTGTCATTAACAATCCGCTCGCCGCACTGGTTGCAGTAGCGACCTTCAAACTGATTGCCGCAGTTTTTACATATTATCATTTACATAGGTTGGAATGATTCGGCATCAAAGGCCATTGTGCCTTGTGCGCCACTTGAACACAGCGCTCTGCGCCATGCCAAATTAGGGTACGCGGGAGTATTAAACCATGAAGCTGCCTCTCGGTGCCAAAAAAACAAAGCGGATCATCTTCAAGCAAGTTGACCAAGATCTGCTGCGTCCTTGCAGTAGGCATGTTTGGCTTCGGATGGCCCTTCAGGTTTTGCTGCATCAATTAATCTTCATACATTGTAAGACTGGCATTAGCCTTTGTAAAGACACTCTCGTTCAGGGAGATAGCCGGCTCCAAATCCACCATCAACATGAAACAATTAGCCCTCTTCGTTGCTAGCCTCGTTAGCGGCTTTGGCTTGTCCGTTCAAGCACAAACCTGTGTCAGTGTTTGTCCCTCGCAAGGGTTGACGACTGAATTTGAATGGATTCGCGGAGTTGATCTTGATGGCGGATTGTTTAATCTGTCAGGGGACAATGGTGGCTATGCTGATTTTGGAACCGAATTTGGCGGGACTTACAACGCTGGAGGAGTGTATTTCTATACCGTAGTAGCGGGATACGGCGATGGCCCCTTCTCCGAAACCTGGAGAGGATGGATGGACTTTAATCAAGACGGTGACTTTGATGACGCAGACGAATTGATCTTTTCAAATTTTGGCCAGAGCGCTGTCAGTGGTACCTTTTCTGTTCCCTCATCTGCCCTTAATGGCTTGACCAGGCTCCGCGTCGCTATGAGTTTTGCGATTGTTCCAGGTTGTGGCGATTTTCCTGAAGGAGAGGTGGAAGATTATTGCGTCACTGTAACCGGGGGAGTTGATCCGGTTTGCGACGCTTCGTCGCCGGTTGCCGGATTAGCATCAACTGTTGGGGCCTCGGAGGTTGTGCTTACCTGGAATCCCGTGCCTGCCTCGGTAGGCTGCCAGGTTTCCGGGGGACCAGTGCCCTCTTTTTCTAGGAAAGTGCGGCAATTAGGGGCCAACATCAGCTCCGTCAGCATTCCTGCCAGTATCCTGACTCCGGGAACCTACAACTGGAAGGTGAACTGTGCATGCGCGATCACGCCCTCGCTTGTGCTGACGCCCGATTCAGCGGTGGACACCTTTAGCATACCAAGCTCGCGACTCGCTTCCAGTGCAGCGCAAGATGACAAACCATTCCACCTTTCCGCTGCCGCCAACAACCATACGCTGACGGTTAACCTGGAAGCCTTTGCAGCAGCACAACAGGTTATCCTGGTTACGGATATGTTGGGTCGCCCCGTGTATCGGGGCGCTGTTGCCGTAGCACCTGGCCTGAATTATTTCGAAATAGATCTTGCTTCACTCAGCTCCGGTATCTACTTGGTGGCTTATTTGCAGGATGGAGAACTGGTAGGATCCGCACCCATCATTTTGCCGTAGTCTGCGTTCAGCCGCGCGGAGCATAACACGTCACCGCTCCGTTGTCGGGCTTGTGGCGTGTATCTACTCCATTAATATTGTTCTTATGCATCCTCCGATAGTTAATTAAACTCCTGAAGTTGTCCGAAAAGGCTGGCTAGAACTTAAAAGCGGCTAACTTTCTGTGCAGCCTTCCTTGGCCAATATAGAGCTATGAGCATACCCCGTGTAATTTTTGCGATACTCTTCCCTCCTCTGTCCGTATTTGACAAAGGTTGCGGCAGTATTTTGATCGTTCTGATCTTAACGCTGTGCGGTTGGATTCCGGGAGTAATTGCGGCACTCATTATCCTGAATAAAAACTGACCTTGTTCATTCTTCTTCGAGGGTCGTAGCTTTAGAATCTGTATAAGCCCTTGTCCGTAAACGTCCCTATCAATTGCGAACGTGTTGCGGATAACTGCAACTTAAAAATTCAGCACTTGCGCGTGAATGAATACAATAGTTGTGCCACATATGATATTTAAAAACTATCTTATTGTGTAAAAGCGCACCTTCACCACTCCTTAACACCATGGTGGAAGTGCTTTTCAACTGCCTCCAATGTTTAGAGTGAATTAAATGTCATGCTTTGTTTATGTGTATTTACTATGATCAATGAACTGTCCAATTATACTAATTGCCGTGTCCAAAGTGACCCTTAATTCATTTAATGCGGCATCGCTCATTTCAGGAAGATGAATCAGCACTCTTACCGTATCCATCGAAAAACTGACGCTGGTTCTCTTCAGGTAAGCACTTATATACGTGTATCCTTCGTTTGTTGTGCAACCAATCGTATAAAATTCCGGGACAAAATCGGACTCATCGTCGCCGTAGTCGTAATTTCTCCTGAATAAAAAGTAATCCCACTCACTTTGTCCTTGAAACAGCACTTCAACACGTGAAGATTCACTTCCACTAATGGAAATCTTGCTGCAAGTAAGCTCAACAATATTATCTTATTTATTTATGTACATAACAGCGGCATTTGTCCGTTAAGACTTTAGAAATGGTTTGAAACAAGGCAAATTTACTGCGAAGTTGCTCAGGTAAACCGGGTGGCAAACCACTGAATAAGCGCATCAAACACGACCGCACTCCGGGTCCAAGGCCTGTAGTAACGGGCTTGGTCCTGGCCCACGAAACCCGAAGGCCGCGCCAAGGTATGATCGGCGCCGGGTGCCGCCACCCCAGTTACGTCGGGGTTGTTAGCGAGCGCAGCGCGAAGCACTGGAAGTTTGTCCGCATTAAGCACCAAGGGGTCAACCTCACCAAACACCGCGAGAACCGGTGCGCTAACACGCTCCCAGGCGGAGTATTGAAGAGATGGCGCCGAAAGTACGCCAGATCAGGGTCGTCTAACGAAGCCGGAATCATGGCATGATCTCGCCAACGAGAGGCCTGCGCTGCGGCATTGCTGGACTCAAATTCGCCCCAAGGCGCATTTGCCTGGGCAAATTGTACGGTCTGCCGTTGATAATTGAAGGCCGCTTTCAACTCGTCGTGTGGTTAGGGAGTGCCAGAGGCCTGCATAAAAGCGACAGTGTTGTAACCCTGCTGATCGGCGAGCGACACCGCTGGCCCCACGAGCGTAACGACAAACGCTGCCGTCAAGGTCATCTTCAGCCGTGTACACAAATTCAAAAGGGAACTGGTCTTAGCCGTTGTAAGGCAGCATGAGCTCGGCACTCAGGCCGTCGTCTGAGGCGCGCTGAAACTTCAGCTCAAACAACAACGGCGTGCCATTCTGCACCATTGCGCCGGCCCAGCTACCAAGAAGTGCATCGGGGACAGCCTGTGCGTTTGCCTGCGCAGCGATGAGAAGAACAGTAAACAGAGGAAAGGGGTGCACGGGTAAGCGTAGCCTTGGCTACTTTAACTGGCGTTGGTTAATCGATCTGGCGTTGTTTGATCATTTCATTTATTGCCCTATTTCGCTCAGCCTTAGGATCATTAATAAGTTTGTGTGCTACGTACAAGGGGATTAGCATTAAAAAACCAAACGTACTTTTAATTATACTGAATATGACAATTCCCATCAGAAATCCGATCAAAAAAGCATTGGTCATTGAAAATGACTTCAATTTTTTTTGCTCGGCTAACAGTTCCTGGTCAGAAAATCCTGACAGTTCGTTTTTGCTCATGGTGGTCCTTTACTCTGAGCGTTAAAGATATAAACGTTACGATTGGATGGCAAGCCCAAGATAACATACTCAACTCACCCGACCTCCCTTTTCCAGGCCAACCACACCTCGGCAATGGCCGAGGTGTCGAGCGCGCAATACCGGAGCGACGCATCGCGCACGGCCGCGCTCCGCTTGGAGTCCACATCCGTGAACTGAAGCTCGGCCCAAGCCATCATCGCCGTTCCACCGTCATTCACCACATCGTCCGCGTCGTCGTCAACGTCGGCGATGCCATCAAAAAGATTGGAGGGAATGGGAGCCAGT
>CAYSDI010000027.1:0-37666 GCA_964429745.1 uncultured Chitinophagales bacterium | reverse complement strand
GGGTGGGGCCTCTCGGGAAATTGCTCAAGGAACAGCAATGGTTAGAACTGATGGCAGTTTTGACTTGTCGTTCCTGGCCGACATCCGCGACTTGCCCAAGCAACCAACCGAGCACGCTACCCAATACATGTTTCGCATTCACGCGGAAGTGACCGATCCCTCGGGGGAAACGCGCAGTGCGGACCGCAACGTTTTGTTGGGACACGCCGCCTTTCGGTTGGACCTCGGCCAGACACCAGGCGTTTGGGACCGTCCGTGGAATCCCGGAGCGCTCCCCGCAATAACCGTGAGCGCACGAAATGCCGCCGACGAAAAAGTCCGTACAACGCTCACCGCGCGGCTCGTTGCGCTCGACCCGCCAAAAAACCGAATGCGCGAACGCTTGTGGGCGGAACCCGACCAGTTTATCCTTTCTGAAACCGACTATGCACAGCGCTTTCCCCATGATCGATACAGCAACCGGGACCTGCCCCAAAACAGAAAAAGCACGCGGGTGCTTTGGGAACAGACCTTAAAGCCGGGCGAAGAAACGCTCACCTTTCCCCCGAACCCATCCTGGCCAGAAGGAGAATACGCGTTGTTGATAATTGGTGAAGACAATCGCGGGCAAGCGGTCGCAACAGAACAATACTTACGGATTAAACGCCCTCAAGGCAACGCGCCTTTTGATCAGTACGTCTGGTTGGAAGGCCTGCCCGCGCAAACAGAACCGGGTCAACGCCTGCGTTTCCGGGCCGGCAGTCCCAACCGGGATGATGCTGTTCTGGTTGAATTGCGGCGTGGCAAAACCTCGCTGCTCAGGGAATGGGTGCTTCCGGGCACGGGTCTCAAAACTTTTGAGTACACCATTCAGGAAGCCGATCGCGGTGGATTGGAGGTGGAAGTCATCGCTGTTCGCGATAACCGTCAACATCAAATCATAACAAATGTTGCGGTTCCGTGGACCAACCGGGCGTTGTCGATCACCCTGGAAACCTTCCGCGACCGGATGGAACCCGGAAGCGAACAAAGCTGGACGCTATCGATCAAGAGACCCAGCGATAAAGATCAGTCCGAAAAAGGTACATCGGCCGAATTGCTCCTGAGCATGTACGACGCTTCGTTGGATGCCCTGCTTGCGCACCAATGGAACCCCTGGAGCTTTCCGGAAAACCCCCGCTGGCGCAATTGGTCGGGAAACAATTTCTGGCTCAACAGCAGCCAGGCGACCCCGCTGTTGCCAGCCGTGGGCATGCTTCAGGAACCCCAACGCGAGTATGACGGGTTGTATCTGGGAAACTATGTTTCGCGCTACTACCGCCCCTACGGACCCGGCATGGCGCGCGGCGAAGTGTTGATGGCGGGTGATGCGCTCGGCAAAAGCAGCATGGATCAAGCGATCAGCGAACAAGAATCCACTGCCCCTGAAGCACAAACTGCTACCAAAACCCAACAAGTTCCCCCGCCGCTGCGCAGCGATTTTCGGGAAACGGCTTTCTTCTTCCCGCAGCTTAAAACCGATGAGAACGGGAGCGTTTCTATCCGTTTCCTGGCACCCGAGTCCTTGACGCGCTGGCGGATCATGGGCCTCGCGCACGACACGGAATTGCGCCTGGGCCTGTTGAACGACACGACCATTACGCGCAAAGACCTGATGGTGACGCCTAACTTTCCTCGCTACTTGCGCGAAGGGGATAAACTGGTGCTCAGCGCCCGGATTGACAACATGAGCGCAACGTCGCTTCAGGGCGAAGCGCTCCTTTTGCTCTTTGACACCGAAACCGGAAAGGCACTTGACGAGCGCTTCGGCCACAAATCTGTTCCATTGGGCTGGACTGCCGCGGCCGGTCAAAACGCCGTGGTCTCCTGGCTCATCAGCGTGCCCCGCGGCATTGCGTCTGTACGCTATGAATTGCGCGCCCAAACCGAGCGCCACCGCGATGGAGAAGCCGCGGCACTGCCCATCCTTCCGCGACGGGTGATGGTCAGCGAGAGCTTTCCACTAACCGCGACGCGCGCCGGCCTAAGTAAATTCCGTTGGGATGCCCTGGCTGACCGCGCCAACAAAAGCGAAAACCAGGCCCTCACGTTGGAGTTTACACCCAATCCAGCCTGGTATGCCGTACAGGCGTTGCCTTACCTGATGGAATTTCCCCAGGCTTGTACTGAACAAACGTTCAGTCGCTATTACGCCAACAGCATCGGCACCTGGATAGCCCAAAGTGACCCCGCTATTGCAGCAGTTTTTGAACGGTGGAAGGGCACCGCTGCCCTGAACAGCAACCTGGAAAAAAACGAAGACCTCAAGGCCCTTGTGCTGGAAGAGACGCCCTGGTTGCGCGAAGCCCGCGATGAAACGCAGCGCAAGCAGCGGCTCGGTCTGTTGCTGGATGCCAACCACATGCGCTACGAATCATCGGCAGCGCTCAACCAATTGTTGCAAGCGCAAAGCCCCAACGGCGGCTGGCCCTGGTTCCCCGGTGGTCAGGATCATCCCTACATAACAAGACATATTGTTGCGGGCCTGGGCCATCTGGATGCGCTGGGAGTCCAGGACATTCGGCAGGACAGCCGGGTCTGGAACAGTGTACAACAAGCCATTGCCTACATGGATGCCCGGGCGATGGAGCGCTGGACCAAAAGCAACGAAAACGAAGGCTTCCGCAGCGATCACAACGACCTGCATTACTTCTACGCGCGCTCCTTCTTTGCCGATCAACCCATACCGGCAACCCTGCAAAAAGAGTTCAGTAAACAGGTTCGCGAAACTGCATTGAATTGGAACGAACGTTCTGTTTATGAACAGGTCTTGCTCGCGCTGGCTCTGCACCGCCTGCAAGCCTATGCGAACGCCACAGAAGCTGCTCCGGCAACCGATCTCCCTTCGCCCGAAATTTCCGGTCAGATTCTGGCCTCTTTGAAAGAACGCGCCCAGCGTTCTGAGGAGTTGGGCATGTGGTGGCCTGAATTGCGCGCGGGCTTTTACTGGTACGAGGCGCCCACCGAAACGCAGGCCCTGTTGATTGAGGCCTTTGACCTGATCGACGCCGATATCGACGCCGTAGAAGCCATGAAAGTGTGGCTATTGCGCCAGAAACAAACGAATGCCTGGTCAAGCACGCGCGCTACGGCAGAAGCGTGTTACGCCATCCTGAGCACTGGTAAAAAATTGTTGGGAAACGCAGATGATACCCGTATTACCGTGGGCAAAACGGACGTGCAAAACACTGACGCCGAAGCGGGTACGGGTTACATCCGCCAGGATTGGGACGCTACTTCCATCAATGCTTCCTTGGCGGAGGTGGAAATCGAAAAGACGGAGGCCGGCCTGGCCTGGGGTGCCCTGCATTGGCGCTACCTGGAAGATCTGGACAAGGTAGTGGCAGCCGGTGGCCCGTTGAGCATTCAGAAAACGCTGTACCGCCAGGTGCCCGGAGAGCGCGGCCCGGAATTGCTCCCCGTTACCGCCGATGTCCCGCTGGAACTTGGAGAAACGCTCGTGACCCGGTTGGTCTTAACAACGGACCGCGACCTGGAATTCGTGCACCTCAAAGACGGGCGCGCTTCTGGTCTGGAACCCATTGACGTGCTATCCGGGTACCGCTGGAACGCCGGATTGGGGTATTACACCGCAGTGGCCGATGCCTCTACCAATTTCTTCCTGGACTACCTGCCGCGAGGAACCTGGGTTTTCGAGTACGAAAGCCGCGGTTTCCAGGCCGGCAGTTTCAGCGCTGGTCCGGCCACCGTTCAATGCCTCTACGCGCCAGAGTTTCAGGCCAACAGCAGTGGGCAAACGCTGATTATTCGGGCGAAAAGTTCCGGTCGCTGAGCAACTTCCGGGGTGCTTAAAGAACCCTTACTCGGACAGAGCGTTGCTGAACGTGTAGCTTAATCCTACACCCAGAATCTGACGAAACTGCACAGCGCGCTTGGTGCCGTACACTCCTTCGGTGATTTGGTTGTCGAAATCGGTCAGCAGGATATCGTGGTCGTAAATGAGTTCGGTGTTCAAGCTAACCGCCAGAAACTTCCAAAGGGTGGCAGTAATGCCCATGCCCCAGTTGACGTCAATGTATTGCGGGTCTTCCAGGTAGTTGGAAAACAAGCCGAGTGAGGTATTGAACAACACCGCTTCGTTGAGTTCCTTTTTGTAGTTGGCGCGAAGGTTGGCTCCGAATTCTGTGCGAATGTTTTCGCCGGTACCGGCAATGGGCGTTCCATCGGCCAAGGTATCGGCTTTGGTGGTGCCGTAGGTTCCCAAGTCAGCGATGGCGTCATCCAGCACAAAAGTAAATTTGGCCGTGGCCGGCGAGAGGAAAATGGAAAAGTTGTCGTTGGGAATCCAGTCCATACCAGGACCAATCTGCAGGTAACCCGGCGCCATAAGTTTGGATATGGCGGGCTCCACCTTAACGTTGTCTACATATTGGAAGCCTTCGGCAAACTGCGTCCAGAAGTTCATGACCCCGCTGATGTACCAGTTTTTAGCGGTTTCATACCCGTATTTTGAGTTGAGCTCTAAGCGGTCATCCGATTTTCGGAAGGGGTTGTCGCCTGTTTTAAGGAGGCCATAAGCACCATTGAAGGTGCTTACCCAGGAATGGCGCCCTCCTTTATAGTCTGCGTAGAGATTTACTGCGGCAATGCCCGAAATGGCGTTGTCGCCGCCGGCCGACCAATTGGTCAGGCTGGTTTGGCTGGCGTTTAGGCTTGCCGCCCCGCCGTTTAACCACCCGTTTTTGCGCAGGGAATCCGGAGGCGTCTGCGCCACTAAAGTGGACACAGTGAACACTAAAAGGCAGAAGAAAATTGCAAAGAATCGATTCATAACCGGGAGCTTATTCATGGAATGGGTCGTGCAGCATGATGCTCCTTGGGGGGCCATAAAACTGCGCGGTCAAAAAGAAGCGCAAAGTTCCGCATAAGTGCGATAAATACACGGCATCTTTAAAAACCTCTCTGATAGATTCCCCAAAAACGTTAGAAACAACATTTGAAAGCGGTTGTGGGTAGCCCAAAATCCCCTTCCGCCTGAATTAACAAAACTTTAACAAAACGCAATCTGTTGATAATTAAACACTTAGCTTTTTCACAACCCAATACTGTCTATAAGCACCTACCTTGCATTGCCAATTACCTTTCTATGCCTTAGTTTTGATCGAGATCAGAAGGAACCCGGATACAAAGGCACGCTATGGACATTGACAATTCAAAAAAGCAGATGCGCAAGGGGGTTCTGGAGTTCTGCATCCTCGCCATCATCAGCCAGGGCGAAATTTACCCTTCAGACATCCTTCGCAAATTGAAAGACGCGCGAATCATTGTCGTGGAAGGGACACTTTACCCCTTGCTGACCCGGTTGAAAAATGCGGGACTACTCGCCTACACCTGGGTGGAGTCGCCCAGCGGCCCACCTCGCAAATACTACACCCTTACCGCAGAAGGAGAGGCTTTCCTCCAGGAACTGAAAGGAACTTGGGACGAGCTCTCCCACGCTGTCGGATTCGCAACGAAAAACATACAAGCACTATGAAAAAGGTCATGAGCGTCAACATTGGTGGGCTCGTGTTCCAAATCGACAACGAGGCCTACACGAAACTTGATGGTTACATCAAGGCGCTGGAAAAACAATTCCAGGGCACGGAAGGCAGCGAAGAGATCATCGGAGACATAGAATCCCGCATTGCCGAAATTTTCCAGGAAAAGATAAAAGCGGGACGGGAATCCATCCGAACCGAAGACATCGATGAGATCGTCCGGATTATGGGCGCTCCCAAAGACCTGGGCCAGGAAAGTTCTGAAGCGTATGCAGAGCCCGCTGTAGTAACAGCCGCGGCTGGAACTGCCGCTCCGGAAAGCGCACCTAATCCTGCCGGGGCTGCAGGGTCGACTGCAGGGGAGGCCGCGCGCGAGACCTCTAGCAGCAGCGCGGGTACCGGGCCGCAAGGCAACGGAGGCCCTTTGCCCGAAAACGGACACAAGCGCTTTTTCCGCAACAGCAACGACAAACTCCTGGGCGGGGTGTGCTCCGGCTTTGCCACGTACATTGACGCGGATCCGTTAATTGTTCGCCTGGCTTTTTTGCTGGCCGTGCTCGGATTCGGTGTGGGACCGGTGGTGTACCTGATCCTGTGGATCGTGGTGCCCGAAGCCAAAACCACGTCGGAGAAATTGCAGATGAAGGGAGAAAAAGTTACGATTGACTCCATAGAAAAAGCTATCCGAAAAGAAGCGACGGATATTAAGAAGCGCTTTGACAACATCAAGGAGGACATCGAGAACAACCCGGATCATCCGGTGAACAAAGCAGAAAAACGCGGACGCGATTTTTTCGCGGAGGCCGGTGATTCATTCGGGAGATTGTTTGGGATTGGCGTAAAGGTTTTTGTGGGGCTTTTGGTAGCCGTCATCATCCTCGCCATCTTCTCGGCTTTCTTTGGAGTCACCGGCAGTATCGGCTACGCAACGTTTCTTTTTCCTGGTGTGTTGGGGCTGTTGTTCTCCAGTGCCGGCCAGGCCAATGCTATGGTGATCGGGTTGCTCGCTGTGGTGAGTATTCCCTTGATCATTGTGGCTTATAAAAGCCTGCGCTTTTTACTGGGCATCAAGGTGGGCACCAAACCGCTGGATGCGCTGTTCCTGGTTTCCTGGATCATTGGGCTGGGGCTAGTGATCATTGTGGGCGCCAAAGTGGCGTCTGAGTTCCAGCGGGAGGTTACTTACCGCGAAGAAGTGCCTTTGAAAATCAATCCAGTCAAGACCATTTACCTGAACAAGCTTGAATCGCCGGTGCGCCATTTTCACCATAATGACAAGATCAAAATGGACGGCGTTTCCCTGACCAATGACAGCCTGTTCTTTCAACAACTGGAATTGGACATTGAGCCTGGCAAAAGCGACCACTACACCCTAACGGTAGTGCGCCGCGCCCGGGGTAAAAATCGGGAACAGGCCGTGGAGAACGCGCGCAGCATTGCGTACCGGTTTCGCGAGCAGGACAGCATGCTGGCCCTGAGCAGCGAGTACACCATTCAAGACCGGAGCTGGCGAGGACAACAGCTTGGGCTGGTCATGGAGGTGCCGTTAGGCAAACAGATTGTCATTGACGAGGGGCTGCGACCCTTTTTGAACAACGTGCGCATGCGTACTTTCCTGCCCGACGAAGAACTTTACAATAGACCGCTGGTTATGTTAGAAAACGGATTAGAACCGGCGGTGCAGCAAGGACAATAATCCATCCGGGATTCTTTGATAGCAAAGGGGCTGGTCAATGTGACCAGCCCCTTTCTTATGAGTACTCCTAAAATACTCAGATACTGCGTTGCGCGCAATTTTTCCTTAGCTCACCTGAACAGCAGCCTTCAGGGCGATTCCAATGTGCACGATTTCGCGAATCAGGTCATCGGGTTTGCCAGGGTAGGTGATGCCCCAGTCGGCCCGATTGATGTTGAATTTAGCGGTTGCACTGACACTACCTTGGCTCACATTGACCGCAGCCGGGAACGTCACGCTTTTGGTAACGCCTTTCAAGGTCAGGTTACCCGCGATTTCGTGGGTGGGGTTGCTGAGTTTGTACTGATTGATTTCCGGGACGTCTTCGGCATCAACAGGAGCGGAATCCAGTTTGCGCACGCCGGTGATGACAAACTCGGCTGTTGGAAACTTCTCGACTTCAAAAAACTCGGCGGATTGCAGGTGATCGGTAAGGCCATTTTCAGCACCCATTTTATCGGTGGCACTCATGGAGGTCATGTCTAGTGTAAACTTCCCGCCCACAAGTGCGCCTTCGGTCATTTGGAGGCTTCCTTTGCTCATGCGGATCTCGCCATTATGGCGGCCAGTAACTTTCGTTCCTACCCACTCCACCTTGCTGGAGGCCAGGTCTACTTCAGCGATCATTGCCGCACCGGCATCTTGAACTTCCTGTGCGTCACCGACTTTAGCTTCATCACTGTCTGGTGCCTGCGTGCAACCCCCAATCATCATAGCGGCTGTCATGGACAGCGCACTCACAAACATTATCTTTTTCATCCTCATTTACTCTATTGATTAATCAGTTATTACAACGAGCAAAATTACTTAATTTCTGCTTTAGCGCGGACAGGGATGCTTATGAGTTTCGAGCTTCGCAGCAAGTTGCAACGGCTACCAGGATTACTCCAGGTCACGCAGATACCTTGCACTGCCTATCTTTGCCGCTTTAAGCACTACACTGCCGTATGGAGACCATCCACGATCGCTATGCCCGTCTGCTGGTTCACTATTGCCTGGAGTTAAAACCGGGGGAAAAGGTCCAGATCAATAGCACCTACCTGGCCGAACCCCTGCTACAAGCGCTGCAAAGAGAACTGTTAGAAGCGGGCGCACTGCCGCACATTCACGCCGCCTTTCGCGACCAGGACAGGCTCTTTCTTGCACATGCGCAAGACCATCAACTGGAGTATGTTCCGACTGCATACCGGGAGTCTATGGAAACCTTTGATGCCTACTTGGTAATAATGGCTCCGTTCAACACCAAAGAAATGCAACTGGTGGATCCTGCCAAGACCAGGAAAATGACCAGCGCCCGCAGCCAAAGTCGAAAGATTTACATGGAACGAACGGGTACCCGCGCTATGAAGCGCAACCTGTGTTTGTTCCCCACCGAAGCGTCTGCACAAGAGGCGGGGATGTCGCTCGCCGCCTACGAAAAGTTTGTTTACGGCGCTTGCCTTTTGATGGAACCTGATCCGGTTCAAGCCTGGAAAACCGTTCGGGCAAACCAGCAAAAAGTGGTGGATCTGCTCAACATGCGCGAATCCATTCGCTATACTGGTCCGGACATCGACATTCGCTTTAGCACCAAAGGCAGAACCTGGATTAATTCAGATGGGCAGACCAATATGCCTTCGGGAGAGGTATACACCAGTCCTGTTGAAGAGACGGTGAACGGCCATATCCGCTTCAGTTTTCCTGGCATTTTCATGGGCCGCGAAATTGAAGACATCCACTTAACGGTAAAAGACGGTGAAGTGGTCAAGTGGGAAGCCAAGCGGGGCAAGGAATTGCTCGATGAACTGCTTTCTCTGCCCGGAGCTCGCCGATTTGGCGAAGCAGCCATCGGCACAAATTACCACATTCAACAATTGACCCGGAACATGCTCTTCGACGAAAAAATGGGGGGCACTATTCACATGGCTCTTGGTCAATCTTACTTTCAGACCGGAGGTAAGAACGAATCAGACGTTCACTGGGACATGTTGGCCAACATGCGAAATGGCGGAGCTATCTACGCGGATGACGAAAAGATCTACGAGAACGGAGAATTCCTTTTTTAATCATGGGTAAGCAGGTTGGACTCTTCTTTGGATCCTTCAATCCGATTCACGTCGGCCACCTGATCATTGCCAATTACATTGTACAAAACAGTCCGCTCCAGGAAATTTGGTTTGTCGTATCACCCCAAAATCCATTCAAAACAAAGAGCAGCTTACTGGATGAGCGCCAGCGCCTGTACATGGTTAACCTGGCCGTGGAAGACAACTACCAGCTTCGCTCCAGTTCGGTGGAATTTGATTTACCCGTTCCATCGTATACGGTAGATACCCTTGCCTATCTGCAGGAGAAGCACCCCGCCGATCAGTTTAGCCTTCTTATGGGCTCTGACAACCTGGATTCCATCGAGAAATGGAAGAACTACAACGTGATCATAGAGCGACACGCGCTCTATGTATACCACCGGCCAGGCTATGACGCAGATCGATGGAAAAATATGCCCAACATCCATTTTCCTGAGGCACCTCAATTGCTCGTGTCCGCCAGTTTTATCCGGGAACAGATTCAAGCAGGAAGATCCGTCCAATACTTATTGACGGAACCGGTCTATCGGTATGTGCAAGAAATGAATTTCTATAAGTCGCTCAAGAAGGGCTGAACAGCGTGTGCACATTCGCGCTGAAAAGAGGAGGATAACTGACCTGAAATGCGTCACTAGAAAGTGGATAACTACGGGGCGTTTTTTTGAACGCGAAACTCAGCCTGTTAAAATGAGGACAAGTGCGCCTCTATCCACCAACTTGTCCTGCTTTCCAACCTTCAACCCTGGTTGAATTTACCCTCATGCCCAGCTATACACCTACTGTTGACAAAGACAGTTCGCGTTGATTACCAAGCAATAAGGATGTTAATTTGCTGTAGATAAACGCGTTCCAAACGTGAATTGCTGCCCATCCAAGTCCCGGTCAGAAAAGAAAAGCACATGTCCACAAGCTTAGTGATGGGTTGCTTTATTTTTTTTAAAAAGAAGAATCCATGTCCATTGTGAACAGGTTGTCTATTGCCCGCGAAAACTTAGAACAGACGGGTTACCTTGATATGGACATCGACCCAACGATAGATTTGTTTGACGCTATTGCCAGGCTGAAAAAAGAGAAAAATGCCGTTATCCTGGCACACTATTACCAGGACGCAGATATCCAGGATATTGCGGACTACATCGGGGATAGTTTGGGGTTATCCCAACAGGCCGCTTCCACATCAGCCGATATCATCTTGTTTGCCGGGGTTCACTTTATGGCGGAAACCGCCAAAATTCTGAGCCCGCAGAAGAAGGTTTTGCTGCCTGACCTAAAAGCTGGATGCAGTTTAGCCGATTCTTGTCCACCAGAAGCGTTCGCTGCCTTTGTAGCGCAACACCCGGGTCACAAGGTTATCTCGTACATCAATTGTACCGCTGAAATCAAAGCACTCAGCGACATTATTTGCACCAGCTCTAATGCGGTGGCCATCGTGGAATCCCTTCCCGCTGATCAGCCGATCATCTTTGCGCCGGATCGCAACCTGGGCAGGTATGTTGCTCAGCAGACAGGCAGAAACCTGGTGCTGTGGAATGGAACCTGCATGGTTCATGAAATTTTTAGCGAAGAGCGCATTACCCGCTTGCTGCACCGACACCCGGAAGCAGAACTGATCGCTCATCCGGAGTGTGAACCGACAGTGTTGAAGCATGCTCACTTTATAGGATCTACCACCGCTCTTCTCAAATACTCGGCCCGATCTAGCAGGCAGAGTTTTGTTGTAGCGACGGAAACGGGCATCCTCCACCAAATGCAAAAAGTGTCGCCAGGCAAAACCTTTATTCCGGCTCCGCCTAACAACACTTGTGCATGCAACGAATGTCCGCATATGAAGCGGAATACGTTGGAAAAAATCTACCTGGCTCTGGAATATGAATTGCCAGAACTGTTGATGGAAGAAACGCTGCGGCTAAAGGCTCGAAAAGGGATTGACCGGATGCTCGAAATATCAGCTTCCTTGGGACTGTGATGTCCCCTTGCTGAATTCGATAGTCTCAGCCGATACTTGCTCAAAAATTTCCCTCCCCTGACAAGGACGCTTGGTTTACGCAGGCATCCTGTTCACAACGCTTTAGCTAAACTTATCGATAGTCGTAACGGCGCGTTGGATTGTCGCATAGTCTAGCGAGTAGAATATGAACTTACCATCTCTACGGGTTTTGACCAGGCCTGCCTGTCTCAAGATTTTGAGATGTTGCGAGGTGATCGATTGCTCCAAGTGCAACGTGTTGTAGATCTTGTTCACGTTGATCACTTTATTCTTGTCAATAAATTCAAGAATAGTCAACCGGAGCGGGTGGGCCAGGGCCCGCATCATTTCTGACGCGCGATCAAGCTTATTCTGGTCTACTTTAAAATAAACCTTCTTTTTCCTGACCACTTTTTCCTTTGCAGCAGCTTTTGCTTCTTTTGCAACTCTTGCTTCTTTTGCAGCTTTGGTTTCTTTTACGGTTTTGCTCATGGAGTTTTTAAGTTTTTCTTGTCCTGTTTAGTAGTGTAATCGATTTTGTCCTAATTGTCCATCATCATATAATGGGATAAATCCAGCCGCCTTCTTGTAATCCTCGGTGTCCTTATACGCTGTTATACAATCAAAGTTAATGAAAGTTATGAAAATGACACGTTTGTCATAAACAAAAAGCGAAAATGGATGTGGATAAAATACCAAATAAGTTCACAAAGCCATCAAATATCATAAAATCAAAAGCCCCACACAAGGCGGGGCTCCTGAAAATAGCATTTGACGCTAAACGGGCTTAGTCAACGAGCTCATCGATCATCCCTGCAATTTCCGAAATCCGGTCCTTGTTGAGGGAGTAATAGATGAATTTGCCTTCGCGGCGTGTGGCAACCACACCGGCGCGGCGCAGAATAGCCAGGTGCTGGGAAGCAACGGACTGCTCCAAGCGCAGTTTAACGTACAGTTCCGTCACGGTCATTTCCTCGCTCTCTTCGAGTAATTTGATCATGCTCTGACGGAGCTTATGGTTTACGGACCGCAACACCAAAACGGCTTTGCGCAAAATGTTGTAGTCCAGCTTGATCTCTCCCTTGTCTGAATTGGATAACTTAAGTGTGTTTGAGGCAGATAACATAGTAAAACCTTTGGTTAATGAATTAGTAAATAGCCCTTTAGATCTGTTAAAAATATGCCATATCTGGCAGATTTACCTAATCCTCTCTTCTTGCTTTTAAATCCCGCCTCAGATAATACTCGCTGGCCACGTGTTCCCATATCCGGGTTATAGGCTTATACCTGACCGTTCTTCTAAATGTTTCGGGGGCTTTGGGGTGAAGGGCTCCAGAAGGCTTTTAAATAGTGCGGCTCAAAATATGCCAAATCTTCTAACTGATTGTAAATAAACCGTTTATGAGCAAGTTCAACCATGTTTATGGCAGTGGGTTGCACCTGAATTTCAAAGATAGCGTGTTTGTGATGCAACAAATTTTGGGCCTTTTCTACCCCATTTCCACTGAAAACCACGGGTCCGGATTCCAGCCATTTAACGTATGGGTTATCCACAAGAGCCAAGGCGGACGGTGGAAAAATTATTTTTAAAAAAGGGTCATAAACGGCTGTATACACCTCCATTCGACGAGCATCCATCATTGGAGCATAGAAATAGGCCTCCGGATGGCGCTTTAAAGCCCCCAAAGCAAGGGCCATGAGGGTATCTACGGCTATCAACGGCCGCTGTAGGGCATAGCAAAGACCTTTGGCGGTGGCGCTGCCAATCCGCAGCCCGGTATATGAGCCTGGACCAGCGCTCAGCGCGATGGCGTCAAGCTGCTGTCGGGACCATCCCGCCTCCTGCATGGCCTGGTCTACCAGCGAAAGCAGCACTTTGGAATGCGCATTGGCTTCCTGGTGCTCTTTTAATACCACCAGTTGAGAACCCAGCGAAAGAGCAACGGAACAAACAGCCGCCGTGGTTTCCAAATGGAGAATCCGCTCCATCTCAGAAAGTGATGCTCCCACTCAGCCGCTCATCGTTGCGCAGGTATTCCACCGCAGTGGTTTCGCCTTTGTTAAACTTGCCGAGTGCTTTCATGTAGGCCATCATGTCCACCACCTCCACATCGCCTAGCCGCACCACTACATCACCATCTTTTAACCCGGCATTTGCCGCTGGCCGGCCTTCCCGAACACTTTCTATTCGCATGCCCTGGCCCTCAAAGAGGTAGTCGGGAATAACCCCCAGGGTTACTTTAAACTCAGGAACGGCCTCTGAGCTGTCCTGAACGGCCACATAGTCGAGCTTACCGTCGTCATCAAGGGCCTGAATCAGTCGGTGCGCAACACCGAGCACGGCCACTATTCCGGGGACATTCAGCTTTTCCACATCATCCGAGGGACGGTGGTAATCCTGGTGTGTCCCGGTAAAAAAGTGTAGCGCAGGTATGCCTTCCAGGTAAAACGACATATGGTCGGAGGAGCCAATGCCGGAACCACCGGCTCTGATGGTCGGACCATTTTCCGCTGCCAGCGACTCCAGGACAGAAAATGCCGGAGAAGCGTTCGCCCCGTCAACCACCAAGGCGTTTTTGACGGTGTCCAACCGACCGATCATGTCAAAATTGATCATGTAGGACACATCGGTCGTGTCAAACAGTGCACTCTTGACAAAATGTTTGGATCCATAGAGCCCAAGTTCTTCGCCGGAAAAAGCCACAAACAAGTAATCGCTGCCGTCAGGACCCTGTTCCTTGAGCATGCGGGCCAATTCCAGCATACCCGCAACACCGCTGGCGTTGTCATCCGCACCGTTGTGGATGGCTGGTTCACCGTTGTGCAGCGATCCGGAAATGCCGTGTCCAAGGTGGTCGTAATGGGCCCCGATGACCACCACGCGGTCCGTATTCGGATGGTCCAGCAAGGCCAAAACATTATGGCCGGTGCGGCGGTCGCGGTTCCAGGTAAGGGAGTAGTTCGCTGAACCATCGCCCGGATCTCCCTGGCCAAAAACACGCGAATAACCCGCTGGCGTCAGCCAAAAAACGGGCAGGCTGCTCTCCGTTACTTTTCGGTCCCAATATTTTTCCGGAACGTCCAACTGCGGATCGCGCGTAAACAAAACGAGCGCCGAAGCACCAGCCTGCACGGCCGCGTCAATTTTGGTGCGCACATCGGCGTAATCTGCAAAATCAGAATGTGGGTGATAGCCATCGGGCACGGACAAATCCAGCAACAACACCTTGCCCTGCGCCATGCCGGCCTCCAGGAAAGCACCCTGGACCGGATCGCTGACACCATAGCCGCCGAAGGTCAGGGGCCCTTCGCCCGAACCTTCTCCACTTTGAGCCAGCGCGTAAAACTCGGTATCGGCTACCAGCCTCATTCCGTTCAACGTCAGGCCGCTGCTCTCCGCAGGCGTTTTGCCCGCCGTGAATTCAAAAGGTTGGCTGAATCCGTCAGAACCCGCGGGCTGCAAGCCGAGCAACGCAAACTGTTCCTGGATATAAGCCAGAGCCAGCGACTCGCCTTCCGTGCCGGTTTCCCGACCGGCCAACCGATCATCAGCCAGGTAAGTAACGTGCGCCAAAAGGCGCTCTTCGGGCGTCTGTGTTTCCGCTGTGCGGCATTGCGTTAAAAGCCCCAGGGCCGCCAGGCCCAAAAAAGGCAGAAAACGGGGGAAGGGCCGCTGTTCCCTGGGCAGCGAATGCGCGGAGTTTCGTTGTCGGTTCATCCTGCCAAAGGTACGCAGGACACCCGCAGGAGTGCGGCCAGAAGGCCGGTTAGGGCTGAAGCAACTGACCGAAACGCTCGGGGTTGTCAAACAACTGCAACGCCTCCTGGATGGTGGGATCGTAGCGGAAAGAAGCCTCGATGGCCCCCCGCTGGTGATAATAGCGCATGGCAATTTCCGTTTCCAGCTCTTGCTGGATCTCTTCGCGGAATTTTTGCACATCCGCCTCTTTTTCGGTCTTCAGCTTGGATCGCAGCGCACTGAGATCCGTCTGCAAGGAAGCTGTGTATTGCTCTTCTTCAGCAATTTCTGCCAGTTCTTCAAGCATAGCTTCACTGTCTGTCGTGTAAGAGTAATCCTTGCCTTGCAGGAAAGCCTGGAAGTCGGTCCAGTCCTGGTCGCTTAAGGTAAACACTGAGGCTGAGGGAATGCTTTCGTGTGTGGCGCGGTACTGGTTGGCGTAATGAAAAACCAGGTTTTTAGTCAACAGGGCTTCGGTAACGTGGGCATACTCGCCGGGAAGCACTTCAGCGTCTGGTTTGATGCCGCCGCCGTCATAGACACTGCGGCCAGCGCGGGTGGTGAAGGCGGTGCGCAGCGAATCTGGAATTTTACCCACACTACCATCATCGTTTCGGTGGCTGTAATCGATGGCCTGAATGCAGCGACCGCTCGGCGTGTAATACTTGGCCGTGGTGATTTTCAGTTTGGTCTTGTAAGGCACATCCCGCGTGCTTTGCACCAGTCCTTTGCCAAACGTCTGCTCACCGATCACCAAACCGCGGTCCAAATCCTGGATAACCCCGGCAACGATTTCCGAAGCTGACGCCGAACCGCGATTGGTCAGCACGATCAACGGAATTTCCGCATCCACTGCCGGATTTAAGGTTTTAAACGAGCGATCCCATTCCTCCACTTTGCCTTTGGTGGAAACAATCAGTTCGCCCTTGGGCACAAAAACATTGGACACTTCCACAGCTTCGCGCAGCAAGCCACCGGGATTACCCCGAAGGTCCAAAATGACGCCTTTTACGGTGTTTTTGGCTTTCAAATCGCGCAGCGCCTGCGCTACGTGTTTGCCGGCCTCTTCCGTAAACTGGTTCAAACGGATGTAGGCGATGTCATCGCGGACCATGCCGGAGTACGGCACGTTGTCAATGTTGATTTCCTGGCGAATCAGGATCAGTTTCTGAACTTCTGCGTCACCGAACGGCCGCATTATCTCAACCGCCACTTCCATACCCGGTGAACCGCGCAAAATGTTGCTCACAGCATCGGTGTCCTTTCCCTCGCAGCTCTTGCCGTCTATGCTTAGGATAACATCCCCTGCGCGCATGCCCGAAAGTTGCGCAGGGAAGCCCTCGTAGGGTTCCACAACGGTCATGACCCCATCCACTTTGCGAATAACCGCCCCGATTCCGCCATAGCGGCCGGTCATTTGAAAGCGGTGGCCTTCCATTTCCGCTTCAGAGATGTAATTGGTGTAAGGGTCCAGGCTTTCGAGCATGGCGTCGATGCCTTCGCGCATCAACTTATTCGGATCCACATCATCCACGTAATACGTGTTCAGCTCCCGATAAATGGACGTGTAGATGTCAATATTTTTGGTGACCTCAAAGAGGTTGGGAGGGGTGTAGGCCGCCATTAAAACCAACCCGGCTGCGAGGGCCAACAGGGGAAAGCGCAATTTTTTCAACATAGTTTGCATAAGCGTTAGTTGGGTAGAAGGAAACGTCAAAAAAAGGAACAGGCGAAAGCGAGCATTGGCGTAATCTCTCCCCAAAATATAACGACAACGCTACGATTAAGGTGCCACCTTAACGTTTTGATAACCAAGTTTGCCTCACTTTTTAGAAAACACCTTAAGGAACGGGGTCGTAGCCGGATCCGCCCCAGGGATGGCAGCGGCCGATGCGTCGCAAAGCGAGCCAGCCGCCCTTCCACGGTCCGTGCACCCGAATGGCCTGCGCGGCGTAAGCCGAACAGGTGGGCGAATAGCGGCAAGAATTGGGCAGGTATGGACTAATCACGCCCTGGTACGTCCGGATAAACCCCGTCAGGGCCCAGCTCAGGGCCCGGTTTAACAGCCGGATGGGAGTGTTCCAGTTCATGCAGCAACTTGCGCAAAGCTACGTCCAGCGCTTCGCCCAATTCAGCAAAGGCGGGCATGCGGCGCCCTAAATAAAGCAGGGCTAAGGCAAACGCAACGGGCGAAGGACTGAGTTGGCTGTACACCGCGCCTTTGCGCAACCGCCAGCATTCCCGCAACTGGCGGCGAATGCGGTTCCGGTCAACAGCGCGGCGGAACTTTGAACTCGGCACCGCGAAGAGCACTTGGATAGGGAAAGGCCCCGAGGGGGGGACCGGGAGCCAGATCAGCCGAATCGGAAAGGACTGAATGCTGTTTCCATCCAAAAACAAACGACCGATCAGCGCCTGGCTGGTCAGTCGTTCGGCTTGGTAAAAGCGTTGCGAACGGGATGAAAGACCCTCGTTCTTTTTATTTGAGGCGGAACTCGTCAGAGACCGACAGTTTTTTGCGGCCTTTGGCTCGGCGGCGGTTCAACACGGCACGACCATTTTTGGTCTCCATGCGGGAACGAAAGCCGTGCTTGTTGGTGCGTTTGCGGCGGGAAGGCTGGAACGTGCGCTTCATCGGATCGGAACGGTATGCGGATTAATCAATCGGAGGAACGATGCGGGGTCCTGCCCGCCCTATCCGGCCCGGCCGGGGTAAGGGAAGGCAAAGTTAACAAAATGTGGAGAACGAAGTACCCTGCCCGACGAGAAAATTGAGCCGTTTTTAGCCCGATCGGGGGCGCATTTGGGCTGCGCTAAGCTGAAACGGGTCATGAATTCATGCCAATCAGGAACTCCTCGTTGGATTTGGTGCCTCTCATTTGGCCCTGAATGAAGTTCATGGCTTCTTCGGTGTTCATATCCGCCAGGTGATTCCGCAGAATCCACATGCGCTGCAGGGTTTCGCGGTCGTGAAGTTTGTCGTCACGGCGGGTAGAGGAGCCGGTCAGGTCAATGGCCGGGAAAATTCGCTTGTTGGCCAGGCGGCGATCCAAGGCCAATTCCATGTTGCCGGTGCCTTTGAATTCCTCAAAGATCACTTCGTCCATTTTGGAGCCTGTGTCAATCAGCGCGGTGGCCAAAATGGTCAGCGAGCCCCCGTTTTCTACGTTTCGGGCAGCGCCGAAGAACTGTTTGGGTTTCTGGAGCGCATTGGCTTCAACACCGCCGGACAAAACCTTGCCGCTGGCCGGTTGAACGGTGTTGTACGCGCGGGCCAGACGAGTAATGGAATCGAGTAGAATGACGACGTCGTGGCCACATTCAACCATGCGCTTGGCCTTTTGGAGCACCATTGAGGCCACTTTAACGTGGCGGTCTGCAGGCGCATCAAACGTGGAGGAAACCACCTCGGCCTTAACACTCCGCTCCATGTCGGTGACTTCTTCCGGGCGTTCGTCCACCAGCAGGATTATCAGGTAAACCTCCGGGTGGTTGGTGGCAATGGCATTAGCCACTGCCTTGAGCAACAGGGTTTTACCTGTTTTCGGCTGGGCTACAATCATGCCCCTTTGCCCCTTTCCAATGGGGGTAAACAGGTCCATGATGCGGGTGGAATAGTCGTTGGCCTCGGTGTAGAGGTTAAGTTTTTCTTCCGGGAACAGCGGCGTAAGGTACTCGAAGGGCACGCGATCGCGAATTTGCTCGCCAAAGCGGCCGTTGATGGTGTCCACTTTTTGCAGGGCGAAATACTTTTCGCCCTCCTTTGGCGGCCGGACGATGCCCACCACTGTATCGCCTGCTTTTAGGGCGAAGCTCTTGACTTGTGCCGGGCTCACGTATACGTCGTCAGGTGACGAGAGGTAGTTGTAATCTGAGCTGCGCAGGAAGCCGTAGCCGTCTGGCATCATCTCAAGCACTCCTTCGCAGACGATCAGGCCGTCCATTTCGGGGTTGAACAGCGATTCGCGGCGGCGGTTGCGAACATCGCGGTTTTCGCGGGGGCGTTCCTCTGGTGCCGGCCGATCTTCGCGCCCGCGCAGGTTGCGATCTTCGCGCCCGAAACCGGGCCGGCTGTTTTCGGGAAGGGGTCGCTCCTCGCGCCCTTCTCGCCCGCGCAGGTTGCGATCCTCACGCCCTAACCCCGGGCGATTGCGGTCTTCCGGAGCGGCAGGGCGGTCTTCACGGCCGCGCATGTCGCGCGGGCGATCATCGCGGTTGCGGTCGGAGCGCTCAGGGAACTCACCCCGGCCACCGCGCCGGTTGCGGTCGTCGCGCGAGCGGAGTTCGCGCGGCCGCAGTTCTCCCGCTGGTGCTGGAGCACTTGAGCCATTTTCTGCGCCGCTTTCCGCATCATTTTGCGCGTTATTTTGCGCGTTATTTTCTGCGTTAGGCTCCGAGTTAACCTGCGGATTATGCAGCGAGTTGTTTTTCTGTTCGGCTGCGCTGTTCCTGGACACGAGTTTATTCTGGTACGATGGCAGCACAAAAGCCTCGTTGTCAGCCAGTTTAGCTTGAACTCCCTCCGCAATTTCCGTCGATTCTTCTTCTGAATCTCCTTCTTCGGACTTCTTGCGTCCGCGCTTTTTGCGCAGGGGTTTCTCGGCCGTTTCTTCTGCTGAGGCTGATGGTTCTGCCACCAGGGTCGCGGGAGATTCTTTCTTTTCACGCGAGGTTTTGCCCGAAATTTCACCAGACGGGTCGCGCAAAGTTTTGCCAGAAATTTCGCCTGAAACCTCGCTCGAACCTTCGTCCAAACTTTGGCCCGGACCTTCACCAGAAACGGTTTTTCGCGTTTTGCGGGCTTTGGTGGCTTTTTCCTGGCTGGAGGAAGATCCGGAATGAATAGCCTGGCGGTCCAGAATCTTATAAATCAGTTCCTGTTTGTCCAGTTTTAGCGGTGACTCCACCTGCAGGGTCTCCGCTAATTGCCGGAGTTCTGGTACAGGCATGTCATTCAACTGCAGAATGTCATACATAAGCGCTATGCTTTGCGTAATGGGGGGAGATGGAAGAGGATGCGGTTCGGCGAATCCTCCTGTGCGGCGCTAACGGCCTTAAAAAGGGGTCAGAAGGGAGGGATCGAAAGGAAAAGGGAAGTAAAACGAGGGTTCGGAACGAGATTGGAAGGCTCGGGGCAGAACGCCGCCAGAGAAGAACCCGATGGATAAAGCAAATGTAGGCTAAAAAAATCAAATGCGCCACAGGTTGCCCGATTTATGGCGGCAAACGCTCCTCGGGATGCCTACCTTTGCGCCGCGCCGGCAAAGCCCCATTGGTTTTCCGGCCTTGACCATGCTGCACTTAGCTGACATCCGCCGCGATCCTGAGGCTGCCAAAGAGCGCCTTCGGCACCGCCATTTTGCCCAACCAGAGGCCATTGACGAGCTCATTGCGTTGGACGATCAGCGCAAAAAGCTTCAAACGGATCACGATGCGGTCCTGGCGGAATCCAACGTCCTGGCCAGGGAAATCGGGCAATTGTATACACAAGGTAAAAAAGAGAAGGGCGATGCCGCCAAAGTGCGCACCGCTGAGCTGAAACAGCGCTCCAAGGAGCTTTCTGAGCAGCAGGACAAGGTGAGCGAATCGCTCCAAACGTTGCTCTACACGCTGCCTAACCTTCCCCATGCCAGCGTTCCGGCTGGCCGAACTCCGGAAGACAACGCAGTTGTTCGCTCCGGGGGAAACACCCCTTCGCTCCCTGCGACGGCTCACCCGCATTGGGACCTGGCCGCTACTTACGACTTAATCGACTTCGAACTTGGGGTTAAACTGGCCGGCAGCGGTTTTCCGGTGTACAAAGGAAAGGGCGCCCGTCTGCAGCGCGCGCTGATTGCATTTTTCCTGGACCGCGCCACCGATGCGGGCTACACGGAGTACATCCCCAGTGTGATGATCAACGAAGCATCGGGCTTTGGCACAGGTCAACTTCCGGACAAGGAAGGGCAGATGTACCTGGTTGCCGAAGACAAGCTGTATTTGGCTCCTACCGCAGAAGTTCCGCTGACCAACATTTACCGCGACGTTATTCTGGAAGCGGCGCAACTGCCCATCAAAATGACCGCCTACACGTCGTGTTTCCGGCGCGAAGCGGGGTCCTATGGCAAGGATGTACGCGGGCTCAACCGTTTGCACCAGTTCGAAAAAGTGGAAATTGTCCGCATCGAACATCCGGACCGGTCTTACGAAGTGCTGGAAGAAATGGTGGCCCATGTGGAAAGCCTGGTTCAGGCGTTGGAACTGCCCTACCGGATCCTGCGGCTCTGTGGCGGCGACATGGGCTTTACCTCGGCGTTGACTTATGACTTTGAAGTGTGGTCCGCAGCGCAGGAGCGCTGGCTGGAAGTGAGCTCGGTCAGCAATTTCGAAACTTTTCAGGCAAACCGCCTCAAACTCCGCTTCCAGGACAGCGACAAGAAAAAGGCTTTGGCGCACACCCTCAACGGCTCCGCGCTGGCCTTGCCGCGCATTGTTGCGGCGCTGCTCGAGAACAACCAGGATGAAACCGGAATTGCTATTCCCAAAGTGTTGCAGCCCTATACGGGGTTTGCCAGGATTGGGGGGTAGGGCACCGCTAAAAGCTCCGCGATCTGCACCGCATTGGTTGCCGCGCCCTTGCGCAAGTTGTCGGCTACAATCCAGCAGTTTAGGCTGTTGGGTTGGGAGAAGTCGCGGCGGATGCGGCCCACGAAAACTTCGTCGCGATTGTGGGCGGTGCGGGGCATGGGGTAGAGGTTGCTGGACGGATCGTCCTGAACCAAAATACCGGGGCTGCGCGATAGGAGCGAGCGCAATTCGCCCAAGTCAAAATCGCGTTCAAAGGCAATGTTCACGCTTTCGGAATGCCCGCCCTGGACGGGTATGCGCACGGTGGTGGCCGTAAGCGCCAGCTCGGGAAGGCCCATGATTTTGCGGCTTTCGCGAACCAGTTTCCACTCTTCTTTGGTGTAGCCGCCGTCTTCAAATACGTCGCATTGGGGTATGGCATTAAGGTCTATCGGGTGCGGGTACACGCGAATGGCTTCGCGGCCCTCGCGCTCGGCCATCATCTGGTCCACGGCTTTATAACCGGTGCCCGTGACGCTCTGGTAAGTGCTCACGACTACACGTTTAATGCCATAGTGATCGTGCAGGGGTTTGAGCACCACCACGAGTTGAATGGTGGAACAATTGGGGTTGGCGATAATCAGATTACGGCTGCTGCAGGCAGTCGGGTTCACTTCAGGAACCATCAGCGGAATGGCGGGGTCCATGCGCCAGGCCGACGAGTTGTCTATGACCCGGGTGCCGGCCTCTGCAAAGCGCGGCGCCCACTCCCGGCTCACGGAAGCGCCGGCAGAAAAGAGCGCCAAATCGGGCTTGAGATCCAGCGATTCCTGGAGGCTGATAACCGGGTATTCCCTGTCGTTGAGCGTGACGGGTTTGCCGTGCGAAGCCGCACTGGCTACCGGAAAAAATTCCGTCACTGGAAAACGGCGTTCTTCGAGCACCCGGCACAACACCTGACCAACCAACCCGGTAGCCCCGACAACAGCGACGCGCATAACGTGTTTTTTATTAGGCTAAGTTACGCGAGCCAAGTACGCTTCTGGTAAAAAATGAGTTCGAAAAAGTACACGTGTACATTCAATCGGGACAACGGTTGGAAGGCTCTCGGCAAAGCAGATCTGGAGGGGGTGCTGCTTGGCGCGCCACGTTTTTTCCACATGGCGAAAGTTTTTTTAAAGGCGTTGCTTTCGGGCGAAAGGCCCCGGATACTTTCGCAGCCATGCAGCGTATTTTCTGCGGGCTGTTCCTGGCACTGACTCAGGCAGCCAGCGCCCAATTAATCGATGATTTTTCTGACGCAAATTTTACCATGGATCCAGTTTGGATCGGGGACAGTGCGTTTTTCGCTGTTGAGGATGGCTGGTTGCACAGCGCGGGTCCCGAGCTGACCAGCACGCTTTCTTTAAGCACAGCATTGCCGCTTGTTCCCGTTCAGGAGTGGCGGGTGCGTTTGCGGCTTGATTTTGATCCCAGTTCCAGCAATTATGCGCGGATTTACCTGGTGTCCGATCAGTCGGATTTGGAAGCGGCGCTCAACGGCTATTTTTTGCAGCTCGGCGAAGCTTCGGCAACAGAATCTGATTCGCTCGATCTGTTCCGGCAGGATGGTTTAGCCTTGGTTAAGGTATTGACGAGCGTGTTTCCCTGCATTGGTTCAGCGTCTTCGAACGAGGCGGACATCCAGGTTTTTCGCGACTCCACAGGCATGTGGCAGCTCTGGGCGGATTGCGGCCAGACGGGAACCTATGTTTTTGGAGGGTCTGCTTCGGACGTGTTGCACGCCCCAACCGGATGGTTTGGTTTTTACGCACGCTACAGCACCGCCAGCCGGGCAACGGGTTTCTTTTTAGACAATGTTTACGCGGGTTCGGAGATTATTGACTCTATTGCGCCGGAATTATTGGCGTTGACGCCGCTTTCCGATCGGTCGCTGTTGCTCGATTTTTCAGAAGCGGTGGATCCGGAAAGTGCGGCGATTACTGCGGCGTACCAAGTGAACAACGGCTTGGGAAATCCGGCTTGGGCGGCTCGGTTGGCAGAGGTCTCCACGCAGGTGGAATTGGAGTTTGCCCTGCCTTTTTTAAACGGTGTTCCGCATATGCTTGCGGTCAGTGGGGTCAAAGATTTGCGCGGAAACATTATGGCCCCGACAACCTTGGACTTTTTGCCTTACCGTGTTCAAGCGTTGGATGTGGTCATCAGCGAAGTCTTTCCCGATCCTTCTCCATCAGGTGGTGGACTTCCGGAGGCAGAGTTTGCGGAATTGTTAAACCGCAGCGGGCAGGCCATCAACCTTGAGGGCTGGACGATGCGCGATGCCTCTGCTTCGGGCTCTTCGGCTTTTGCGCCGCATGTGCTGCTTCCGGGCAGCCGGGTCATCCTTTGCGACTTGGCAGACACCGCGCTTTTTGAGGGTTACGGAACGGTGCTGGGGGTTTCCGGATTCCCCAGCCTAAACAATGATGGTGATGCGCTGAGTGTGTGGTCCGATGAGGGAGAAAAGATACACAACATTTATTATGTTTTGGATTGGTACCGAAATTCTACCAAGGCTGAAGGGGGATGGTCGTTGGAAATGATTGACGGGCAAAGGCCTCATCTGGGTGGCTGCAATTGGCGGGCCAGCGAGGCGGCTCCACAAGGCACTCCCGGATTGGCGAACAGTGTTGAAAACCAGTTTTTGGATGGTGTAGTGCCGGTCTTGGTGGGTGCGGCCGTCATAGACCCGACTTCCATTCTGGCCTTGTTTAGTGAATCGATGGATTCGCTTTCCTTGCTGCCATCAGGTAGCTATGCAGTGTCGCCGGATTTGGGAACCCCGTTGGCGATTGTTCCGCAGGGGCCGGACTTTACCGCTGTTAAGCTGGTGCTTCCAGATCTGGTGCAGTTCGGAACGGTGTACACGCTTGCGGTGTCTGCTTCTTCGGATTGTGCGGGAAACGAGATTGCTGCCCAGAGCAGCACTTTGTTCGGGGTACCGGAGGTACCGGATAGCCTGGATCTGGTCATCAATGAAGTCTTGTTCAACCCCAAAACAGGCGGAGTGGATTACATCGAAATTCTGAACCGCTCGTCTAAGATTGTTGAGATGTTCAATTTGTTTGTGGCAGAGCTTGACCCGCTTTTTCCTTCAGAAAAACTCGAAGTAGCGAGGGTGTCGCCTGAAGGACGATTGCTTTTCCCCGGACAATACGCAGTGTTGACAGAAGACCCCGAGGCCGTAATGCAGCAGTTTTTCTCGGGTAATCCCGCCGGAATTCTGCGTGTTAAAGACATGCCGTCCTGGTCGGACAGCGATGAGGAGGGGATTGTTCTGTTGGAGTACCGGGATGGGGCATTCCTGCGTTCATTGGATAGGGTCCATTTTAGCGAGTCCTGGCATTTTTCACTGCTGGATGATACCGAAGGGGTGTCCCTGGAGCGCATTGACCCGGATCAACCCTCGCAAAGCGAATTCAACTGGCATTCGGCTGCTCAAGGGCGGGGATTTGGCACTCCTGCCGATCAGAATTCGGTGTATTCTGAGGCAGTTGGGCCTGCTTCTGGCATGTTGTCCCTGGAGCCGGAAGTGTTTTCACCCGATCAGGATGGCTCTGATGACGTGCTGCGGATCAATCTGGCTCTGGAACAGCCCGGTTTTGTGGTCAGCATTCGGGTTTTTAACGACCGGGGCTGGCCTGTCCGTCAATTGGTGCGCAACCAAAGTGCAGGGTTAGTGGAAGCATTTACCTGGGATGGCACGACTGATTTGGGGGAACGAGCGGCTGTAGGGGTTTACCTTGTTTGGGTGGAGGCGTTTGATTTGGAAGGCAACAGCGCACGAGAAATAGGGCGTTGTGTGTTGGCCAGACCGCTTCGCTAAAAATGCGGGCAGACCGTAACATAGTCAACCTTTAACATTTTTTAACGCGAATAAGGTCAGGTTGTGAAGCGGCTAAACGTTAACTTAGCGTCCGCTTCGGATGACCTTTCCGGAGCCCGTCTTTTGGGGACGGATCTATTAATGGAACGCGATATCTAGCCAGAAAATCCATGGAAACTACGCTGACTACCAGCGATATTCAGGCACTCAACGACAGGATTCACGAAAACAGTGCCTTTGTCGATCTGATGAGCCTGGAAACGGGCAAGCAAATTGTCGGTCAGAAATACATGATGGAACGCCTTTTGCTGGGTTTGCTGGCTGGCGGTCACATTTTGTTGGAAGGCGTGCCGGGATTGGCCAAAACGCTGGCGATTAAGTCGCTGGCCTCGGCCATTGATGCCAAGTTTAGCCGGATTCAGTTTACCCCTGATTTGTTGCCAGCGGACTTGGTGGGCACGTTGATTTACAACCAGCGAGACCACGAATTCAGCGTCAAGAAAGGTCCCATTTTCGCCAATTTCATCCTGGCGGATGAGATCAACCGGGCTCCGGCCAAGGTGCAAAGTGCGCTGCTGGAGGCCATGCAGGAACGCCAGGTTACCATTGGCGATCAAACCTTTCTCCTGCAGGAACCCTTTCTGGTTCTGGCCACGCAAAACCCCATTGAACAGGAGGGAACCTACCCGCTTCCCGAAGCGCAGGTAGACCGCTTCATGCTCAAAGTGGTGATTACCTATCCGGCCAGGGAAGATGAGTTGATGATCATGCGCCAAAACACCGGGGCGCCTAAAGAGAACATTCGGGCTGTGGTTAGGCCAGAGCAAATTCTTGCTGCGAGAGAACTGGTGCGCCAGGTCTACATGGATGAAAAAATCGAGCATTATATCCTCAACCTGGTCATCGCTACCCGCAATCCTGCGGATTATCGCTTGTCCAAATTGGTGCCGCTTATTTCCTACGGAGGATCACCCCGCGCCAGCATCAACCTGGCCCTGGCTGCCAAGGCCTATGCTTTTATTAAGCGCAGGGGCTACGTTATTCCGGAAGATGTTCGCGCCATCAGCGCGGATGTTCTGCGGCACCGCATCGGCCTCACTTACGAAGCAGAAGCGGAGAACATCGGTCCTGAAGAGATCATTGCGGAAATCCTCAACACCGTGGAGGTTCCCTGATGCCTCCCCTTTTTGCATCAGAAAATCCATTGCCCAGTTCTGAACGGGAGCGGCAAATGGATACCGCGGAATTGCTCAAAAAGGTCCGCAAGATTGAGATCAAGACCAAGGGCTTGTCAAGCGACCTATTCGCCGGAGAGTACCATTCTGCCTTTAAGGGAAGAGGCATGTCGTTTAGCGAGGTCCGGGAGTACCAGTTCGGCGATGATATCCGCGCCATCGATTGGAATGTCACTGCGCGCTTCAACCACCCCTACATCAAGGTGTTTGAAGAAGAGCGCGAGCTGACCGTTATGTTGCTTCTGGACCTGAGCCCTTCGTCCTACTTTGGTTCCAGCGGACAATTTAAAAATCAGTTGATCGCTGAAATTTCAGCGGTCCTTTCTTTTGCCGCAGTCAACAACAACGATAAGGTCGGCTGCCTGCTTTTTACCGATAAGGTGGAGCGTTTCATTCCGCCAAAAAAAGGGAAAAGCCATATCCTGCTGATCGTACGGGAAATTCTTGGCTTTGAAGGCAAAGGCAGCGGAACCAACATTGGCGATGCGCTTCAGTATTTCAACGGGGTCATTAAAAAGCGGAGCATTGCCTTTCTGTTCAGCGATTTCATAGACGACGGCTATGAAACGCCGCTTCGGATCGCTGCTCGCAAGCACGATTTGATTGGCGTTCATGTGCACGATGTGCGCGAACGAGAAATCCCCCGCATGGGACTGGTTCGGCTTCGGGATCCAGAGACAAGCCGGGAACGCTGGGTGGATACTGACAGCGAGGCCGTCCGGAATCACTACACTGCTCATTATGACCAAAACCTGGCTCGCTTCAGCCGATTGTTTCGCCAGGTAGGCTCCGACGTGATCAGTGTGGACAGCTCCATCGCAGACGAAAAAATTCGCCAACGGCGCTATCTGCAAACCCTGCATAGTTTCTTTCGCCGCCGGGATTCACGGCGCTGAGTTTTTGACATGGCAGTCTTTAAAGACCATAACATTTCAGATTGTACTGTTGCATGGCAATATGCTCCGAACAGGTCTGGGCGCGGAGCGGCGTTGCTGTTCTTAGGCATGTTTTGTATGACAGCCGGGTTGCCGCGTGTTCTGGCCCAATCCGTCAGCGCCAGGCTGGATCGCGACGTTTATGAGGCTGGCGATGAAATACGCCTCACGCTATCGGTAGACATGGTGCAAGCGGCTTCTGTGCTTTGGCCAGCGCTACAAGCACCCCTGCCTGGCATGGAACTGTTGAGCGACTCAACCGATTCGCGGGATGGCCAGTTGGTCCGCCGCCTGAGTTACCTGCAATTTGATACTGGTGCATACCTGTTGCCCAGCTTCCCCATCGGGCTGGTCCGGGGAAGGGATACCAACCTTTTGGCGACGGCTGTGTTGCCTTTTACCGTTGGCCTTGTACCGGTTGATACAGCCGATGCCGATGCGCTGCGCCCCATCATCGAGCGTCGTGACGTGGACTACAAGCCCATTCCCTGGTTGATGTACGGGTTCTTGGCCTTGCTTTTGCTCAGCATTGGCGGGTTTTTGTTCTATCGGTACTATTGGTCTAAGCGGCCCAAACCCGTTCGCGAAGCTCCTGTCCGGCCCGAACCGGTGGTTCCCATTGACGAGCACGCTTTGCAGCGCCTGCAGGTTTTGGAAGCCAGCCGTCTCTGGCAGCAAGAGCAAATAAAGCCCTACTATTCTGAGCTGACAGACATTGTTCGGGAATACATCGAAAGGCGTTTCGGCGAGCCCGCACTGGAATCGACCACCGCCGAAATCATGCAGCGGTTGCAGCCCCATGCGTTGTCGCCGGAGAGCACGCAGACGCTGGGCACTCTACTGCGCCTGGCCGATATCGTCAAGTTCGCCAAAGCGCGCCCGATGCCCGACCAGCACCGGCGCGCCCTGCGCGATGCCGTGGCCTTCGTGGAAGCCAATCGTCCGTTGGCGGCGGCTCCCGCCGGCCCTTCCCCCGCAACGCAAACCCCCACCGAATCATGAGGGCCTATTTGGCGGACATCCAATTTGCCGTTCCTGAAGCGCTGTTTCTGCTGGCGCTGCTGCCCTTGCTGGCTAGTTATTACCGCTGGCGTTACCGCAGCCGCTTTGTTGCGTTAACCGTAGCGGATCTGGAGGGGTTCGAAGGGTCCCCGGTCTCGTGGCGGGTTCGGATGTTGCCTTTGCTGCCAGTGCTTCGTTTGCTGGCGTTGGGGGCCATTATTGTCGCGCTGGCGCGGCCGCAAAGTTTGTTCAGCGAAGAGAGCATCACCACCGAAGGCATCGACATTGTGTTAGCCATGGACGTTTCCACCTCCATGTGGGCCATTGATTTTCAACCGAACCGTATTGAAGCAGCCAAGCGCACCGCGGCGGAGTTTATTGAAGGGCGGCCTTACGACCGCATTGGTCTGGTGGTGTTTGCCGGCGAATCTTTCACGCAATGTCCCATAACGCTGGATCATCGGCTGTTGCTTGGACTTGTAAAGGATGCCGATGCCTGGCAGTTGCAGGACGGCACTGCGCTGGGCGATGGCCTTTGGATGGCACTCAACCGCCTGATAGACTCCACGGCCTTGCAAAGCAAAGTGATCATCCTGCTCACGGACGGGGTTCAAACCGCTGGCGAGTTTGCGCCGCTTGACGCTGCGCGCGCAGCGAGCGATCTGGGCATTCGAATCTATACCATCGGCATTGGGTCTCGCTCCAGCAAAAACATTCCGGTGCTGGATAAACGCGGGCAAAAGATTTTTGAGTTGGATCCACAGAATTCGCTGGACGAAGAAACCATGACGCAAATTGCGGACCTGACGGGAGGCCAATATTTCCGGGCAACCAGTGCCGATAAGCTCCGTGAGATATACAAGGAGATTGACCAACTGGAAAAGGAAAAAATAGACGTGAATGTTTCGCAGCGCTACCAAGAGAAGTTTTACCCTTTTGCCTGGCTGGCTGTATTGCTGTTGTTGGTAGAAATTTTGTTGGCCCAAACCGTGTTTAGAACCGCTACCTGATATGCTCAATTTTGAACACGATCACTGGTTGTATTTGCTCTTCGGGCTCATCCCGCTGTTGCTTCTTTTTGGCGCAACGGCGCGGTGGCGCAACAAGGCACTCAAGCAGTTTGCGGAGCCCCGGATGGCTGAATCACTGCTCAAAGACCACTCGTCCACCCGAAAAGGGCTGCGCTTTTTTTTGATGCTTTTGGCGATAGCGTCATTGATTTTGGCGCTGGCCAATTTGCGCATGGGCGCTAAAAAGCAAACCGTCAAGCGCGAAGGTGCTGACATTATGCTGGCAGTGGATCTTTCGCGCAGCATGTTGGCCGAAGACCTGCGTCCCAGCCGGCTGGATCGCTCCAAGTTTTTTATTGCCCAGTTGCTCCGCGAGTTGCGCAACGACAAAGTGGGGTTGGTGGTGTTCGCGGGCAACGCCTACCTGCAAATGCCCCTGACGGTGGACAGTCGGGCTGCGCTGATGTACCTGAATATTCTGGACACCGATGTTATTCCACGCCAAGGCACGGCCATTGGCGAGGCAATTGGTCTGGCCACCGAAGCGTTTGAACAGGGCCAGGGACCCGCAGGCAAAACGAAGAACCGCGCGCTGATCATTGTCACCGACGGCGAGAACAACGAAGGCGATGCCGTTGACCTGGCTCGCAAGGCTGCGGAAAGCGGAATCGCGGTCTTTACGGTTGGGGTGGGTACCGTTAAAGGAGCGCCAATTCCGATGTCCACCCGGTCTGGTGTGGTGGATTATAAGCGGGACCAGGAAGGTAACATTGTGCTGACCAAGCTCAATGAAACAATGTTGCAGGAAATTGCCGCTGCTGGCAATGGCAAATACTACCACATTTCCGGGGGTACACAGACCATCAAAGATATCGCCACCGCGCTGGATCAACTGGATAAGCAAACGGGGGAATCGTTTGAGTACACCGATTACCGCAAGCATTTTCCAGTTTTCCTGGCCATCGCGCTGGTGCTGCTGCTGGTTGAATTTTTGCTCACCGACCGCGCTGCCGCCTGGTGGAAAAGGATCAATTTGCTTAACACATGAGGGTATACATAACCACCGCTCCATCTACTGTTTTGTTGGCCGTATTTCTGGCCTTCTCTTCCGCTGTCGGGGCACAGGGTAACGCGGCAGGCGCAACGGGTTCGCAAGCCGGGTCTACGGCTAACCCGGGCGGTGGAACAGGCCAAACCACCAGCGGTCAGGCTGCTCAAGGGGCGCAAAGCCCTTCGCCCGCCCAAGAGCGCAAAGCGCGGGAAATGGCGTGGGAGGGCAACCGCCTGTACGACGAAGGGCAGTTTGCAGAGGCGGAAATCTTTTTCCGCAAAGCCCTGGAACAGAGCCAAACCATGACGGAAGGTATGTTCAATCTGGGCAATACCACCTATCGGCAGGATCGGTTTGAGGAGGCGGCCACTCAGTTTGGCCAAGTTGCTGCAAAAACCGGGTTGCCGACGAGTGCGCGGGCCGAGGCCTTCTACAACCAGGGCAACGCGTATTTTAAAGGCGAGGATTACCGAAAAGCAGCAGAAGCGTACAAGCAATCCTTGCGGCTCAAACCCGGCGATGAAAACGCCAAGCACAACCTTTCGCTGGCGCAGGCTATGCTGAAAAAGCAAGAACAGGAGCAACAGGATCAACAGAACCAGGAGCAAAACCAGGATCAGCAGGATCAGCAACAGCAGCAAGATCAGCAGAACCAGGACCAACAAAACCAGGAGAATCAGGACCAGCAAAATCCGCAGAACCCCGAGCAGGATCAACAAGCCGAAAATCCCCAGCAGGATCAGCAGGAACGCAACATGAGCCCGGAAGAATTAGAGCGCATTCTGGAAGCCCTGGAACAGGACGAGAAAGATGTCCAGAAAAAAGTCAACGCCCAGAAAGTGAAAGGAGTGCGAGGCGAATCTGAAAAAGACTGGTAATGGGAAACCTCAACGCCATATGGAGGGGCGTGTTGGCCTTGCTGGTTTTTTTGCCGGCCTATGCTGCCGCGCAAACCGACAAGTACTTTGTAGATGTTGCGATCAGCAACGCCAGTCCCCTGTTGACTGAAGAGGTAACGCTCAGCTACAAGCTTCGCTACAAGGGCAACAGCATCAGTTTGGTTAACCCGCGCTTTGATATTCAGTCGCCGGAATTCAGCCCGGGATTTGCCGTTCAGCGCCAGGGCAGGAGCGGGGGCATGGATCTGGACTTTTCGGGAAACATCACGGTGTTTGAATACGCCTACATCCTCAAGCCGCAAAAAGCGGGCACCTTCACAATCGGCGCCGCGCAAATCAAATTTGAGGGTGCGAGTTACGCCTCAAAATCACTTACGGTCAAAGTATTGCCGGCTGATGCACCCCCGGACATGGCGCAAGCCGACAACATTTTTATCGATGCTAACCTGACCAAATCCAGCCCGTTTAAAGGCGAAGAATTTGTGCTCACCTACAAGCTCTATTCGCGCTATGAATTGCTGGGCATTGAGGAACAAACGGCGCCGACTATCGATGGTTTTTCGTCCAATTTACTCAGCCGCGACCAACAGCCCCGCATCCGGGTAGAAAAGATCAACGGCCAGGACTACTACACGCTGGATTTATACCGCACGGAACTTTACCCGCTGCGAAGTGGAGAGTTTAGCATTGACCCCTTTCAAATGACGGTGGTGGCCAGCGTTCCCACCGGACGAAGAATCCGCGACTTTTGGGGCAATCGCATGGAGGTTCGCCGTGAGTCTTTGAAGTTGAAAAGCCCTTCGGTGCGCGTCAATGTTCGCGACTTGCCCAGTACCGGTATTCCTGATGATTTCAATGGAGCTGTAGGGCAGTTTGACCTCAAGACCAGTCTGAGCGCGACTGAAACCACGACTGGTGAACCGCTCACATTGCGCATCACGCTTTCCGGACAGGGCAACCTCAAGTTAATTGGCGATCCCAAGCTGGAGCTTCCCCCTGGATTTGAAGTATACGATCCAAAGATTAGCAATGGGGCGGGAAGCAAAACCTACGAGTACCTGCTCATTCCCGGTAAGCCCGGCGAATTTGTCCTCAAGCCTTTTTCCTTTTCCTATTTTGACCCAAAGACAGCGCGCTACGTCAGCAAAAGTGGAGAATCGTATACGATAAAGGTAGCGCAGGGGGATGGAACCACCTCGAGCGCCGGAGCCTTAGCAGGATTGTCCAAAGAAGAGGTGGAAAAGCTCGGTCAGGACATTCGCTACCTTGAAACCGCAACGCCTGCTTTCCTGAAACCCAGAAAGCCCTTTTTGGGCAGCGCCTATTTTTACGCGGGGTTGGCTGCCCCGCTGCTGCTCGGAATTCCGCTCTTTGTGATGGCTCGCAAACACCGGGCAAACCGTGCGGACATCCGCGGCCAGCGCAATCGACGCGCCCGCAAAGCGGCAGAAAAGCGCCTCCAACAAGCGCGTCAACTGGTCACAAAAGGCGACCGCAGGGCCTTTTACGACGAATTGGTTCGCGCTATCTGGGGCTACCTCGGCGACAAATTTGGCATGGCGCAAAGCGAGTTGAACCGAGACCAGATCCGACTCCGCCTGGCGGAACACGGACTGGACGCTGGGACTATTGACCGCCTGATCGCCCTTTTGGATCGCGCCGAAATGGCGTTGTTTGCCCCTGGCGCCGTGGGTTCATTGCACAGCGATTGCGAAGACGCCATCAGTCTGCTCGCTGGCATGGACGCCGGCATAACAAAAGAAATGTTGTGATGAGTAGCCACCCCTTCGCCCGGCAGTTTTCCGCAAAAGTTTTTGCGCCGCTACGGGCATTTGCCTGCGCCTTTTTTACACTCGGGGGAATGGCTCTCTCGCTGCACGCAGCCTCAGATTTGACCCCCGATTCCACCCCCGACCGCGAGCAGCTTGCCGCCCGCTTTGAGGAAGCGCGTTTGCTTTACGATGCCGGCCAATTTGATTCCGCTGCCGCGCTTTACGAAGGGTTGATCGAGCTGGGCTATCGGGATTTTGCGCTGCACTACAACCTGGGCAATGCCCATTTTAAAGCGGGAAATTTGGGACCTGGCATTTTGCAGTACGAACGGGCCCGGTTGTTAGCACCCAAAGACCCCGACGTGCTGCACAACCTGGAGTTGGCGTACTTGCGGCAAGCAGACAAGCGCATGGAACCCCTTCCCCGGCATTTTTTTAACCGCACCTGGACGGGCTGGATCAGTTTATTTTCGCAAACTACTTGGGCTTGGCTAACGATCGCCGTGGCCTGGTCGATGCTGATCGGCTTTTCGCCGATTTGGTGGAGCGCACAACTCCTTTGGCGCAGAGCGGGACTCATGGTGGTATTCGTCGGCTTTTTTGCGCTAGTGTTGGCCTTAAGCGGGGCCTTTGGTCGCCAAAGTCTGGACGCGCACGAGCGCTACGCCATCATCATGGCACCCAGCACGTTGCTCAAAAGCGCCCCTTCGCAAGAATCAACCGATCTTTACATCTTGCGCGAAGGGTTCAAATTAAAGATGACCAACCGGACAGGAAATTGGGTGGAAGTGACCCTACCCGATGGCAATGTCGCCTGGGTGGAAGCAACCAGCATTGAGGCCATTTGATCCGAATAGTCCTGGCGCCGCTCTTAAACGATGAAAAAGTTTCTCCCTGCTGCGGGCCTGTTCGCCTTAGCTGCGCTCTTATTGGTTGTGGTTTACCTGCCGCGCTTTAGGACCGGCGCAGAGGCAGACCTGTTGCAGGATGATGCCGCTGTTCTGGCCTTTGCCGAACAATTGGAGCGCGCCGTGCAAAGCGATTCCAGCGAATGGCTCGCGAAGGTTACTGTTGGCCTTCCCCATCAGGAAGTTCTGGCCATGCCTGGTTCGGGCTTACCCGATGTCGATGCCCGGCGGCAACGCCGCATTGAAGGTTGGGAGTACTGGTCTTCCCTCTACCGCCAGTTTGGCCATTTTGACCTGCTGCGCCAGTACCGCGACGAGGCCGGTCCCCACTTGGTTTACCGGGCATTTGATGGCGAAAAACCCGTGTACACCGATTTGCTGCTGGGCCAGGAAGAGGAAGACCTGATTTTAGTGGATTGGACCGAACACCCTGGTTCGCTCAGCGAGCAAGAACGCGCAGAAGCGTTTCGCCAACTGGCCGCAACCATTGGCACTGACGCCCTTCGTCATACCGTTGAAGTTCTTGTGGATGCGGTTTGGCAGGCCGAAGGCGGCCGTCCAAATGAAGCGCTGCAGGCCATTCGGGCACTTCCCGAAGAATGCCGTTCCAATGCGCTGGTGGTTGGGGACGAACTCCGCATCATGGCCGATATGGGCGACCCCGCTTTTCCGCAGACTGTGCTTAACAAAGGGGGCTTGTTGTCGCCGCCGGCGGTGGCCCATCTGGCGTTCAGTTGGTCGCTGAGCGCGGGCGATGCCGAAGGGCTTGCTCGCTCCACGCAAGACTTGCGGACGCAATTTGGCGAGGACAGCCTGCTTATTTTGTTCGAAGGGCTTGCGGCGCAATGGGCAGGATCCTGCGAAACCGCTGAAGCGCGCTTCGAAACGGTCTTCCGCCAGTACCCCGACAATCCGGTGCTTGCCGTCTATCCGCTTTCGTGCATGGCCCAACGCGATCCCCAGGCCGCGCTGGAACGTTTGGTTTCGATTTTGCCGGGCACGGGCTTTTCACTGGATGAGTTGGATGCCTGGTTGACCCTTGAAGTGCCTGCCTTGCAAAGCAGTTTGGCTTATCGGAATTGGCGGGTGAACGCGCCCACCACCTTTTAAACCTTCGCCTCAATCAAAGCCCCCGAACTTGAGATGCAGGCCTGCAAAGGGTGCGCTGAGGTTGGTGCCTCCAAAAAGATCCAGGTCGTTGTCGCTGCCCACTACGCGGTAGCCCGCCGCTAACTCAATGCGCATAAAATCGGTGGCCGCGTATTGAAGGCCCACGTAGGGCGACACCAGGAAAATTCGATCAGGCCCGCAGTTGCAATCCACGGTGGTGCTGATGCTGCCCACTCCGGCGAAGGAGTTAACGGTTACCTGCAACTTGTTGTCGGGGTTGATAAAATAGCCCAGCCAAAGCCCGGCCTGAGCAAAGCGCAGTGGGAAAATCACACTGTCCTGAATTTCGGGGTTGAACAATTTACGCTCCACATTGCCCAACATGCTCATGCCGTAGCCCCCGATATAGAACTGCCGGTTTACGAGCAAGGCCCCACCAACCCCCAGATTGGCGCGCCAGTCGCCATCAAGTGGGGCAGCCTGGAGGAGCGGAGCGCCAAATCCATTCAGGCTGGTTTGTGCGTGCGAAAAGGAAGCGGCAAAAAGCAGCAGAAAAGCGAAAGAAAAGTTTTTCATGGGGGAAGAATAATTCATTGCGGTTGGCGGAGTTAACACGAAATTAACCTTGGCAAAGTACATTGCCGGAAATTTCCCATTATGGCCAGTCTCATACCGATGCTTTTCACAACACGAACCCGAAATTGCCCACAGGAAACATCCCATGCTGTCACCCGGGGGATGGGCTTGGCTCTGTTAGCTGTCGCGTTTTATCTGGTCGTTGGGGCATCTGCATTACAGGCGCAAAACCACCTGGAGTCCTTCGCCCGGAAACAACCGGCCACGCGAAGCGCCGCAACGGCAGCCTTTGATCCCATTTTGGAGCCCTTTTACCACGGCGTGGCCTCCGGCGATCCTCAGCCGGATGGGGTGATTTTATGGACGCGGGTTACCCCGGAAACCGAAACGCCGGTTGTGGTGAATTGGGAGCTTTCATTGGACACTGCGTTCAGCAGCCTGGTGCAATCGGGCTCGGTCACCACGGATTCCAGCGCGGACTATACGGTAAAGCTTCCGCTCACGGGGCTCAATGATGGAACCACTTACTATTACCGCTTCCAGGCCCTGGGCCGCTTTTCCATCATTGGCCGCACGCGAACGGCGGGTCAAAATGCCGATCAATTGCGCTTTGCGGTGGTGTCTTGCAACAATTATCCGGCCGGCTATTTCAACGCTTTTGGCCGTCTGGCCGAGCGCAACGACCTGGATGCCATCGTTCACCTTGGAGACTTCATTTATGAATATGCAGAAGGTGAGTATGGAGATGGAGGAGACGAAGGCCGGCAAATGCTGGAGCCCGAAAACGAAATTCTGACCCGCAGCGACTACCGCCAGCGCTACGCCTGGTACCGCCTGGATCCGGATTTGCGGAGAGCCATGCAACAGCACCCGTTCATTTTTATCTGGGACGACCACGAATCAGCCAACGATGCATGGACCGGGGGCGCACAAAACCACGACCCCTTGCTGGAGGGCGATTGGGCCATCCGCCGCCGCGAAGCGGCAAAAGCCTATTTTGAATGGGTCCCCATCCGCGATGATGCCGACTTTTCCATCTACCGTACCTTTTCATACGGTGATCTGGCGGAATGGCGCATGCTGGATACACGACTCGAAGGCCGACAAGAGCAGCTTACCGACCATACCGACCCCGCACTTTGGGAAGCGGACCGAACCCTGCTGGGCGAAGAGCAATTCAACTGGTTCACAACCGGTCTAAAAAACACTGCGGCGCAATGGAAACTGGTGGGCAATCAAGTGGTCTTCGCGCCGCTTATTTTGGAAAACTTTGAATCCATTTACCCCGGTGTTCGCGACCAGTTTCTGGATGTCTGGATGGGCTACCCTGCGGAGCGCAACAAGATTCTGGACACCCTGCAACAACATAACATTGACAATGTTGTGTTTCTCACCGGGGACGTTCACATAGCCGTGGCCCTAGATGTGCCTTTCTGGGACGGCGACAGCCTTTATTACAACCCCGAAACCGGCGAGGGTTCCCGGGCAGTGGAATTTGTGGGAACCAGCGTTACCTCTGACAACTTTGACGAAATCGTCGGGGTCTTTTTAGCCAATCTGGTAGAGGAATTGTTTTTGGGCGAAAACCCACAGGGGGTCTACAACGAATTTGATCAACACGGCTACTACGTCCTTGATCTGACGGCGGCCCGGGCTCAGGCTGACTACTACAACGTGTCGAGCATCCTGGAACCCAACAGCACCGAGTCGTTTGACGAAGGGTGGTACACGC